>CALIOL010000083.1 GCA_938044705.1 uncultured Ilumatobacter sp. | reverse complement strand
CCGGGCACGTTCTGCTCGGCGATCACCCCGGAGATATTCACGATGGTCGCACCCCGCTCGAGCCGGTTCAGGGCGGCGATGGTGATCATGAGGGGCGCAAACGTGTTGGTCAAAAACAGCTCCTCAAGTACGTCGATGTCGAGTTCGACCGCCGGTCCGAATGCAACCACGCCCATCGCGTTGACGACCAGGTCGAGACCGTCCAGACTTGACATCGCAAAGTCGATGGCCTGCTCGCATGCCCCCGGGTCTCGTAAGTCGAGCGCCATTCGAGGCCCTGGCTGAGGAAGCTGATCGAGCTTGTCGCCATGCTGCGACACCATGGCTACGACCGCGCCCCGTTCGACGAGCTGATGGACGATCTGGGAGCCGAGGCCGCCGGGCGCGCCGAGCACGAGTGCACGGGTCGAAGGTCCAATTGGGACTGCTGGGGTTGCCACGGTCGACAGTTCATCGCACGGGCCGGCGTCGTGGCCAGCTCAGGCGAGGAATTTCGCCGACGGCGGGGCCGGGCGCCTAGAGCGCCAACAGCGCAGCGTTCACGATGCTGCCACTATCGATTCCGACGATCTGATGGAGTTCGGCAATCGTTCCCGACTCGCCGAACCGGTCCACGCCAAGTGTGAACTGGCGGCTACCGATGGCCGAGCCGATCCAGGCCAAGCTGTGGCTTGCGGCATCGTGGACACTGACGATCGGTCGACCTCGTTCGGCGTCGGGTATCAGGTGGTCGAGATGGTTGGATGTTCGGCCGACATGCGCCGTGGTCGCCGACTGCATGAACGAGGCCCGCCAGCCCTGGTACAGAAGATCAGCGCTGGTGAGATGCACAACATTGGCTTGAACTCCCTCGTCGTCGAGAACTGCGGCAGCCTCGATCGCTTCGGGGGCCATTACTCCGGTGGTCACGATCGTGACACCGGGTCGACCGTCGTCTGCGGTGTCGATCAGCCGGTAACCACCCTGCAAAACGTTCGCCTTGAGCTGGTCCTCGCCATACCGGTCGAGCGCGGCGGCGAACGCCGCCTGATCCACTGGTCGGGTCGACAGTCGCAAATAGCTGCTGATGCCGTCGTCGCCGCCAAGCCGCCGTAGCGCCGAACACAGAATCCAGTCGACTTCGGATGCAAACGCAGGTTCCCACGCAATGAGACCGGGGAGCTCGGCGCCGACCGAGGCCGTGATCGTGGATTGATGGGCGCCACCCTCGGGCGCCAGGGTGACACCCGCCGGCGTTCCGGCAACAACGAACCGGGCGTCGTTGTACAAGCCGTAGATGAAGGCATCGAGCCCCCGGAGCACGAACGGGTCGTACACGGTGCCGACAGGGAGCAGATGCTCGCCATGGTGTTCATGGCTCAACCCAAGCTGGCCGAGCAGCATGAACAGGTTCATCTCGCTGATCCCGAGTTCGATGTGCTGGCCCGAAGGGGCCGGGGCCCACTTGAGGAGGCGGTCGGCGCCGCCATGGTCGTCTCGTTCGACGTGGGAGTAGACACCGCGCTTGTTGATGAACCCACCGAGGTTGGTCGAGATCGAGACGTCGGGGGCGGTCGTGACGAGGCGATCGCCGACGCCTTCGACGTCAGCGAGGCTCGCGAGGACGCGGCCGAAGGCTTCTTGAGTCGACGTCGACCCGGTTGTGGAGACCGAGCGTGATGCGACCGGAATCGGGAGCTTGGGTCGAGGCGGTGACGGCGCGTTGTTGATGTCCCCGCCGACACTCCGGCAGATCTTCCCGGTCTCCGCATCGGGTGCAAACCGATCCCACTCGGTGTCGAGATCGAGCCCGACCGACGAACGGAAGTCGTCGATCTGTTCCGGGCTGAGCAACGCCGCATGGTTCATCGGGTCTCCGGCCATCGGCAGGCCGTATCCCTTGATGGTGTACGCGAACACCACGGACGGACGGTCCGGTGTCGCATCGCACGACCTGAAGGTGTCCGTCAAGACACCGAGGTCATGCCCACCGAGGTCGGTGATGATCGACTTGAGTTCGTCGTCGTCAAAGTGCTCGGCGAACCGCGAGACGGCTGGATCGGCCCCGAGGAGGAACTTGCGTCGCACGTCCGCAGGCGCCAGACCGAACAGCTCCTGATACGCCTCGTTCGGCATCGAGTCGATGTGCGCCTCCAAGGCGTCGCCGTCGGGCTCACCGAACGCTGCAGAGAGACGCTTGCCGTACTTGGCTTCTGCGACATGCCAGCCGGCGTCGGCGAAGAAGCTCTTCAATCGAGTGGCGGCGATGTCCGGAATCACGCGATCCAGCGATTGCCGATTGAGATCGATGACCATGGTGAAGTTGCCGAGCCCCTGGGTGGCCGGGTCGGCAATGGCTTCCCAGACGTTCCCTTCGTCGAGTTCGGCATCGCCGACCAGCGCAATGAACCGTGCCGGGTCCTGCTCACCGAAGTGCGAGTCGGTGTAGCGCCGAGTCAACGCTGCGAACAGCGGAGCGACGGCGCCGAGGCCCACCGAGCCCGTGGAGAAGTCGGATACATCCGGGTCCTTGGTGCGCGACGGGTAGGCCTGGAGTCCGCCCCGCTGCCGCAACGTCGTGAGGTACGACCGGTCGAGCTCGCCGGTCAGGTACTTGATCGCGTGGTACACGGGCGAGGCATGCGGCTTCACCGCGACCTTGTCTTCGCTTCCGATGTGGTTGAACCACAAGGCCGTCATGATCGATGCCATCGACGCGCACGACGCCTGATGGCCCCCGACCTTCACGTCGGTCGTGCCGCGCCGGTTGGCGTAGTCGATGATGCGCGTTGCGAGCCACAGCACCCGTCGCTCGATCTCGCGCAGCGCAGCGAGATCGCGACCCGGTTGTTCAGACATCGTCACCCCGTGCCTCGTTCATGCTGAGGAAGTCGATCACAGCCGACGATGCCTCGGCAAGGTGCGAGGTCAACAACCTCACGGCGCGTTCGACATCGCCCTCCCGGCAGGCCGCGAGGAGCTCACGGTGTTCGGACTCGGATGGCTCGGCTCCGCCGAGACTCTCGATGTACAGCAGCACGTAGGGAGCCATCGCAGCGTGGAGGATCTCGACCATGGCGAGTCCGCGCGTCCACCCGGATGCTTGATACAGGGCACGGTGAAAGGCCCAGTTCGATTCGGTGACGCCGAGTTCGGCGTTGCCGAGCGCGAGCTCGGCTTCGGCGAGGTCGACGATCGACATGTTTGGGATCGCTTGGCGCAGGATCTCGACTTCGATCGACTTGCGGAGCACCGAGTTCTCGATCGCCTCCGCGACGGACAGCGTCGGCACTGCGGCGCCGCGGTTCGTCTCGAAGTGCAACAACCCGAGGGCCGACAGGCGTTGGAGTGCCTCGCGGACCGGGATCTTGCTCACCCCCAGTTGGTCTGCCAGGACGTCCTGGCGGATTCTCGTTCCTGGCGCCAACGCTCCGCGGAGCAGATCGTCGATCACCACTCGCTCGACTCGGTCAACCGTTGACATGACTGCGATCGTATACGATTATTATCTCTCGTCCGAACCGGACGTACACATCGAGAAAGCGACCCCATGCAACTTCGCGACATCCCCCGCCATTCGCTCACCTTCGGCCCCTCGCCGATCCACCCGCTTCCTCGCCTGTCTGAAGCACTCGGTGGTGAGGTCGAGATCTGGGCCAAGCGCGAAGACTGCAACTCGGGGATCGCGTTCGGTGGCAACAAGGTCCGAAAGCTCGAGTACCTCGTTGCGGACGCCTTGGCGAAGGGTTGCGACACGCTGGTCTCGATCGGCGGCATCCAGTCCAACCACACGCGCGCCGTCACGGGAGTGGCACGCCACCTCGGTCTGGGCTGCGTGACGGTGCAGGAGTCATGGGTCGACTGGCCCGACATGAACTACGACAAGGTCGGCAACATCCAACTCAGCCGGATCATGGGTGGCGACATCCGTATCGACGCCGCCGGATTCGACATCGGGATCCGCGACAGCTGGAAGGACGCCCTCGCATCGGTCGAGGCCGCCGGTGGCACGCCGTACGCGATCCCGGCCGGCGCATCGGATCACCCGCTCGGCGGGCTCGGCTTCGCGAACTGGGCCGTCGAGCTCGCGGCACAGGAGCCCGAGGTCGACACGTTCTTCGATCACGTCGTCGTGTGCACGGTCACGGGGTCGAGCCACGCTGGCATGATCGCCGGATTCGCACTCGAAGACCCCGACGGCCAGGGGTCCAAGCGCAAGATCATCGGCATCGACGCATCGGCAACGCTCGACAAGACGATCGCGCAGGTCACCCGGATCGCCACGAACACCGCCGACACCATCGACCTCGGACGCGACCTTCGAGACGATGAGATCACCGTGGTCGCCGGCTACGAGGGACCTGCCTACGGCATCCCGGACCAGCAGACCGTCGACGCCATCCATCTCACGGCGCGAACCGAGGGGATGCTCACGGACCCGGTCTACGAAGGGAAATCGATGGCCGGGCTGATCGGCATGATCCGTTCGGGTGAGATCCCAGCTGGCTCCAAGGTCATGTACTGCCACCTTGGTGGCCAGCCGTGCCTGCCTGCCTACGCGGGCGCGCCGGGTCTCGGCTGACGCTCACCGCCGTTTCATCTCGTTCTCGTCGGAGTTCGTCCCGGAACCCGGGACGAAAGCCGACGAGAACCAGGCTGGCTCAGCTGCGACCGTCCCAGTCGTCGGCTTGTCGAATCCGGAGGGTGACGAGTTCGAACGGGCGCAGCGTGAGCGACAGCACGCCGTCGCCGACTTCATGGCCGCGTTGCGGCGTTTCCATCAGGTCGCACGACCAGGCTGCGGCGATTCTGTGCGGGGCGCGCAGCGTGATCCGAGTCCGGTCACCGATCGCCTCGTGGAGTCGTACGACGAGATCGCCGGGAGCGGTGTGTGGGCCGTCATCAGCCAACTTGATCGCGCCGACCTCGACGCCGAGCGCTGGCTGATCGTCGTCGCCGACGATGGTGATCACCGGTGCAGGGTGGTCGACCCGACCAGCCGGTACCTCGCCGACATTGATCGCGACATCGAGCGGACGGTTCAACAACTCGGCTGCGGCACGCACCTGCCCGAGGTCGCCGTCGTGTGGCCGGACCGCCAGCTTGAGCTGGTGCTTGCCGTGATCCGCATCCGGATCCGGATACTTCGCGGCACGGGCGAGACTCACACGAATCGCACCGTCGAAGATGGCGTGTCCGTAGCGACCGTCGTTGAGGACTGCGACCCCGAACGATGGCTCGGCGACGCTGACGTATCGGTGCGCGCACACTTCGAACTTTGCCGCGTCCCACGGCGACGACGGGTGGGTCGGACGGTGTGTCACGCCGAACTGGACGTCACATGCGGCGGTGTCCGCGCGCACGTCGAGCGGAAACGCCATCGACAGCAGGTGCTCGTCGTGATGCCAGTCGATGTCGAGGTCGATGTCGAGCTGGCGTGACTCCGCGCGCAGCTCATAGGTCGTGACGACCTTCGACGGTCCGAAGGATCGCTCGACGCGAACGCGTCCGATCAACGGCCCACTCGCCTCGACGGTGACGACACCGCCACTGACCGGTCGGCTCTGCTCGCGGGTCCAGGACTCGAGATCCCACGCGTCGTACTCCACCGGCTGGTCACGCCCCAGCTCGAGAACGGCGGCACGCTCCCCCGTCGGAATCAGCTCGCGTCGCGCTGCGATGTCGATGATCGATGTGAGGTCGCCGTGCTTGTTCCAGCGAACGGCAAGGTGGCCGTTGGTCATCGAACAGTCGGTCACGACGACGCGATCCGTCACCGTTCTTGGTTCGAGTGCAGCGGTCGCAAAGGCACCGACGTCGACAGCCACAGCACACTCGTGCTCGCTGATCTGCTGGACGTTCTCGAGTTCGGTCTCCCCGACGAGATCGAGATGGGACGCTTTGACGATGACCACGCCACGGTGATCGACGCCTGAGCTGTTCACGATCGAGTTGCCACTCGGAAGCACCGCAAGCCGCGAGATGATCCCGTGGTTGCACAACTCGACGTACGCACCGAGGAACACCAGCTCGGCGTCTCGATGGACCCAGGCGATCGAGGAGCCCGGCAGGATGTCGTGGAACTGCTGCGTCAGCACATCGGGCCAGATCTCGGCGATCGGCCGAGATCCCAGCTGTTCGAGCACGTCTGCCGAGGGTCGCGAGCCAACGGTCGCTTCCCACAGTTCGGCGCGGAACAGCTCGCGTTCGCAGCGTCGGTTGCCGATCTTCGTTCGCAGTTGGCTGGTGAGCGTGCCGCGGTGCATCTCGAAGTAGAGCTCGCCACGCCACGTCGGTACGTCGGCCCCTTCGACCGCCTCGCGTTCGACTGCGGCGAAGAAGTCGTCGGCCGAACCGATCTCGACCGACACGTCGGGATTCGTCGATCCGATCCGATGCGCTCGCTCGAGCATCTCCCTCGTCGGGCCGCCACCGCCGTCGCCGTGCCCGAACGGCATCAGGGAGACATCGCTCCATTCGTGCTCTTTGAACGAGCGGATCGAATGAGCGATCTCGCCGGGTGTGATCTCGGCGTTGTAGGTGTCGACCGGCGGGAAGTGCGTCAGGACCGACGAACCGTCGAGCCCTTCCCATCGGAACGTGTGGTGGGGGAAGCGGTTCTGCTTGTTCCACGAGAGCTTCTGGGTGACGAATCGGTCCATGCCGCCCGCCCGGAACAGCTGCGGCAGCCCCGCCGGGTACCCGAACACGTCAGGGATCCAGACCTCGCGGCTCGGCGCACCGAACTTCTCGGTGAAGTAGCGCTGCCCGTAGACGATCTGGCGAGCAAGGCTCTCGCCCGACGGCAAGTTCATGTCGGCCTCGACCCACATGCCGCCGACCGGCAGCCACTGACCTTCTGCAACCTTCGCGATGATGCGTTCGAAGAGTTCCGGGTGCCGCTCCTCGATCCACGCGTACTGCTGTGCCTGCGAGCAGGTGAACCGATACGCCGGGTCGGCGTCCATCAGCTCGACTGCGGAGGAGAACGTCCGTGTGCACTTGCGGACGGTCTCACGGATCGGCCACAGCCATGCGGTGTCGATGTGTGCGTGTCCCGTCGCGATGACGCGATGGCGGCGCGTCGTTGCCTCCGATTCGGCCAGGTGCGATGCGAGGAGCTTTCGGGCGGCTTCGACGTCGGGCACTGCGTCGAGCGCTTCGACGATGACGTGCCGCAGCTTGGAGCGCCTGGGGTCGTCGAGCGGGAGCGACCGCATCGTCTCGTCGAGCACATCGAGGTCGTGGACGAGCGCTTCGGTCTCGATGTCGACCAGGACCAGGTCGGCCGTTCTGAAGCGGTAGATCGGGTCGGTCGATGCGGTCTCGGGAAGACCCTGCGGCGACGGTGCGAACTGCGGGAACGTCGGGTTCGATGCCGCCTCGACGAGCACGTCGACCGGCCCTGCCGGGTTCTCGATCAGGTGATGGGTGCGTCGAGGGTGGATCCCGTGCAGGGGTCGCAACGAACCGTCGCCGCCACGCTCGACGACGAGTCCTTCCGCCTGGAATCCGGCTGGACTCCGAGTGAATCCAAGATCGATGTTCGCTTCGATCCGCACCGCTCGCTGCCGGCCGTGCCAATCCGTCGGGACGTCCCCTGTAAGACGGAACCAGGTCGTCCCCCAGGGCTCGCCCCATGCATCGCCGACGGAGAACGGCGACAGCTGGTCGAGGCTCGGACCCGCCTCCACGCGCAGCGCCACTCGTTCAGTGTGTACGAGCGGCATGACCCGCTCCCAGAGTTCGCGAGCGATTCGGCGTTCGGCGAGCTCACGATCGTCGTGCACCCAGGTGACCCTAGGCGCCACCGAGAATCCGTCGCTATCGAACGAGGACGTTCTTCGCTTCGAGACCCTTCTTGCCCTGACCGACCTCGTAGGACACACGGGCCTTCTCGTCGAGTGTCTTGAAGCCCTCGGTGTCGATGCTGGAGAAGTGGACGAACAACTCGTCACCGCCGGCATCACGCACGATGAAGCCGTATCCGCGGCTGGCGTTGAAGAACTTGACCGTGCCGAGTTCATGGCCAGACGGCACCGGAGCAGTGCTTTCGGGCCGCTGCTTCTTCGACGTGGGCTCCGCAGGCGCGTCACCCGAGCTGCGCTGCTTGTCCTGCTTGGGTCGACCTGCGGCTGAATCGGTTCGAGTCGATGCGACGGGCGCTTCGACGACGTCGCCCGCTGCGGCAGCCTCGGTCTCCAGCAGCAGCAGGGTGACTTCGAGTTCGTCGAGATCTGGGTCGGTCACGTCGACCTGGATGCCGACTTCCTTCTGCAGCTTCCTGACGTCTTTCGAGGTGCCCGGCTCGACGAACGACACGACGATGCCGGTGGCGCCAGCACGGGCCGTGCGGCCCGAGCGGTGGTGGTAGGTGGCGCCGTCGGCCGGCGGGTCGTAGTGGATGACCGCGTTCACGCCGTTGACGTGGATGCCGCGAGCGGCGACGTCGGTGGCGATCAAGGCGTCGGCCTTGCCCTTCTTGAATGCGTCGAGCGCTCGGTCACGCTGGTTCTGGCTCCGGCCACCGTGGATCGGCTGGGCGGAGACGCCGAGCTTGCCGAGCTGCTTCGCCAACCGGTCGGCGCCGTGGCGGGTACGCGTGAACACGATCGTCGAGCCGCAGCTCTCGATCACGCCGGCGGCGTTCTGGTTGCGTTCGGTGCGCTCCGTCTGCCAGAAGACGTGGTGGGCTGCGTGGATGTCGGGTCCCTTGGGACCGACCTCGTGGCGCACCGGATCGTGCTGGTAGTCCTTGATCAGCTTGGCGACCGGGCCGTCGAGCGTGGCCGAGAACAGCATCACCTGGCGGTTGGGCGACGTCTCGCCGACGATGCGGCGCACGGCGGGCAAGAAGCCCATGTCGGCCATCTGGTCTGCTTCGTCGATCACGACCTGGGTGACGTCACGCAGATCGATCGCGCCCATCTGCATCAGGTCCTCGAGGCGGCCTGGGCACGCCACGACGAGCTCGGTGCCCTTGTTCAGGGCGTTCTTCTGATTTCCGTAGCCGACACCGCCATAGATCGAGGTTGCGTAGAACCGCATCGCCTTCGTGAAAGGTGTGAGCTCGGCCATGATCTGTTCGGCGAGCTCGCGAGTGGGGGCCAGCACGAGCGCAACGGGGCGCTTGGGCTTCGCCTTGGTGAGACCGGCGACGATCGGGAGGCCGAAGCCCAAGGTCTTGCCGGAACCGGTGGGTGCCCGACCGGCGATGTCGCGGCCGTCGAGCGCGTCGGGAATGACTGCTGCCTGGATCGCGAACGGGGCGGCCATGCCCCGCGATTCGAGGGCGTCGACCATCGCAGTCGGGAGGCCGAGCTCGGCGAAGGTGACGTCAGCGGACGCAGGCGCGTCCTCGATGAGGGTGCTCATTGGGGGGTCTTCTTTCGGTTCTGCTTCATCAACAGCGCTACGGCCGGAGCAGATTTCCCGAACAGCGCCCACCGGCCAGAGCGGCCGGAGAACTCCCTACGGTATCGAAGGATGGATCGGTCCGCGTGTCGCCCCCGTCACCTCCCTGCGGTCACGTGAATCAGGGTGCGGTGTCGCCGGGGTGCAGCATCTCCATCACCGGATCGATGTTCGGGCCGCGGCGGAGGTGATGCCCTCCGTCGGCGCTGATGCACGTTCCGGTGATCCACGAACTCTCGGGCCCGGCGAGGAACCGGACCAGGTTGGCAATGTCTTCGGTGGTCCCCTCACGGCCGAGTGGCATCTGCGCGTGGTAGTCCTCGACGATCGCCGGGATCGACATCATCCCCGCCGTTGCGTCGGTCGGGACGAGTCCGGGGCGAACCGCATTCGCGCGGATTCCCGACGGCCCCAACTCGTCGGCCACCTGCTTGACCAGCATCTCGAGGCCGGCTTTCGACACCGTGTAGGGCGTCATGAAGCGGTGGGTTTCGACCCCGGCGATCGAGGACACCGCGACCATCGAACCACCGCCTGCCGCGACCATGGGCTCGACGGACTCGCGCATCGTGAGGAACGCGCCGGTGAGGTTGGTCGCCATCACGGCGCTCCAGTCGTCGAGCGAGGTCCGGTGGAAAGGAGCGGCCGCGCCGAACCCGGCGTTAACGACGACGATCTTGAGTGGCCCGAGCTCGGAGGCGGTTCGCACCGCGGCTGCGACGGACGATTCATCGGTCACGTCGCATGCGACCGTGGCAACCGTCGCATCGTCGAAGTTCGAACGAAGACCCGCCGCCGCCTCGTCGAGACGGTCGAGGTTGCGGGCTGCGAGCAGCACCGCCGCACCGTCGGCGAGCAGCGCCTCGGCGCAGCCCAAACCGATGCCGGTGCCACCTCCGGTGACGAGTGCGACGTGGCCTGCGAGGGGTCCAGATTCCATGTCGAGAGTGTGGTGGACACCGCCAGGCTTTGCCGAGCCCGACCGAACCAGGTCACGATGGAACGATGACCGACGGAACGACGAGCGAGCAGAGCAACGCACCGACCCGACCGCTCACCGGTGTGCGTGTGCTCGATCTGTCGCGAGTGCTGTCGGGGCCGCACTGCACCCGGATGCTGTGCGATCTCGGCGCCGAGGTCATCAAGATCGAGCCGCCCGACGGCGACCTCACGCGATTCTCGACGCCGCGCCGCAATGGCATCGCCAGCTACTTCGCGCAGCAGAACACGGGCAAGTCGAACCTCAGCATCGATCTGAGTGCACCCGCGGGAGCTCAGATCCTTCGCGACCTGGCGGCGACCGCTGACGTGCTCGTCGAGAACTATCGACCTGGCGTGATGGACAAGCTCGGCCTCGGCGCCGACGCGCTTCGTGCTGCGAACCCGCGTCTCGTCTACGCGTCGCTGTCGGGCTACGGCCAGACCGGCCCGTGGGTTCACCGACGCGCCTACGCACCGGTGGTCGAAGCCGAGTCGGGGATCATCGCCTCACAGGGCAATGCGCGCGGCGGCCGGTTGGCGAAGGATCCGCACAGCCACGCGGATGTGTACACCGGCATGGAGTTGGCCGCCGCGATCCTTGCTGCGCTGTATCAACGCGAGCAGACGGGGAACGGGCAGACACTGGACGTCTCGATGGCCGAGACGATGATGTACGTCAACGAGCACATGCACGACACGCTGTGGGACGGTGAGGACGATCCGCAGTGGATTCGGAGCTTTCGTCCCGGCGACTACCTGGTCGTTCGGATCGCGAGCGGAGAGCAGTACATCGTCAGCGGCCACCCTGCGGAACGCGGAACGTTCGAGCTGTTCGTGAACGCCATGGACCAGCCGGAGCTGCTCGACGACGAACGCTTCGTCGACGTTGCGAACCGGGTCGCCAACTACGACGCCCTCTGTGAGATCTTCATGTCGTTCGCCGCGACCGTGCCTGATGCGGAGACCTTCGAGCGAACGTTCGCCGCCAACCGCCTGGCGACCGGCCGAGTGCGCGAGCCCGGCGAGCTCGCCGACACCGAGTGGGCACTCGAGCGTGGGGCGACCGTCGACGTCGACGATCGTTCGGGCGGCTCGATTCGATTGCCGAACGTGCCGTGGCGCTTCAGCGACGGGCCTGACGTCGCGGTGTCAGGCGTGCCGAAGTACCGCGGCGAAGACAACCGTTCGGTGCTCGCCGAACTGCTCGGCTACGACGACGACCAGCTCGACACGTTGGAGGCCGACGGCGTCCTGTCGAGCCGAGTACCAGACTGAGCTGATGTTGTCGTTCCCGGTGCCTCCGATGAAGGCGACGATGAAGCCGGCGTCTGCTCCGGTCCCCGACGGTGACGACTGGGCGTTCGAGGTGAAGTGGGACGGGCATCGCACGCTCGCTCATATCGAGAACGGGGAGGTTCGGTTCCAGACCACGTCCGGCCACGATGCGACGCAGCGATGGCCCGACGTGACCGGTCTCGCGTCCGCAATCGGCACCGACGCGATCCTCGACGGAGAGATGGTCGTGCTCGATGCCGACGGCCGTCCCAGCTTCGACCTCGTCCAGAAACGAACCGACCCTGCACAGCACCCCGCCGTGTTCCAGATCTTCGACGTGCTCCAGATCTCCGACAACGACGCCACAGGACTCGCGTATCGAGACCGTCGAGCACTCTTGGAACAGTTGGTGGAGCCGAGCGTGCATTGGCAGGTCCCAGCGTTCACCGTCGGTGGTGGATCCGAGCTCCTCGCTGCCACCGCGGAACAGGGCCTCGAAGGAGTGATCGCGAAACGGCTGGACTCGATCTATCGGCCCGGCACTCGGTCCAAGGACTGGCTGAAGCTGAAGCATCGTCGCCGCGTCGAGCTGGTGGTCGGTGGGTTCACGACCGGGAGCGGCAATCGGTCGGAGTCGTTCGGCTCGCTGCTTGTCGGGATCGACCAGGTCGCCTCGCGCGACCCCGAGGTCGAGCGCGCGCTCGCTACCCCACTGACAGCCGGAGAGTTGCGCTTCGCCGGTGGAGTGGGAACCGGCTTCGACAGCAAGACACTCGACGCGCTGACGGCACGACTCAACGAACTCTCCGCCGATGGCTCCCCGTTCGACGGACCGCTCCCTGCCACCGTCCGCAGGTCGGCGACGCGATGGGTTGAACCGAAACTCCGCGTCGTGGTGGACATCGCCGAGTTCACGAACGCAGGCCATGTCCGGCACGCGAGCTTCGTGGAAGCCTGCACGTCGTGAGGTCACCGCTGCTCGAACGGTCGCACGCCGAGTCACTCGATGCGGCCGACCCGCTCGCCCACTGGCGCGACCACTTCGTGATCCGCGACCAGAGGTTGATCTACCTCGACGGCAACTCGTTGGGCATGACGCCGAAGCGGTCGGTGGCGGCCGTGCTCGAGGCCGTCGAGTCCCAGTGGCCCGATGACCTGATCACTTCGTGGTGGAAGCACGACTGGCTGAACCTGCCGCTGACCGTCGGTGACGAGCTGGCGCCGACCATCGGTGCCCGGTCCGGAGAAGTCGTCGTGAACGAGTCGACGACGGTGTGCCTGTTCCAACTCGTGAACGTCGCGCTCGACATTCCCGAGGTTGCACCGGTCATCGCCATCGCCGACTCCGAATTTCCGACCGACAGATACGTCGTCGACGGCATCGCTCGACTCCGACCCGATGTCGAGGTCAAGCGCGGCCTGGACGATCTCGACGGCGTCGGTGTCGTGGTGCGCTCGCTCGTCGACTATCGAACCGCGAGGTTGCACGACCTCGCCGCAGAGACACAGCGGGCGAAGGACGCGGGTGCGATCACCGTGTGGGACCTCTCGCACGCGGCCGGCGTCGTCCCGATCGATCTGCACTCGTCGGGCGCCGAGCTGGCTGCGGGTTGCACCTACAAGTTCCTCAACGGCGGCCCCGGTTCGCCGGCCTTCAGCTACGTGCGCACCGAACTTCACGATCAGCTTCACCAGCCGATCCAGGGGTGGTTCGCGCAGCGGGATCAGTTCGCGATGGACAACTCGTTCGAGGCGCGACCCGGTATCGCTGCGCTGATGAACGGCACGCCGAGCGTGATCGGGCTCACCGCCACACGAGCCGGCATCTCACTGACCAACGAGGCGGGCATCGACGCCATCGCTGCGAAGGCTGGCGCCCTCGCCAACTTCGCTCTGGACCTCGCGGGTGAACTCGACCTGCACTGCTCGACCGAGCGACCGCCCGCATCGAGTGGTGGGCACGTGTCGGTGCTGCACCGCGACGCGGCTGACCTTCAGGCCGCGCTCGCGGACCGACAGATCATCATCGACAAGCGCGAACCCGACGTGTTGCGTCTCGGCCTCTCACCCTTGACGACGCGATTCACCGATGTGTTCGACGCGATGGCGACGCTGAGCAGCTTGCTCAGTTGACTTCGATCCGGCGCGCGATGGCGTACGGCATCACGCCGTCGTCCTCGAAGCCGGTGATCCAGAACTGGTCGTCGTCGACATCGAACGCCGGGACCTGCACTCCCGGTACCGGAATCTCCCCGACGACTCGTGCCGTCGCAGGGTCGATCGCCACCACCCGCTCGGCTGCGGCGACCCAGATCAGCCCGAGCGCTGCCTTCGGCGACGACGTCGCAGCAACGCCGGCGACGTCGACTCGGTGAACTTCGCCGAGACCATCGGGATCGTGTGCGACGACCGATCCCGCTGGGCCATCAGCGAGCCAGACCAGACCGCCAGACGGGTCGACCAGGAGGCCCGAAACCGTGGGCACCCCATCGGTCGCTGACGAACTCACCACCACACTCGTGACGGTCCCGACCTCGTTGGACGACTGGAGCGTCCCGGTCTGCCCGTTGGTCCACAAGATGCGGGAGCCGGACTCCACCACGGCGCTCGTTGCCGTTCCGGTGGCAAAGGGGCCAACGACATCGCGATCGATGGGGTCGACGAGGCTCAGGCCCTCGTCGCTGGTCGCGACCAGCAGGTCACCGAGGCGACGCTCGGCCAGACGCGTCGACGAACGAGGTGGAGGGACGACCTCCGAGACGACGATCCCATCGAGGTCGAGGCCGGCAAACACGACTTGCTGCCCGACCGGATCGAAATCGTCGATCCACACGAGGCCGCCCACCTCGTGCAGGGCTGACACGCGATCGGTTCGAACCGGGAACACTCGGTCGACACAACGACATGCCGGCTCGAACACGACGATGCTCGACTGGTTCGCCAGGCCGACCCAGATCTGTCCGTTCGCCAGCTCGACGGCATCGGAGCTGAACGCTCCGCTCTGCAACTCGGTGCGGGCAACCTCCTGCTGTTCGACGCGATCGATGATCACCAGAGTGACGGCCGAGCCTCCACTCGATGTCGTGCCGATCGCATATCGACCTTCGATTCGTTCCAACCGGAAGCCGTCGAAGCGCACCTCGGACTCGGGTGCGAGGGCGACATCGGTGATGTCCACTGCGCTGATCTCCGCGTCGGGAGCGCTGTCGGGCGCTCCCTCGACGTCGACGGTTTCGCCGACGGCAACATCGACCACCGAGTCACCCGTCGCACCGGTCTCTGCGCCTCCGGGCGATGCATCGGTGTCGTCGGGCGAGCGAACGACGGCCACCACGATTCCGGCGATGACGATGGCGGCCAACGCGAACGCAGCCAGCCAGCCAACGCCGCGCCACCGCGAACGCGTCGCAGCCGCATCTGCGACGTGTGGCGGTCGCGGCGGATCGGCGATCGTCTGCACGAGATCGGGTCGGGGCGAGCCGATCGCCGTGGTTCGTGTGTCGTGCTCACGCTCGCTGGCGACGACCGTGTCAATCGACCGCTCGGCGACGTGATCAGGGCCGCGCACGATGGCGTCGAGCGCCTCGGCCATTTCGCCCGCGCTCGCGAAGCGCTGCGCCGGGTCCTTCGCCAGAGCGGTTGCCAACACGTCGTTGACGGGGGCCGGAACGTCCGTGAGCGCAGCGAACGGTTCCTCCACGATCCTGCGCATGAGCACGAGGAGCGGGGTCTGTTCGCCCGGCTCGACAAAGGGCGGATGACCCGAGAGCAGGGCGTAGAGGGTCGCGCCCAACGAATAGATGTCCGACGCCGTCAACGCTTCACCCTGCTCCAACGCTTCGGGTGGGCTGAAGGCGGGGGTGAGCGTCAACGCCGTCGACTTGAGCGAGGTCGATGTGTTGGTGATTCTCGAGATTCCGAAGTCCGCCACGAGCACGCGCCCGCTGAGCGCGCGCATCAGATTTCCGGGCTTGAGGTCTCGATGTACGACGCCTTGCCGATGCGCGTGTTCGACCGTCCGGCACACGTCGACCATCAACGCCGCTGCTTCTCGTACCGGGAACCGAAATCGATCGACGAGTTCCTGGTCGAGGGACCGACTCAGCAGCGGCATCACGAGGTACGGATGACCCGACGTCGTGTAGCCCGTCTCGTACACGGTGACGATGCCGTCGTGTTCGCTGAGTCGGCCCATCGCCCGACGTTCGCGATCGAACCGGCGTTGCGTGTCCTCGTCGCGATCGTTCAGGACCTTGACCGCCACGTTTCGATCGAGTTCGGTCTGTCGTGCGCGATACACGACGGCGTTTCCACCGTGGCCGACCTCGGTCGCGGACTCGAGTCCGTCGATGCCAAGATCGATTTGGCCATCCCACGGCGCTCCACCCACCGAGACACGGTAACACCCACCCGATTGGCCGATTTCGGAGTTCTCGTCTCCGCTCGCGCTGTCCAGCACGAGCGTTCCGACGCCAGAATGGGGCAATGAGCGTCGTCAAGATCAATGCCATCACCATCCCGGAAGGCATGGGCCCACAGCTCGAAGGTCGCTTCGCAGGCCGCGCCAAGATGGTCGAAGCGTTCGAGGGGTTCGAGGACTTCCAGCTGCTGCGCCCCACCGAAGGCGAGACCCGCTACTTCGTGTACACCCGTTGGGAGACCGAAGCCCACTTCCAGGCGTGGATGGACAGCCAGGACTTCGCGAAGGGCCACGGCACCGGCCAGGCCGACGGCAACACGGGCCCCGACGGCGAGCAGGCCCGCAAGCCGGTCGCCCAGGGTGCCGACCTGATGGCATTCGACGTCGTCGAACACGTCGTCAAAGGCACCTGAACCGCGGTTGGCGAGCACACCGGTCGCGACGTCCGCGTCCACAGACGCAGATGCCCGCTCACCACGAGGCAGAGGATCGTCGACGACTCACTGGCAACTCCCATTGCCAACTCCGGCGTCGTCGCGCGCTTCGATGACTTCAGCAATCTCATCGTGGTCCGTGGCGAAGCCGATTCCGTCGCGCACTCTCGAGTTTGCATAGATGACGCCGATCACCGCACCCGTCTCGTCCAGGACCGGCCCTCCCGAGTCTCCAACGACGATGTCGGCCTGGATCTCGATGCCACTCCGCTGAACTCTGCCATCGCCGTAGATGTCCTCGATGGTGATGTCGAGTCGCCGCGTCACCTCGACAACGTCGAACGCGATGCCGTCGACGCGTGTCCAGGTCAGCGTGGCCCCCGTTCCGATGCGGGCGATTCCGAGATCGAGCGGGGGTGCATCCAGCGTGCCTACATCGAGCACGGCGAGGTCCGTGTCCTTGTCGAACGCCACCACGGTGGCCGCGTGTTCGCCGGCAGCGCTGTCGACCACCGTGATCGTGGTTGCGCCCCGAATCGTGTGAGCCGCGGTGACCACCTGGCCATCGACACCCACGACGACGCCGCTCCCGGTGGTGGCGGCGAGGGAACATCCCTCAGCGATCACGCCGACTCCTGAGTGTCGGATCTCGTCGGCTGAACGGCGAGCAGTATCAGACTCCCTGCTCGCACACGACACCGCGACCAACACCAACGCGGCCACGACGATCGCGGTCGAGCGGCCGACCCCGCCGACACCGGCTCGGTGACCTACACAGCGGATCACTCGCGTGCGTCGAGAAGACGTCCGTCGGTCGCTGCGCTCTCCTGGGCGAGCTGCAGGAGCTGTTGCACACGTGCTCCCTCGCGAAGGTCGGGCGTCGCTGGGCGTCCCGCAACGACCGCGTCGACCCAGTCGCCGATCATGGAACGCTTCACACGAAACACATCTCGGTACGTGTCGTGGACCTTGTTGCGGCGCACATCACCCCAGATGTCGTCGGGAATCGGCATCAACGCTGCGGGGCCCGACTCGCCGGCGGACAGACCGCGTACCTCTTGCACCGTCGACCAGTCGTTGTACGCATACACGGTGCCGGCGGAGCCGTGGAGGTCGAGATGATGGGTCTGGTTGAAGTCGGTGCCTTCCCAGCACACGGCGCTCACCTGCAGCGTGCCGTACGCCCCGTTAGCGAACCGGACGGTCATCTGCGCGGAGTCTTCGCTGCGTTCGTAGTCGGTACCGTCAGGTCGGTTCGGTCGCTCGATGAATCGCTCACTGATGCAGCCGATCTCGGTGACCTCACCGAGCAACCAGCGGGCGACGTGGAGCCAGTGACTACCGATGTCGCCGAGCACGCCGGACCCGGCAAGTTCGGTATCGAAGCGCCAACTGTATTCGCCGTCCCGGGCGAAGCCGGTGAAGTACCGCATGTTCAAGTGAAACGGTCGCCCGACGAAGCCATCGTCGATCAACCGCTTCACGTATTGGTTGGTGGGCATGTACCGATAGGTGAATGGAACGAGGGTGATGCTGTTTGCGGCGTCTGCGGCGTCGGCCATGCGCGTGCCCGCCTCCGCAGTTCTCGCAATCGGCTTCTCACAAAGCACGTGTAGACCGCGTTCGATCGCCAGCATGGTGAGTGGCTCGTGGCTGTCGTTCGACGTGGCGACCACGACCGCGTCGAGGTGTTCGCTGTCGAGGAAGCGATCGCTGTCCACGCTCCAAGCAGGCACGTTCCATTCGTCGGCAAGCGCCTCCGCCGTCGCAGGGGTACGTCCGCAGACCCCGACGATCTCGACGTCGGGATGCGCATCGAGAGCCGGCAGATACATCGAGTCCGCCCACCAACTGGTGCCGAGAACTCCAACTCGAAGCGGCATGGTCAGGCTCCGTTCGGATCGGTGGCGATGGCTGGTGCCGCGGTACTCGTGCGCACCACGAGGCTGGGTGCTCCGACGTACTGGTGTGGTTCGACACGTCCGTCGACGCGTTCGCGCACCAGGCGGATCGCCATGGCGCCGAGGTCGTCGGCGGGCTGGTTGACCGTGGTCAGCGACACATACGACATCGCGGCGAGGGCCGTGTTGTCGAACCCGACGAGCGAGACGTCGTGCGGCACGCGATACCCGGCATCGACGAGGTGGTCCATCGCTCCGACGGCACCGAGATCGTTCGATGCAAAGATGGCGGTCGGCGGCATCGCCGACGACATGAGCGCTTCGGTGCCGCTCATGCCGCCGGCCTCGGTGTAGTCGCCGGCAACGATTTGGATGTGATCTCCGAGGCCGCGCTCCTTCATCGTCGTCTGGTAGCCGAACGAGCGCTCCGCGGCACCGGCGCCGCTGCCACCATCGATGTGCGCGATGCGACGGTGGCCGAGGTTGGCCAGGTGGTTGACGACGAGCGCTGCGCCGGCGGCGTCATCGGTGTTGACCGTGTCGACCGACTTGCTCTGCTCGGTTCGCCCGACCACCACGACCGCAGCAGATCGCGCCGCCTTTTCCATCGTGTCCACGTCGAGAGAGCCGGCCAGGATGATGCCGTCGACGCGGAACTGGAGAAACGTCTCGACGGCTTCGGCCTCGCCGGCGACCGAGTGTTTGCCGTTGCCGTACAGCAGTCGAATGCCAGCCTCGTCGGCGGCGGCCTGGATTCCGTCGGCCACCTCGGCGAAGAACAGGTTGTGGAAGTCGTTCAACACGATTCCGAAGGTGTTGGTCCGCCGGCTGGCAAGGTTGCGTGCCAGCACGTTGGGTCGATACCCCAACTCATCGGCGGCCGCGAGGACGAGTTCTCGCCGGTAGTCGCTGACGTTGGGAGCGTCGCGCATGACCAGCGAGACGAGCGCCGTCGACACGCCGGCTCGCTCGGCAACTTGTTGCATGGTTGGTTGCGACATCGGTGGGGTCCAGTCAACTTTCTACTTGACACGACGGCGTGACCACCGTCATAGTTAGAGCGCTCCAAGAATTAGAGCGCTCCAAACCGGAATCGTCAAGTGCGATTCTGATCGAAGAGATGTGTGAGGGGAACCGTGAACGTAATGAGCCGTCTCGCTGGCGCTCCGATTTCCTGGGGCGTGTGCGAAGTTCCGGGTTGGGGTATCGAACTGCCGCCCGCTCGCGTGCTCGGGGAGATGCGCCAGATCGGGTTGCCTGCCACTGAGCTGGGTTCCGACGGCTACCTCCCGACGGATCCTGCTGCACTGCGCGACCTCTGCGCTCAGTACGACCTGACGATGATCGGCGGATTCGTTCCGTTGGTACTGCACGAGCCGAGCGAGCGCGAGGCCACGATCGATGCCGCCACCCGAGCAGCATCACTGATGTCCGCTGCTGGCGCCACCGTGTTCGTCACGTCGGGCGTAACGGACTGGGACTGGGGTCCTCGCCGCGACCTCACGGCCGCCGACTGGGCCTACGCCGCCGAGACGCTCACGGTGGTCGAAGAGATCGCAAACGAGCACGGCATGGTCCAGGCGATTCATCCGCACTTGCAAACCGTGGTCGAGACACGAGCCGACATCGAAGCGCTGCTCGAGGTCTCCAACGTTGGCTGGACGTTCGACATGGGCCACATGCAGATCGGTGGCATGGACCCGCTCGAGTTCATCGACGTCGCATTCGATCGCATTCGCCACGTTCATCTCAAAGACGTCGTCATGAGCCTCGCCGCTCCGGTGTTCGCAGGTGAGCAGTCGATCATGGAGGGCGTGCAGGCAGGAATGTTCTGCAACTTGGGATGCGGAGACGTCCCGATTCGTGACATTGTGAATCTCCTCGAAGCTCGCGGGTACGACCAGTGGTACGTACTCGAACAAGACGCCGCCATCACCACGGGCGAGCCGCCCGAAGGTGCCGGCCCACTTCTCGATGTTCTCGCGAGCATCGAGTACCTCAGGGGAATCGAGGCATTCGCCTCGACTGACGAGGGAACACACACCTGATGAAGGGGAGACAATGACCAAGTCCAAGAAAATGCTGGCCCTGCTGCCAGCCGTTGCGCTCGTCGCCGCATCCTGCGGCGGAAGCGACAGCGACAGTGAAGACGGGGGCAGCGAGACAGCTGACACCACAGCCGAGAGCGGTTCCGCCGCTCCGGCAACAGACGGCGAATCCGAGCCGGTCGACCAGACACAGTCGGGCGATCTCACGTTCTACGTGATCACCCACGGCGACGGCGGCGTGTTCTGGACCGTGGCTCAGAACGGTGCCGAGGCAGCGGGCGATGCGCTCGGTGTCGAGGTCGTGTACCAGGGGGCCAACAACGATCCGGAAGCGCAGGCGCAGGCCATCGAAGCTGCGATCGCTGCAGAGCCCGACGGCATCGCCGTCTCGCTCGCCAACCCTGACGCACTCGAGGGAGCCATCACTCAGGCTGTCGACGCCGGCATCCCGGTGTACACGCTCAACTCTGGTCTCAACCAGTACAAGGAGCTGGGTGCGGTCACGCACATCGGCCAGACCGAGACCATCGCTGGCAACGGCGCCGGTGAGCGATTCAACGACCTCGGTGGCACCAATGCACTCTGCATCATCCAGGAGCAGGGCAACGTCGGACTCGAAGAGCGCTGCGACGGTCTCGAAGAGACCTTCAACGGCTCGGTCACCCGCCTCAACGTGACGGGCGACGCCGACATCCCGGCCTCGACCGCTGAAGTGGTTGGCGCTTTGGAAGGCGACGACTCGATTGATGTCATCCTCGCTGGTGGCCCGGTGCAGGCGCTCGTCGCCGTCGACGCCGTCGAGCAAGTCGGCCGCGACATGCCGATCGGAAACTTCGACCTCTCGGGCGACATCATCGACGCCATCGAGGCCGGCCAGATCACCTTCGCAATCGACCAGCAGCAGTACTTGCAGGGCTACCTGCCGGTGATGTTCATGTACCTCCAGGCAACCAACCAGAACACGGTTGGTGGCGGTCTGCCGATCCTCACGGGGCCTGGCTTCGTGACGGCCGACAACGCCGCTGAGGTTCGTGCGCTCGCCGAAGCCGGCACGCGCTGATCGATTGAGAATCTGAATACCGAATACCCGTACACCTCGTGAACACGGCCGGGTCGCACCCGAACGTTCGACCCGGCCGTTTCATGAGCGAACACAACAATTGGGGGGACCGATGAGACCTGGGGAGCGTCGCCGATGAGCGATGACAGCGCAAACGTGGCGGTTGACGACAGCGACGTTGTCACCGAAGAAGTGCGGATCGACGAACGAGTCGTGCACGTCGGACCGATTCAACGCATGCTCACTCGCCCCGAAGTCGGGGCGCTGCTTGGAGCGATTGCGATCTGGTTGCTGTTCTGGGCGGTCACCGACAAATTCGGAACGGCCGCAGCGACGGCTAACTGGCTCGACCCCGCAGCGACGCTCGGCATCATGTCGGTCGCCGTCGCACTCTTGATGATCGGCGGAGAGTTCGACCTGTCGTCGGGCATCATGACGGGGGCGACGGGCATCACCCTCGGACTCATCGCGAAGGAGTTCGGCGACAACGGTCTCAACGTCTTCATCGTCGTCCCGATCGTCTTCTTCCTGGCCGCAGTCGTCGGTTGGTTGAACGCACAGTTCGTCAACAGAACGGCGCTTCCGAGCTTCATCGTCACCCTCGGTTCGTTCTTTGTCATCAAAGGCGCAGTCCTCGGATACACGAAGCGCATCGTCGACAAAGTCCTCGTCGATGATCTCGACGAGACGGCCGGGTACAGCGGCATGCGCAAGATCTTTGCCACCGAGTTCAAGGAAACGACCTATGGGTGGCGCGACGAGATCTTCGTGATCGGTGCGATCCTCGGTCTGGTCATCCTGGTCGTTGGCGTGCTCGAGCTGACCTACATCCGGCGCGCGACAGCGAACCCCACCGGGCTGCTCGTGGCCGTCGCAGGTGTCGTGGCAGGCATCGGCGGCTTACTCGGCCTGCTCAACACCGACGGCGTTGGCACCAATGCTCTGTTCGGCATCCTCGGAGCGGTTGGGGTGGTCGCAGCAATGGCCGGGCTCGGCCTCGGTCGGTACGAACCACGCGGTGACGTCGAGCTCGCAGCTGCGGACGCCGACTCCGATGGCGCACCGCTCGCTCGCAAGCGCATGTCGACGTTCACGCTCGTCGGAGTCGCGCTCATCCTGCTCGGCATCGCCCTGGGCGCGATCATCGACTCCGAAACGCAGGACGCATTCCTCTTCTTCTTCACAGTGCAGGGCTTCCGCGCCGTGGCCTTCGTCGGGCTGATCGTCGCCGGAGTTGCGCTCATCTTTCTCGGTGCCCGCGCTGGCGGGTCGATCTCTGCGAAAACCCGACTCTCGCTGCTGTTGTTCGCAGCGGTGTCGATCGCAGCGGTTGCGTTCATCGTTCAGGCCATGGCCGAGGGTCGAAAGTTCAGGACGGAGTTCTTCACCGCGATGCTGCTGGTCGCCACGATCGTGGTGGGCAGCGCCGTGACCGAGTTCCTCGCACGCAAGCGCACGTTCTCCGATGCACGGGCCGACCGACTCGGGCGGCTCATGGTCGCCGTCGGCATGGTGATGACGCTGCTGGCGTGGGCGCAGCGCACCGTGTTCACCGACAACATCTTCCGCATCGCGATCTTGTGGTGGGTCCTCTTCACCATCGGCGCGACGTTCGTGCTGCTCCGAACTCGGTTCGGCAACTGGATCCAAGCGGTTGGCGGCAACTTCGACGCCTCACGCAGCATCGGCGTGCCAGCCGCCCGCGTGAAGACAACGCTGTTCATCGTCGTGGCGTTGGCCGCTGCGCTCGTCGGCATGTGCCTCGCGTTTCGACTCAACTCGGTGCAGGCGTCGCAGGGCGACGGCCAGGAGTTCTTCTTCATCATCGCAGCCGTCGTCGGCGGGAACCGATTGCAGGGTGGCTACGGATCTGCATTGGGAGCGGCGATCGGTGCGGCCATCATCTCGATGGTCCGCAATGGCATCCCGCTCGCGGGATGGAACACGAACTGGTCGTTCCTCGTCCTCGGCGCGTTCCTGCTGGGAGCAGTGCTGTTGAACAACTACGTCCGAGAGAAGGCGGAGGCCGCACGATGACCGATTCAGCACCACTGCTCGAGGTTCGCGACATCGCGAAGCACTTCGGCAACATCACCGCCTTGCAAGGGATCAGCACGTCGGTCAACGCCGGCGAGGTCACCTGCGTTCTCGGTGACAACGGCGCCGGGAAGTCGACGTTCATCAAGACGCTCGCTGGCGTGCACCAGCAGAGTGAGGGCCAGTACCTCGTGGAAGGCGAAGAGGTTCGTTTCGGTTCGCCGCGCGAGGCACTGTCGAAGGGAATCGCAACCGTCTACCAGGACCTCGCCATGGCGCCGCTCATGTCGATCTGGCGGAACTTCTTCCTCGGTTCCGAGCCGCGCAACGCGATCGGCATGATGAAGACCGCGTTCATGAAGCGCACTGCGCGCGAAGAGATGGCCAAGATGGGCATCGACATCCGTGACCCTGAACAACCGGTCGGCACGCTGTCGGGCGGCGAGCGTCAATCGGTCGCAATCGCCCGCGCCGTGTACTTCGGCGCAAAGGTGCTGATTCTCGATGAGCCGACCTCCGCGCTTGGCGTGAAGCAGTCCGGAGTGGTGCTGAAGTACATCATCGCGGCACGCGATCGCGGGCTCGGCGTCATCTTCATCACGCACAACCCGCACCACGCATACCCCGTCGGTGACCGTTTCCTCATCTTGAACCGAGGACGTTCGATGGGGAACTTCGCGAAGTCGGATCTCCCCCGTGACGAGCTCGTGAAGATGATGGCGGGCGGCGCCGAGCTCGACGCGCTGACTCACGAGCTCGAAGGCTCGCGCTGAGCTCATCATGGCCCCACCCTTCGACCTCCAGGACGTGGAGGTGCTCACCCTCGGCCGTTCGTCGGTCGACCTCTATCCGGAACAGCACAACGTCGCGTTGGCCGACGTCTCGACCTTCCGAAAGTCGATAGGCGGCAGCCCGACCAATGTCGCGGTGGCTGCTGCACGGCTTGGTCGTCGTGCCGCGTTGATCAATCGGGTCGGCAACGATGCGTTCGGCGCATACGTCCGTCAGGGGCTGCGCGAGTTCGGCGTGCACGACGAGTTCATCGCCACTGACCCCGACCTGCTGACGCCTGTGGTGTTCTGCGAGCTGATGCCACCGGAAGAACCGTCGATCTACTTCTACCGCGAGCCGCGTGGCCCGGACATGAACATCGCGATCGAAGACCTGCCGGTCGACGCAATCCAGTCGGTGCCGCTGTTCTGGACCGCGGGTTCCCGCTTCGCCGAGGAACCGAGCCGCAGCGCAGCCATGGAGGCGTTGCGATTGCGCGACCGCCAGGCCCACACGGTGATCGACCTCGACTACCGGCCGATGTTCTGGGACTCGCCAGACCACGCGGCCGAATTCATCTCACCGGTGATCGACCTGTGCACCGTGGCGGTCGGTAATCGCGACGAGTGCGAGATCGCCGTGGGAACGCGTGAGCCGCAGGAAGCCGCGGATCGAATGCTCGAGCGCGGCGTATCGATGGCGATCGTGAAGCAGGGTGGCGACGGCGTGCTCGTGGCGACCGCAGACTCGCGCACGGTCATCGACCCGATTCGCGTGCCGGTGGTGTGCGGACTCGGCGCGGGCGATGCGTTCGGCGGATCGCTGTGTCATGGGTTGCTTGCCGGTTGGGATCCCGCCGAGATCGTGCAGCGTGCGAACGCAGCGGGCGCCATCGTGGCTGGCCGGCTGATGTGCTCCGACGAGATGCCGACGACCGCTGAGATCGATCATCTCCTCACTACTGGTCTGGTCCCCGAGCGAGTCGAGTCGTGAGCGTGATCACCGACGAACGCTGGCTCGAACTCCTCGAGACTCGAGCGACGCGCCCGACGGCCATCGCCGACGCACTCGCGGCGCGCACGAGCCGACCTCTGCTCGCCGACGACGGCAACACGTTCATCATTGCGATCGACCACCCGGCGCGCGGCATGGTCGGGGTTTCTGGCCAGCCGTTCG
The DNA here is from genome assembly GCA_938044705.1 of uncultured Ilumatobacter sp. Taxonomy (GTDB): domain Bacteria; phylum Actinomycetota; class Acidimicrobiia; order Acidimicrobiales; family Ilumatobacteraceae; genus Ilumatobacter_A. The sequence goes on along the minus strand of CALIOL010000083.1, from coordinate 8,902 downwards.
TGATGGCCGATCGGCGTGACGTGATCGAACGCACGATGGTCGCGCTCGCCGATCCGGGTGTCGACGGCGTGATGGCGACGCCCGACGTGCTCGACGACCTCGCGCTGCTCGGTGCGCTCGACGGCAAGGTCGCGATCGGCTCGATCAACCGCGGCGGACTCTTGGGCTCGGCCTGGGAGCTCGACGATCAGCTCACTGCGCACACGCCGGACGCGATCGTCGACCAAGGTCTCGACGGCGGCAAGATGCTGCTGCGCATCGACATGGCCGACAAGCGCAGTCGATACACGATCGAGTCGTGTGCCGAATGGATCACGGAACTCGCCGCGGCGCGCAAGGTGGCGATGCTCGAACCGCTGCCGTACACAACGTCCGAAGACGGTCGCGCCGTGCTCGACACCGACGACGACGCGCTGGTGAAGTGCGTCGGCATCGCGAACGCGCTGGGAGCGACATCGGCGTACACGTGGCTGAAGTTGCCTGCGACCAACCAGGTCGAACGTGTGATGGCCGCAACGTCGCTGCCCGGTCTGATCCTCGGTGGCACCCCCGGCCCCAACCCAGCGACAGCGTTCGACGAATGGCGTCGCGCGATGGCCGTCCCCAACGTGCGCGGCCTCGTGGTTGGCCGCTCGCTGCTCTACCCCTCCGACGGTGACGTCGCGACGGCAGTGTCGACTGCCGCCGAGATCGTCCACCCGACCTCACAAGGCGGACACGCATGACACGCAAGAAGATCGGTATCGCCGTGATCGGCTTCGGTTGGATGGGCCAGGCGCACACGCGCTCGTACCTCAGGATCCCGACGCTCTTCCCTGAGCGAACCTATGACCCCCAGCTGATCATCATCAGCGACAACATGGACGAGCGCGTCAGCGAAGCTGTCGAGTCGTTCGGGTTCCGCGAAGGGACCACGGACTGGAACGCCGCGGTCAACCACCCCGACGTCGACGTGGTCTGCATCTGTGCACCGAACATGCTGCATGAGCCGATCGCGATCGCAGCCGCCGAGGCGGGCAAGCACGTGTTCTGCGAAAAGCCGGTCGGCGGCACGCCTGAGCAGACGGTGCGGATCGAAGCGGCCACCCGCGCCGCCGGCGTGATCACCGGCGTCGGATACAACTACCGCTGGGCGCCGCTGGTTCAGCACGCGAAGAACCTGATCGCGGACGGCACGCTCGGCGAGATCACCAACTATCACGGCCGCTTCTTCACGATGTACGGCTCGGACCCGATGGGGTTGTTGTCGTGGCGCTTCCAGCTCGACGGCGCAGGCCATGGCGTGAGCTCCGACATCCTGAGTCACTCGATCGATCTCGCCCACATGCTCGTCGGTCCGATCAAGAAGGTCGTCGGCGCCGGCCACACGTACATCCCCGATCGTCCGCTGCCCAAGGCCGGCGGCACCCACTACGACATGGGCTCGCCCGGCGACCCGACCGGGCCGGTCGAGAACGAGGACTACTTCGGTGCCATGGTGCAGTTCGAGAGCGGTGCACGCGGCACGTTCGAGGCGAGCCGCACGATCGTCGGCCCCGAAAGTCAGTGCGCATTCGAGATCTACGGCACGAAGGGTTCGCTGAAGTGGAACCTCGAGACCATGAACGAGTTGCAGCTCAACCTCGTCGGTGACGCAGCTCGTGGCTACACGACCGTGTACGCCGGTGATCGGTACCCGTACCACGGCAATTTCGTGCCCGGCGACGCGAACTCGATCGGCTACGAGGACCTGAAGGTGATCGAAGACTTCGAGTTCTTGTCGTCGGTCGCAGCAGACCGTCAGCATCAGCCCGGCTTCGCTGAAGCCATCGACTACGTGAGCGTGCAGTCCGCTCTGCTCACGAGCTGGAAGTCGGAACGCTGGGAACCCGTCACCAATATCTCATCCACCTGAGGACGACATCATGGGAACACAACGACGGACGGTTGCACAGGCGATCGTCGGACACTTGATCGCACAAACGACCGAACTCGGCGATGGTTCGACCGCTCCGCTCTTTCCGGGCGTCTACGGCATCTTCGGACACGGCAACGTCACGTGCCTCGGTCACGCACTCGAAGAACGCAAGGACGAGCTACCGACCTGGCGCGGGCAGAACGAACAGGGCATGGCGCTGGCTGCCACGGCGTACAACAAGGCCGTGCGTCGCCGCCAGATCATGACGGCCACCTCGTCGATCGGACCCGGCGCCACCAATATGGTGACCGCCGCCGGCGTCGCGCACTCGAACCGCATTCCGCTGCTGTTGCTCGCCGGTGACTCATTCGCCTCGCGCACGCCCGACCCGGTCCTGCAGCAGGTCGAGCACTTCGGGGTGCCGTCGACGACCGTCAACGACTCGTTCCGCGCGGTTGCTCGGTACTGGGACCGCATCGTGGTCCCTGACCAGGTGCTCACGTCGTTGCCGCAGGCGATCGACACGATGCTCGACCCGGCCGACTGCGGACCCGCGTTCTTCGGTCTGCCGCAGGACGTGCAGGCAATGGCGTTCGATGTTCCCGATGAGTTCCTCGCTCCGAAGCACCATGCGATCGTGCGCGCTCGGCCTGATCGAGGTCAGCTGGCCGCAGCGGCTGACGCGCTCCGCAATGCCTCGAAGCCGTTGATTCTCGCTGGCGGTGGCGTGCACTACTCGTTCGCAGAGGCCGCGCTGCTGGCGTTCGCCGACCGTCACAACATCCCCGTCGTCGAGACGGTTGCGGGCAAGGCGAGCCTGGTGGCGGGCCACGCGCTCAACGCCGGCCCGATCGGCGTAACCGGGTGCGAGTCGGCGAACAACCTGGCTGCCGCTGCTGACGTGGTGTTGGCGGTCGGGAGCCGCCTCGAAGACTTCACCACCGGTTCGTGGACGCTGTTCCAAGAGCCCGACATGACGATCATCGGCTTGAACGCGGCACGCTTCGATGCGCACAAGCGCCGCTCGCTGCCGCTGGTGGCCGACGCTCGCGCCGGGCTCGAAGAGCTGACCGAGGCGTTGGGTGACTGGCGTTCCGGTGATGATTGGAGCGAACGCGCCACCGTCGAGCGAGCGGGCTATCACGCCTACATCGACAAGATCGCGGCGCCGACCGACGACGCGGTGGCTGCTGGCGAACCCGTGAGCTACGCGCAGGTGGTCGGTGCAGTCGACCGCAACAAGGCGCCGGGTGACTACGCGCTCGCCGCGGCCGGCGGCTTCCCCGGTGAGGTAAACAACGGCTGGCGCGCCGACGAGATCAACAGCTTCGACTGCGAGTACGGCTTCAGCTGCATGGGCTACGAGATCGCCGGGGGATGGGGCGCCAAGATGGCGATGCCTGACCGCGAGGTCATCGTGTTCGTCGGTGACGGCTCGACGATGATGATGAACTCCGACCTGTACAGCTCCGTGATCAGCGGCCACAAGATGATCGTGATCATCTGCGACAACGGCGGCTACGCCGTGATCAACCGGCTGCAGGTGAACCAGGGCGGTGTGCCGTTCAACAATCTGCTCGACGACTGCAACGGCCCCAACACCGAGGTGCGCGTCGACTTCGAGATGTTGGCGCGGGCTCAGGGCTGCAACGCCGAGACGGTGCACACCGTTGCTGAGCTGGAAGCGGCAATGGTGCGCGCTCGCGCGTCCGATCGGACGTATGTGATCGCGCTCCAGACGCATCGCTACGAGTGGACCGAGGGCGGCACCTTCTGGGAAGTGGGCGTACCCGAAGTGTCATACCGCCCCGACGTGGTGTCGGCTCACGACGAGGTCGTGGCCGGCAAGAGCGCTCAACGTCGGGTCTAGAGCAGAGGACGAAGGAGAACGAGATGACGATCAGATTCGCAGTACTGGGCTGCGGCCGCATTGGCCGCATGCACGCAGAGATGCTGGCCCGACGCATCGAGGGGACATCGGTCGCGGCAGTGTTCGATGTGGTCGCCGACGCGGCCGAATCCGTCGCCGCCGATCTCGGCTGTCGTGTCGCGACCTCACTGGAGGACGCACTCGTCGATGTCGACGCGGTGGCGATCTGCACCAGCACGGACACCCATGTCGAGGCGATCGTCGCGGCCGCAGAAGCGGGACTCGCAATCTTCTGCGAGAAGCCCATCTCACTCAGTCTTTCCGACGTCGACCGCGGCTTGGCCGCAGTGGATTCGGCCGGGGTAAAGCTGCAGATCGGTTTCAATCGCCGCTACGACCCGAGTCATCGCGCCGTCGCCGACGCAGTGGCACGCGGTGCGGTTGGTGACGTTCACGTGTGCAAAGTCACGAGCCGGGACCCTGGGCCGCCGCCAATTGCGTACATCAAGGTGTCGGGCGGAATGTTCAACGACATGACGATCCACGACTTCGATATGGCGCGATACGTCACCGGCTCTGAGGTCGTGGAGGTCTACGCCCGCGGCACGGCTCACATCGCCGAGATCGGCGAAGCTGGCGATATCGACACGGCGGTCGTCATGTTGACGCACGAGAACGGAGCGATGACGACCATCGACAACAGCCGCCAGGCGCTCTACGGCTACGACCAGCGCGTCGAGGTGTTCGGCAGCGATGGCATGGCGGCGTCCGACAACGTGCACCAGCATCACACGACCCTGGCGACATCTGACGGCTTCGCGCGGACACCACTCGAGGACTTCTTCCTCGAGCGCTATGCGCAGAGCTATCTCGATCAGTGGGCGGCGTTCGTCACGATGGTGCGGACCGATGGACCGAGCCCGGCGTCAGGCGCCGATGGGCGTGCGCCACTGGTGATCGGTCAGGCCGCACTGCGCTCACTCCAGGAGAATCGACCCGTCACCATCAAGGAGATCGACCAATGACCGACGCTCTGTCCCACTCCGGCTTCCCGATGCGTCACTCCCGCCCGGTTGGGCCGATGCGCGAGACCGATATGGCGCACCACCGCACGCGGAATCCCGACGGCACGGTGCGGATCGACGTCACACCCGAGAATGCTGGCTGGGACTTCCTCAGCTTCGCCGTCGTCGAGTTGGATGCTGGCGAGTCTCATGCATCGTCGCGCCCGGGCGAAGAGACCGCGATCGTGCCGCTTCGTGGCGCTGGCACCGTGACCGCAGGCGGACAGACCTTCGAGATCAGCCGAACGTCGGTCTTCGAGGAGATGCCGCACATCGTCTACGTCACGCCCGGGGATGCGATGGAGATCGTCGCAGCGGAGGGCGGCTTCGAGTTCTCGATCGGATCGGCCGAAGCCGAGGGCAAGTACCCGACTCGGCTCATCGTTCCGAACGAGATGAAGCAGGAGCTCCGCGGCGGTGGCTCGGCATACCGACACGTGAACCACGTGCTGGCACCACCGATCGATGCCGAGCGACTCATCTTGTACGAGGTCTATGTCCCGCGAGGAACCTGGTCGGGATGGGCCCCGCACTGCCACGACGGTCGCGACGGCTCGCCGTATCTCGAAGAGGTGTACTACTTCCGAGTGACTCCAGACAACGGCTTCGTGATGCAGCGCAACTGGCGCGATGACGAGGACTTCGATGAGTTGTTTTCAGCGCGGGACGGCGAAGCCGTGTTGGTCACGAAGGGCTACCACTCGTCGGTGGCGTGCCCCAGTTCGCACATGATGTTCCTGAACTACCTCGCCGGCGAGTTGGTCGACGAGGAGCGGACCACTCCCCCGTGCTTCGACGAGGCGCACCTGTGGATACAAGACAACTGGGATCACGAGGCATGGGAATTGCCCGTGGTACATCCGCCGTCATGAGCCTCGATGGCCTGCGCGATGCGGCGGGTCGGTTTTCGATCCTGGCAATCGATCATCGCGACTCTCTCCGGGAGTTTCTCTCGCCGGACGATCCAATGTCGATCAGCGCGGCGGAGATCACCGCGCTGAAGGTCGAGGTCGTGGACGCACTCGGTGACTTGGCGACCGGGGTCATGCTCGAGCCGGAGTACTCGATCCCGCAGGTGCGTGACGCAGGCGTTCTGCCCGAAGGTGTCGGTTTCCTCGCGGCACTCGAAGCCCAGGGATACCTCGACGACCCCGAAACCACGCCAACCACGCTGCTCCCGGGCTGGTCGCCAGCCCAGGCAAAGGCCTCAGGCGCCTCGTCGGCGAAGCTGCTGCTCGCCTACCGACCCGACGGAGCCTTGGCCACCCAACAGGAGGCCACCGCACGCGAGTTGGTGGCTGCATGCCACGAGCAGGACTTGCCGATCGCGCTCGAGCCGCTCTTCTACGGCGTCGCCTCACCGGAACGACGAGCGGAACTGATCGTCGAAACCGCTGATCGCTTTGCGTCGTTCGGTAGCGACTTGCTCAAACTGCCGTATCCCGGCACCGCTGATGCGTGTGCCGCGGTGACCAACTTGCTCGAGGTGCCGTGGGCGATGCTCTCCGGCGGAGGCAGCTTCGAGGCCTTCGAGGAACAGTTGTCCGTGGCGGTCGCCGAAGGGTGCAGCGGCTTCATGGTCGGCCGTGCGCTCTGGGGCGATGCGCTTCGGTCGGAGCCAGCGGAGCGCACCGAGATGTTGAACGGTGCCGTTCGGGAGCGGTTCGAGCGACTACTCGACGTGAACCGAGGCGTGGGCGATGACTGAATCCTGGTTGAGTGCCGCAGAGTGCTCACTTGACGAATTCCGTCAGATCGTCGAGGTCGAGACCGACCCGGCGCAGTACCCGTTCTCGCGCGGCGTCGACAACGGTGCGGTCGTCTACGACGGCGATGCCGTTCGTCGAGCACTCGCCGATGGCCGCGCACGCGAGCTGTTTGCAGAGCTCGCTGCGGTGTTCGCCCACGGTCCGGGCATTGCGGTGTTCGCCGATGCGGTCGACACGAGCGTCATCGACAGCGCCTCGGCAGAGTTCAACGCGATGATCGAAGAGGAACGTGAACCCGACGGGCCAGCAGCCGATCACTTCGCGCCCGCGGGAGCGAACGACCGAGTGTGGAACACCATCGAGAAGTTGGCGCTGCGCAACCCGCAGGTGTTCGCCGACTACTACGCGAACGAAATCATCGCAGCCGCATCGACCGCATGGCTCGGACCGAACTACCAGATCACCGCGCAGGTGAACGTGGTCAACCCCGGTGGTCAGGCGCAGCAACCGCACCGGGACTATCACCTCGGGTTTCTCGACAACGCTGCCGCCGAACGGTTTCCGGCGCACGTACATCGCCTGTCTCCCGCGCTCACGCTGCAAGGTGCGATCGCTCACTGCGACATGCCCATCGACACCGGTCCGACGATGTACCTGCCGCACTCGCACAAGTACGCGGCCGGCTATGTGGCGTGGCGTCGCGACGATTTCGTCGAGTACTTCGCACAGCACTACACGCAAAGTGCCCTCGCCAAGGGCGATGCGGTCTTCTTCAACCCGGCGGTATTCCACGGCGCCGGCACCAACGTGACCGCCGACGTCCGCCGGATCGCGAACCTGTTGCAGGTCGGCAGCGCGTTCGGTCGCACCATGGAGTCGGTCGATCGGAGAGCAATGTCGCTGGCTGTGTACCCGGTGCTGCTCGAACAGTTGACCCGAGGTGTCGACCGAGCTGCGCTCGATCGGGTGGTGGCAGCCTCGGCTGAGGGGTACCCGTTTCCCGGCAACCTCGACGAGGATCCCCCGCTCGATGGTCTGGTTCCGATGAGCCAGGCGGACCTGGTTCGTCGAGCCCTTGACGAGCGTTGGACGACCAGCGAGCTCCTGGCGCGACTCGGCGAGTAACCGCTGCTCGCCTCGCGCAACGCAGCCGATAGCCTGCAGTACCCGTGGCACTGATCGTTCAGAAGTACGGCGGCACGTCGGTCGCCGACCCGGACCGCATCAAGGCCGTGGCGGACAACGTCGCCATCACCAAGCGCCGCGGTGACGACGTCATCGTCGTCGTCTCGGCCATGGGTAAGGCGACCGACAACCTGATCTCCCTTGCCGACCAGGTGTCCAAGCAGCAGTCCGGTCGAGAGATGGACATGTTGCTGACCACCGGAGAACGCCAAACCGCCGCGCTCCTCACCATGGCACTGCACGAGCGTGGCGTCGACGCCGTGAGCTACACGGGTAGCCAAGTCGGCATCATCACCGACACCGCGCACCGCAAAGCCAAGATCATCGAAGTCAAAGGCGACCGGGTGCGGGCCTCCATCGGCGAGGGCAAAGTTGCCGTCATCGCCGGTTTCCAGGGCGTCAGCACCGACAAGGAAATCACCACGATGGGCCGCGGCGCATCGGACCTCACCGCATCCGCGCTCGCAGGAGCGATGGATGCCGACGCCTGTGAGATCTACACCGACGTGACCGGTGTGTTCACCGCCGATCCACGCATCGTCCCGCGTGCACGCAAGCTGTCCAAGGTGCACTTCGACGAGATGCTCGAGATGGCCGGCGCCGGCTCGAAAGTCCTCGCGATGCGATCCGTCGAGTTCGCCCGAAACCATGACGTACCCCTCCACGTTCGTTCTGCCTTCACTTGGGAGCAGGGCACGTGGGTCAGTAACGAGGAGCCCTCCGTGGAAGATCCCATCATCTCCGGTGTCGTGACCGACATGACCGAAGCAAAGGTCACCGTGCTCGGTGTTCCCGACAAGCCGGGCGTGTCTGCCGCACTGTTCGAGCCGCTCGCCGACGCTCACGTGAACGTGGACATGATCGTGCAGAACACCTCGACCGACGGCACGACCGACATCAGCTTCACGATGCCGATGGCCGACCTCGGGCAGGCCGAATCGATCGTCCAGCGCGTTGCCGAGGAGATCGGCGCCACGAAGGTCACCCACGACGACGACATCGCAAAGGTGTCACTCGTCGGCGCCGGCATGAAGTCGTCGCCGGGTATCGCAGCGAAGATGTTCCGCGTCCTCGCCGACAACGACGTCAACATCCAGATGATCTCGACGTCGACGATCCGCGTGTCGATCATCATCCCGGCGAACCAGATGGAACTCGCCGCCCGCTCGCTGCACAC
>CALIOL010000082.1 GCA_938044705.1 uncultured Ilumatobacter sp. | reverse complement strand
AAGCAGGCGTCGAAGCGGGGTGCATCCGATGACGATGTCGCTGATGCGCTCGCGGCGCTTGGTGCGTGCCGCGTCGTCACGATTCGGGCCGGAGATGTGCGCGCTGGCGACGACATCGATCGTACGACGAGCAGGCTTGCTGCGAAGCATGGCTCGCTCGCTGCATCGGCCGGAACCGCTGGAGCCGTTGCGTCGTTCGCCGACCTGCGTCGCGGGTCCTCGGTCGGGCGTTTCGTCCGCTCGGTCGAGCGCAGAGTCGCCGACGGTGGCGCTCTGCTCCCTGGCGGCATGCCGACGTCCTGGTTGGGGACCAACTTCGAGCTGCACGGCGTACCGACCTCTGCGTTGACGACCGTGTCGTTCGCAGTGCGCTGGCACGGTGAGCGTCCCGCGGTGCTGTGGGAACAGCACTCCGCTTCGGGTTCGGATGTCGTCGAGTTGACCGCCCCCGACGTCGATCCCGACTGGCGGACGAGCGAGCCATCCGGCGAGGCCCTGTGGGCGACGCCTCAGACCGAACGAGCCCGACCGTCGCTGTCGCTCACCGTCGATCCCGACGCTGCCGGCGGCAGCTTCAGCTGACCGAGAGGTCGACACACGATGGCGGCTCGGACGAGGACTTCGAAGAAGCGAGCGCCCACGCGCGAGATCGAGAAGTCCCTCTGGAGCCAGGGATACGAGACCGTGGTGGGGATCGACGAAGTCGGTCGCGGCGCATGGGCAGGGCCGTTGACCGTCGGCGCCGCTGTGGTCCCTCGGGAAACCCGGGTCAACGGAGTCCGCGATTCGAAGTTGTTGACCGAGGCGCGCCGTGAGTTCCTCTTCGATCGGATCAGCGACTGGTGCGTCTCGTGGTCGACCGGATCAGCGAGCCAGCAGGAGTGTGATGAGCTCGGGATGTCAGCAGCACAGAAGCTTGCGGCGCGACGTGCGATCGCAGGGCTGACGGTCGTTCCGGACGTCGCGGTGACGGACGGGACGTGGGACTTCGTGTCACCTGCTGTTGCGAAGGTCGAGTTGGCGGTCAAGGCAGATCTGCGTTGCCTGAGCGTCGCCGCTGCGAGCATTCTGGCCAAGGTGGTCCGAGACCGCGAGATGCGCGCGTGGGCCGAGCACTATCCCCAGTGGTCGTTCGACACCAACAAGGGCTACCCCTGCCCGGTTCACAAGGCGTCGCTGACCGGCTACGGGCCATCTGGCATCCATCGCCGGACGTGGGTGTTCATGGACAACTACGTGCCGTGGACCGCCATCAGACGAACCCCACCGGCAGGTCAGTCGTCACTCTTCTGAGAGCACGAACTCCGAATCGGCGTCGAGGAGCCCGCACAATCGGTCGATGAGCTGAGCGACCGCATCGGGGGTCGGTAAGCGCTGTCCGGCGACCGAGGCTCCGTCGCCGACCTTCACGGAGACGTCGCTGGTGCCGAGCACTGCAAACGCGTCTTCGTCGGGCACGTCGTCGCCGAAGTACGCAGTTCCACCCGGATCGATGTCGGCGATCAGGCCGAGCAAGCCGCGTCCTTTGTCTGCGGGCCGGGCCATGAACTCCAAGACGTTGCTGCCTTCGTGGCACTCGTGGCCGTCGAGGCTCGCTGACGCACTCCGCGCCATCTCGAGTGCATCGGAGCCGAGCTCGGCGTCGGCCTCGCGGACATGGATGACGACGCTGGTGGGTTTGCGTTCCACCCAGGCGCCAGGACCAGCCTGTTTGGCCGCCTCGACGGCGATGGCGTCGAGCTCCGACAACAGCGCGCGTTCTTCGGTCGTGAGTGCCTGGATCGATCGGCCGCGCCGCTCTCCGCCGTAGCTTCCCGCAACGATGATCGAATCGGAAAAGTCGAACTGGGCGAGCCCGTCGAGCGAGCGCCCGGACAGGACGGCGACCCTGACGTCGGCAGTTTTCGACAGGCGATCTAGAGCAGGTCCGACGCCGTCGGTGAGGACCGAGTCGTCCGCATGATCGGTGAGTGGGGCGAGCACCCCGTCGCAGTCGAAGACCAACAGCAGTGGCCGCTCCATCGCTGCGATCGCGTGGGCGACGACGTCAACCGGATCGTCGTGCTCGGTCCCGTTCATCGCGACGCCGTTGAGGAGGCGACCTCGAGGGCGGCGAGGAACCGGTCAGCCCAGCCCTGCACGTCGCTCTTTCGGATCTGATCCCGGAGGCCCGACATGCGTCCTCGGCGTTCGTGACGGTGCATCTCGACCGCTTCGACGATCGCATCCTGCAGTGCCCGATCGTCGTGTGGGTTGACCTGCACCGCGTCGGTCAGCTCCTCAGCAGCGCCGGCGAACTCGGACAGCACCAACACGCCGTCGCCGTCGATGTGCGCCGCTGCGTACTCCTTGGCCACGAGGTTCATGCCATCGCGGAACGGGGTGACCAGCATGACGTCGCCCGCTCGGTAGAGCGCCACCAATTCGTCGTACGGGAGGGTCTGGTAGAGGTAGTGGACGACCGGGAGACCGATTCGGCTGAAGCGCCCGTTGATCTCGCCGACGAGTCGTTCGATCGAGGCCCGCTCGTCCTGGTAGTGCTCGACGGCCTCGCGAGTGGGAGTGGCCACCTGGACCATGACGTGGCGAGTCGGGTCGAGGCGCTCGTCTTCGAGGAGTTGCGCGAAAGCTCTGAGACGCAATCCGATGCCCTTCGTGTAGTCGAGGCGGTCAACGCCCAACATGATGACCTCTGGGTCGCCGAGCCGAGCTCGAATCTGGCTCGTGCGCTGGCGTGTCGCTCGTCCGGTCGCGATCTCCTCGACCTCCGCGACGTCGATGGAGATGGGGTAGTCGGCAGCGACGACGGTACGACCATCGAAGCTGACGGTGTCGTCGGATGTGTCGGCTTCGAGGAGTTGTTCGACCGTGGCGATGAAGTTCTGGGCATCCCGCGGCCGTTGAAAGCCGACCAGGTCACAGCCGAGGAGCCCTTGAACGATGTCGTCGCGCCACGGCAGCCGAGTGAACAGATCTACGGAGGGGAACGGGATGTGCAGGAAGAATCCGATCGTCAGGTCGGGACGTCGAGCGCGGAGCAGTCCGGGGACCAGCTGCAGCTGATAGTCGTGAACCCAGACGATCGAGTCCGCCGGGGCGATCTCGGCGAGTGCCGTCGCGAACCGCTCATTGACGGTCTTGTACGCATCCCACTGCTCGCTGTCGTACGTCGACTCACGAAGTGCATCGTGGTACAGCGGCCAGAGCGCGTCGTTGGAGAACCCCTCGTAGTAGAGGTTCATCTCTTCTGCGCTGATCGGCACCGGGTGCAGATCGACGCCTTCGACGCTGAACGGCTCGGCATGGTCGTCCGGGTCGCCCGTCCAGCCGACCCAGGTGCCACCTGACTCGCGCAGCATCGGATAGAGCGCTCGCACGAGCCCGCCAGGGGACGGCGACCAGTCGCCTTCGTTGGTTCGCATGACCGGAAGTCGGTTTGCGGCGATGACGATCGGGCGGCCTGACGACGAGGTCTCGCTCATGTGTTCAGCATGGCACGCGGGACGCCTCTTTCGACGCCCGTCCCGCGTTCCAGTCGGCTACTTCTTTGCGGGGATGACCGCCATGATGATCCAGCCGATGAAGCCGAGAAAGAAGCCGAGCACCGCGCCGAGGATTCCGTAGCCCTTCGGGTTGCCGATCAGGTATCCGACCACGGGTCCGACGATGGCCAAGAGCAAGAAGAGAATTTCCATCGGCGAATTCTCGCAGATCGAGTTCCGGCGCCGGGGCGATGGTGTGAGGCGCAGACGGTCCTGTGCACTGGCACACTTGAGCGATGCCGGTGACGTGGTTTGCACATCAAGTGCCCGTCATCGGGCTGAAGCTCGCTCGTCCCCGCTGGTTCGACGCGACGGCACTCTGTATCGGGTCGATGACCCCCGACATGATGTACTCGTTCAGCGCCTACCTCGAGATCGATCCGCACCGTGCCCCCAAGGCATTCGTGGTGGGCGTTCCGCTTGCGACGATCGTTGCCCTCGTGGTCCGCTTCGTGTTGGCGCCGGTCGGTCCGGCGTGTCTTCCGGATGCGGGTCGGCTGCGGTTGCGGTCGTATGCCGTCCTTGCGAAGCGGCGGCCACACATCGTCGCGACGATCGTCGGCGCGGCGCTAGGGCTCGGGTCCCACATCGTCATCGACTGGTTCACTCACCCTGGCTGGCAGGGTTCGAGATGGTTGGGCTACGAAGACCTGAACGTCACGGTGTTCGGGTTCACCGAGTCCATGGCCCAGACGCTGCAGCTCATCGGGCACTCATTCGGCTCGGTGGTCGGTGTGTTGCTCCTCGCCCTCATCGGCCGCAACCGTCTCCTCGATGACTGGTATGGCCGAGATCAGGTCGTGGCGGCGAGATCGTGGCGCCCGACAACGTCACAGCTGGCGCTGTTCTGGGCGACCACGTTCGCGGGCTTCGTGGGCGGCGCGTTCTGGGGGAGTGGTGCGGAGCGAATCGAGCTGATCGAGCGAACGTTCGTCGGTGGGATGCTCGGCTCTTTGTTCGCTGCGGTCGTGATCAGGCTACGCGGTCGAGGCCCGGGTCGCGCAGGTCGGCAGGGTCGGGAGCAGGCCACGCCGTCGCCGTCATCGGTGAGTTGACCTCGGCGCGCCGCGCCAACGCGGCGACCGTCATCGAAGCGAGCTCGCCCAGCTCCGAGACGCGCACCGGTGTGGCGGTGTGGCACGTATCGCCGACCCAGTGGGAGAACACGAAGACGTCGTTGCGTTCGTGCCAGGTGACGCGGAGAAATTCCTCGGCTCCCAATGCTTGCCTGAGCAGTACCCGATGTGCCCCTGCGCCGCCGTACTCGGTCATGCCCCACGCTCGCTCAGGCCGCGGTATCTGTCAAGCGCGTCCAGCCGGCGACCTGCGGGTCAGGTCGCCGGTCGAACCCAGTTGCCGTCGACGTCGAATGTCAGGTCGGTGAGCTGGCCCGGAACGACCTCTCGATCGACACCGAGTGCAACGGCGACCTTCTGGTAGCTCCACTTCATGACATCCAGACAGAGCTCGACGATCTGCTCGGTGGAGAAATACTCCTCGAGTCGCTCGCGCAGTTCCGGCGAGATGCCGGCTGGATCGTCCATGAGCGCATCGGCGAGTTCGAGCGCGACCGACTGTCCGCTGGTGAGCGCTCCGGTGGGTGACGACACCTGTGCGACCAGTCGCTCGTCGAGTCCGTGCTGCTTGGCAACTGCCGAGCGCAATGACAGTCAAGTGTGACAGTCGTGATGCGTTGCGCATCGGAGCCGGACGAGCTCGGTGGTCACGGGGTCGACGAGGTCGTTGCGAACTGCGGCAGCAGCAAACTCCATCAGCGGTTCGAGCAGGCGAGCGTCGGCCTTGGTCCCTGGTCTGATCCGTGGCGATCTCATGCGACGGCTCCCAGCGCCAGGTCGAGTGTCATCCGTTGTTCGACGACGAGGAGCGCATTGACGAAGGTGGCGAATCCCGCATCGGTCAACGCATCTCGTAGCGGTGTTGCGAGCGCATCGGTGATGGCGCTGACGTCGATGATGTACTGCTCGGCGAATGCCAGTGCGGCGCGTTCGAGCGTGCTGAATCGATCCGACGTCGCCCACTGGGACAGCTCAGCCCGCTCGGTCTCGGTCATCGCCGTGATCGTCGGCTCGTGACGCAACAACATCCCGATGCGGTCTCGGCATGTCGCGAGGAGGCGTCGGTCGACGACGGTCCACGCCGCGAGATACGTTGCGTCGAGGGTGGCGACGGCGTCGCTACCCGCGAGGCGGCGCGAAACGTTGTCGTCCGGGACCATGGGGTGAGGTTAAACGCACCGCCGTCGCTGCGGTCGAGGCGGGCGTCCGCTGGATGGCGCCGGTCGGGCGGGTCAGATGGTGTCGAGTGCTTGTGCGAGGTCGTCGACGAGGTCGCTCGAGTCCTCGATGCCGACCGAGAGGCGGACGAGGTTGTCCGGGACTTCCAGCGGTGAGCCAGCTGCCGACATATGGGTCATCGCGCCGGGGTGCTCGATCAGACTCTCGACGGCGCCGAGCGATTCGGCGAGGGTGAAGATCGACGTGGCGTCGGCAACGCGCATTGCGGCATCCTTGCCCGCCTTCACCTGGAACGACACCATGCCGCCGAAGTCGCTCATCTGCTTGGCCGCTGCCTCGTGACCGGGATGGTCGGGGAGCTGGGGATACAAGACGCGCTCGATCTTGGGATGGTCGACCAGGAGGTCGACGATGGCGCGTGCGTTCTGGCAGTGTCGATCCATGCGGACTGCAAGCGTCTTCACGCCGCGCAGCACGAGGTAGCTGTCGAACGGTGCGGGGACGGCGCCTGCGGCATTCTGCGTGTAGGCGATGCGTTCGGCGTATTCGTCGTTCGATGTTGCCACGAACCCTCCGACGACGTCACTGTGGCCACCGAGGTACTTCGTCGCCGAATGGACGACGATGTCGGCGCCGAGCGTGATCGGCTGCTGAAGGTAGGGCGTCGCGAAGGTGTTGTCGACGACGACGATCGCGCCTCGCTCGTGCGCGATCGACGCGATGGCTTCGATGTCGAAGCACGTCAGCAATGGGTTGGTCGGCGTTTCCAGCCAGATCATGCCGGTGTCGTCGGGCCAGTTGGCGCGGAGTCCGTCGATATCGGTCAGGTCGACCGCAGTCCACGGGAAGCCCATCGGTTCCCACACCTTCGCGATCAGCCGGAACGTGCCGCCGTACGCGTCGTTGCCGAGCAAGATCCGCTTGCCTCCTGCGTGGGGAGGGGTGAGGAGCCGCAAGATGTTGTCTTCGGCAGCGAGACCGCTCGCGAAGGACATGCCGTAGCGAGCCTGCTCGAGTGAGGCGATCTGCGTATCGACCGCGGTGCGGGTGGGATTGCCGGAGCGCGAATACTCGAAGCCCTTGTGGTTGCCGACTCCGTCCTGGGCGAAGGTGGTCGACAACGAGATCGGGGTGACCACCGCTCCCGTGGTCGGATCGGGATCCTGACCAGCGTGAATCGCCCGGGTCGAGAATCCCTGCAGATCGGATTGGGACTCGGTGTCACCCATCGGTGTGCTCCGTTTCCGCCAGTTCTGGCGCGATTGCGGTGAAGTAGGACAAGAGGTCGGAGCGAGTCAGCACGCTGAGCGGCTGGCCACCCGACAGCACGAGCAACGCTGGCGCTGTCTCCAACATTCCCACGGCGAGTTCGACCTTCTGGCCGACGCCGATGGTGGGCAACTTCGCACCCATCACCTTTTCCACTTCGGTGCTCATCGCACCGGGGTCGCGGTGGATGACCTCCATGAGTTCGAGTTCGTCGACGGAGCCCGACACTTCGGCGTTGGCGAACGGGGGAGTGTTCTTGCACACCGGGAGTTGGCTGACGCCGTTCGAGCGCATGATCTCGATGGCATCGCTCACCGGCTGGTGAGGGTTGACGTAGAGCAGGTTCTCGATCGATGCGTTGCGAGTGTCGAGCACGGCTCCGACGCACTGGTCGCACTCCTTGATGAACCCGAAGTTCGTCATCCAGTCTTCGTTGAACACGGTCGAGAGGTAGCCGCGACCGGAGTCGGGGTTGAACACCACGACGACGGCGTCATCATCGGCTTCTTTGGCGACCTTCATCGCCGCGGCCGCCGCGGTTCCTCCGGAGCCGCCGATCAGGATTCCTTCGGTCTCGCTGACGTAGCGGGCGGTGAGGAAGCTCTCTTCGTCGCTCACGGGGATCACCTCGTCCCACAGGTCGCCGTCGTACGCAGCTGGGAAGAAGTCCTCGCCGACTCCTTCGACGAGGTACGGCCGTCCCGAGCCGCCAGAGAACACGGACTTCTCGGGGTCCGCCGCGATGATCTTGATGTCCGGATTCATCGACTTCAGGTAGCGGCCGGTGCCGGTGAGTGACCCGCACGTACCGGCTCCGGCGATGAAGTGGGTGATTCGCCCACCGGTCTGGCGCCAGATCTCGGGGCCGGTGGTCTTGACGTGAGCCTCGGGGTTGTGCGGGTTTGCGTATTGGTTCGGCCTGAACGCATTGCGCTCGTGGGTGAGCCGCTCGGCGACCGAGTAGTAGCTGTTCGGGTCGTCGGGAGCGACTGCGACGTCGCAGACGACGACTTCGGCCCCGTAGGCGCGCAGCAGGTCGACCTTTTCCTTGCCGACCTTGGTCGTCATGACGAAGACGCACTTGTAGCCGCGTTGAGCTGCGACGACCGCGAGGCCGACGCCGGTGTTGCCCGACGTCGGTTCGACGATGGTGCCACCTGGTTTCAGTTCACCGCTCGCCTCGGCGGCAAGGATCATCTCCAGCGCCGGCCGGTCCTTCGACGACCCGCCCGGGTTGGTCACTTCGTGCTTCATTGCGAGGACACAGCGGATGCCTTGGTCTTCGCTCACGCGTTTCATGCGGACCATCGGTGTTTCGCCGATCAGGTCGAGCACGGAGTCGACGATCTCAGTGCCTTCGAGGGCGCGGTGCCGTTCGGTATCGGTCATAGCCGAGACGCTACGCCCATTGCGCGCACAAGGGACACACGAGCGGTCGTTCCCGGGGCGACGTCGCCGCCCCTCCGGCGTTACCCGAAGATCTTGCCGAGGGCGCGCCCGACCGCGTTCGGCTGAGGTTCCTCGAAGTCCGCAGGCAGCAGGTGTGGAGCATTCGCTGCGAGGTGGGCTGCGAGCTCGCGTGGCGACGGGTTGACCATGCCGACTCCGCCGACGACGACCGTGGGCACCGTCTCGTTGCCGTTCGCGTGCTGTCGCACGATCGACGCCTTGGCCGGCTCATCCCAGATGTTGTGCTCGACTCGCTCGATACCGAGCTTGTCGAGCTGTCCGCGAAGCGAGGAGCAGAATCCGCACCCGGGGCGCCAATAGAGGTCGATCTGAGTCGGGGTCGATGAGTCGTTTGCCATGGGATCCATGCTACGAAGCGGCGCCCGGACCCGACGATTGGCGGGCTGTGTTTCCCACAGGTTCAGAGTTCAGCACCGAGTCGAAGCGTCTCAGCTGATGCCGACAGGCCATCCGCATCGAGGAGCGTGAGACAACGCTCGTGCGCTCGACGAGCGCCAGCGCGATCTTCCGTTGCGAGCAGCGTGCGGACGAGTGCCCGATGCGCCCGTTCCGACAGTGGTTCGGCCTCGACGGCGACGCGCGCTAAGTCGAGTGCTTCGGTGACGATCCCGCGTGACTCGAGCAGCTCGCTGGCCCGCGTGCACATCTCCACATGGTCGAGGTGCAGCGTCATCCGGTGGTTGAACGCCCAATCCTGATCGAGCGCGTCGTCGAGGTAGGGGCCGCGATAGAGCGCGACGGCGGCTCGGCAGTGGGCGAGTGCGTCTGCTGGACGACGTTCGGCGTCGGCACGGCGAGCGGACCGCACTGCCTGCTCGAATGCGACGGCATCGATCGTGAGTCGGTCGCTCTGGTGAAGCTCGAGTGATTCGCCTTCGGAGCGAACGTGCCAGGGTGGGCCGGAGTCGTCGCCGTCTTCGACGCTGTGCTCGAGCAAGGTGCGCAGATGATTCAACGTTGCCCGCAGGTTGTTCCGGGCCGCGTTCTCGTCTTTGTCGGGCCACATCAGTGCAGCGATCTCGTCACGCCGCATCCGCCCACGATGCACGAGCAGCAGCAGAAGTTCACGCACCATCTTGCGGCGGATCGGCGACGAGTCGGGTCCGGGTTCGGCGCCGATGCCCACGGCGGTCGTTCCCATGACGCGGACGTAGGTGGTGAGCGCAGGGCGCGTGGGGGTGCGATCCAACTCTTCCTTGGCAGCCGTCGTCAACGGATCGTCGTAGCGCTCGAGGATCGCCCGCAACTCTCGTCGCGGGTCGACGCACAGACTCGACAGCGCCGTGCTCGCTTGTAAGACGCCGCTCGTCATCGCTGCGATGGCGAGTTCGGCGAGATGCGGTTCGTATGCCCAGGTTCGGAGTCGAGCGAGATCCTGCCATGGGAGCTTCGCAGCGAGCGAGGACGACCCGTGCTCGCGTAGCGCCGCGTGTGCACGACCGACATCGGTTGCCACTCGGAGGTCGGGTCCGGAATCCTCGTCGTCGAAGAATGGCCTCGAACGCGGCACGAGGGAATAGAGCAACGCACCGACGTTGCCGAACACGTGGCGTGCGAAGCCGTCGAAGGGTCCTGACTCTGGAAGTGCGCCGTCGAGCCGGCGTGCGGTGGCCGATTCGTCGCCAGCTATGAGTTCGAGCACGGCAGCCGCGACTTCGACCGAGATGGCTGCCCACGACCCGTCTGGGACGCGATCCCGGTGAGCGTGGGCACGAGCGAGGAGTTCGGCTGCGCCATCGACGTCACCGGCGCTCGCATGGAAGAGTGCGGCGGTGGCAGCGCCTTCGACCAGGAAGTGCTGTTGGTGATCGCCGTCGACGCGATCGAGAAGCCGGCGGGCGTGTCGGCGACCGTCCGCGTCGAGGCTGCCGGTCCACCACCGCATGATCGCAGCGAAGCCACCGCGGCGCTCGAGGATGCGTGCATCGCTGGTGGTCGAGAGGTGGTCGAGCGCTTGCAACGAGGCAGTGGCCTGCCCGGCGTGACCGAGCTGCACGGCTCGGTAGTACTCGGCCATGGATCCGACCGGGGGGTACTC
>CALIOL010000081.1 GCA_938044705.1 uncultured Ilumatobacter sp. | reverse complement strand
GAACGGCTTCATCCGACCGAACAGCAGCGGTTGCATGATCCGCCCACTGAGGTCGACCATCCAAGCCGGAAACCGGCGCCCCATGCGAGCGAACTCGGTCAGATTGCTTCCGAAGAGCTCGCGGCGCGCCCACACCGGGCGTGTGCGCATCGACAATCGAACGTCGACGTCCGCGGCTCGAAGCAGATGCGCTATCTCAGTACCGGTATTCCCTGCGCCGACGACCAGTACTCGTCGGCCGACGAATGGGGCGGGATCGCGGTACTCGGCCGCGTGCATCACGTCGATGGTCGTCGTGTCGAGCCCGCTCCAGGGCGGTTGCAGTGGAACGCGGTTGCGTCCGGTGGCGACCACGACGGCATCGGCTTGGATCGTTTCACCACCGGTCACGCGCACGGTCCACCCTGAGTTCTCTTCATTGCGTTCGACGCTGCCCACTCGGCCTCGCACCCGTTCGACGCCGAGTTGCTCGGCAGCCGACTCGATGTGATCGGCCCACTCCTGCCGCGTTGGCCAGCGACCGACATCGTCCGGAATCGTCGTGCCGGGGACGACCGACGCGTCGCGCTCGGTGTTCAGGTGCAGGCCCTCGTAGCGGGCTCGCCACACATCACCGAGACGCTCAGCGCCATCGACGACCGTGCACCCGAGACCGCGCCGTTGTAACGCTGCGACCACGCACAGGCCAGCGTGACCAGCACCGATCACCACGATGGACGAGGTCATTGCCGACCGCTCACACGAACAGGTCGAGGAAACGCCAACCGAGGTATGCCACGACCATGAACACCATCAACTTGAAATGCCACGGCGTCGACTCGTCGACCGGCTCCGAGTCGCCGTCGTGGTCGTGCCCGTCAGGCAACTGAATCGTGTCGCCACAGGTCGGGCAGGATCCGTCGGTCTTCACCGAGTTGGGGGTGAAGTACTTGGCGCACTCCTCACACCACGGCACGTCAACTCTTCTTTCGCACGCGCATCTTGATCGCAGTCGAGCCCAGACCGAACTCCTCCCGGATCACACGCTCGAGGTAGCGCATGTACGTCGCAGGAATCTCTCGGTTGACGAACAGCGTGAACGTGGGCGGGTCGGTCGCCCCTTGCACTGCGTACAGCACCTTGGCACCCTTGGGACCGGGCTGACGTTGCTGTGCCGCCGAGATGATCTTGTTGATATCCCGGGTCGGGACACGGGTGTGGTACTGCGCAATCGACTCGCGGAGGTGAGGGAGCAGGCGGCCGACGTTCTTGCCCGAGAGCGCCGAGATCTTGAGAATGGGCGCATCGCCGACGAAGGCGAGCTTGCGGTGCAACTCGGCCATGACCTCGATGCGATCGTCAGCGGAGACCAGCTCCCACTTGTTCAGCACGATCAGAATGGGACAACCCGACGCATCCACACGTTCAGCGAGCCGCTGATCTTGTGCCGTGACGCCCTCGGTTCCGTCGATCACCAGCAGCGCAACATCTGAGTCGTCGATTGCTCGCAGCGCTCGGACCATCGAGTAGTACTCGGCGGAGTCGTCGATCTTTCCCTTGCGACGCATGCCTGCGGTGTCGACGAACACCATCGGCCCGTCCTCGGTCTCGACCAGCGTGTCGATGGCGTCGCGAGTGGTGCCAGCCATGTCGTGCACGACCGCGCGGTCTTCGCCGACGAGCTTGTTGAACAAGGTGGACTTGCCGACGTTCGGGCGACCCACGATCGCGATACGCGGCGCGTCGACGTCGTCGTCGGGCTCGACCGGGGCATGGGGGTCGATGTCGCGATGGGCTCGTGCCTCCTCGGGGAACCTCGCGATCACTTCGTCGAGAAGATCGCCGGCTCTGCGGCCGTGCAGCGCGCTGACCGGGATCGGGTCGCCGAGCCCGAGCGAGAGAAACTCCCAGCGGTCGGTTTCGCGTCGGTCGTTGTCGGCCTTGTTGGCGATGACCATGACGTCACGACGGCTCTTCCGAAGCCAACTTGCGATCAGCATGTCGTCATCGGTCAAGCCGACGGAGGCTTCGACGACGAACATCACCACGTCGGCGGTCTCGACCGCTTCTTCGACCTGTTTGGAGACCTTCGCATCCAGTTCGGAGCCGTGGCTTTCGGGCATCCAGCCGCCGGTATCGATGACGAGGAACGGCACCTCCAACCAGGACGCCTCGAGCGCCTTTCGGTCACGGGTGATTCCTGGGCGGTCTTCGACGATCGCTTGCTGGCTCCCGATGATCCGATTGAACAGCGTGCTCTTGCCGACATTCGGGCGCCCGATGATCACGACCGTCGGAAGGTCCGCGGCGTCCGCGGTGGTGGATTCGACTTCGCTCATGGTGTTCCTTCCAAAGCCGCTCGGAGCGCGACGCCGTCGGTGGTGACGACTTCGACCGGGCGGGGCAGTTCATCGATCGTGACGCCGTCGAGGAAGCGTCCCTCGTCAGACAGGCACACGTCAGGCAGCAGGTAGCGGTGTCCTTCCGGCTGTTCGCTCAACACGCGGCCGACGTCTTCGCCGGTGATCAGCCCGGTGACGCCGGTGTTGCCGCCGAAGAATTCGTTGGCAACGGGGAGTACGCGGACGTCGTCTCGCTCGAGCGATTCGATCAGCGGACGGATGACGGGTGCTCCGAGCGTGCCGGTCAGCACAGCGACGGGTGCAGTCCGCCGAGGTCGCAACGACACCGAGGCCGTGGCCGGCTCGGCAGGTGTCCCTGTGGCGCAGGAGTTGCGCAGACCCGTGTACGCCGCGGGATTCGGTGGCGCGTCGACAGCGGCGAAGAAGCCGCGTTGCACGCCGGTGACCTCGGCTGCGGTGCCGTTGAACTCGGCTTCGAACGTGCGCGCCATACCTATGCCGTCTTCATGCATCGAGAAGCCGTCGTAGCGTTCAGCGTCAGGGAAGGGTCGCTGCGCCATCAAGTAGTACTCGTCGGCTGCGTAGACCATCCGTTTGCCGAGCGTTGATTGGAACACGTCTTGCCAGTCGGCCACCGTATCGACCACCGCTTGTGCCTCGGCGAGGGTGTGAAATCGCATCGCGTCCTCACCGTTGAACTTCGAGATGCCCAGAGGAACCACAGCGACCGAATCGAGTTCCGGGAACCGGTCGAGGATGCCGGCCATGGTGTCGTCGAGAATGCTGCCGTCGTTCACGCCGGGGCAGACCACGATCTGGCCCTTGACGGCGATGTCGTGATCGAGCAGCGCTCGAAGCCAACGCAAGCTCATGGCGCCCCGCGGGTTCTTGAGCATCTGGCTACGGACGTCGGGATCGGTCGAGTGGATCGAAACGTGCAGCGGAGAGAGTCGCTCGGTGACGACCCGCTCCAGATCCGCCTCGGTGAAGCGAGTCAGGGTCGTGAAGTTCCCGTACAGAAACGACAGGCGATAGTCGTCGTCTTTCAAGTACAGGGACCGGCGCATCCCCTTCGGCAGCTGGTAGATGAAGCAGAACTCGCAATGGTTGTCGCAGGTGCGAACCCGGTCGAACACCGCGCTCGACACTTCGATCCCCAGCGATGCACCCGCAGTCTTTTCGACGGTCATGGAGAGGTCGAGGCCGCCTCGCAGCACGTCGAGTTCGACGTCCGCTTCATCGGTCGCCAACTGCCACTCGATGATGTCGCGCGGGACCTCACCGTTGACGCGCACGATCTCGTCGCCCGGCAGCACACCGACGGATTCGGCGGGCGATCCGGCAGCGACCGACACCACGAGGGGCGCAAGCGAGCGATTGAGGGTCTGGGACATGGGGACGCCACGCTACCGCCGCGGTCTTGTGGGTAGATTTGGTGAGACATGAGCGACGAACCCCCGTCTCCGTCTCCGTCTTCCCCAAGTTCGGTGACCAAGGTGTTGCTCGCGGAACCGCGCGGTTTTTGCGCCGGCGTCGAGATGGCGATCAAGGCGCTCGCCTGGATGGTTCGATCGTTCCCGGCCCCCATCTACTGCTACCACGAGATCGTCCACAACAAACTGGTGGTCAGCCGGTTCGAAGCCCAGGGCGTGGTGTTCGTCGATGACATCGATGACGTGCCGCCGGGGAGCCCGATCATGCTGTCGGCTCACGGGTCGGCCCCGCAAGTCGTCGAAGCTGCACGCGAACGGGGTTCCTACGTCGTCGACTCGGTGTGCCCGCTCGTCACGAAGGTGCATCACGAAGTCAAGGTGCGCGCCGGCAAGGGCTACCGGATCGTCTACATCGGCCACGAAGGCCATGAAGAAGCAGTCGGAACGATGGCGGTTGCGCCAGCGTCGATCGACCGCGTGGAGTCCGTGGCTGAAGTCGAGGCGTTGGCCGACTCGGACCAGCCGGTGGCCCTGCTGGCCCAGACCACGCTGTCGCACCGGGATTGGCAGGATGTCGCAGTGGCCGTGAAGGGACGTTTCCCCGAC
>CALIOL010000080.1 GCA_938044705.1 uncultured Ilumatobacter sp. | reverse complement strand
GGTCGGAACGTCGTCGAACAGTTCAGCGGTGGTCTCGTCGACGACGACGGCATCCAAGCGGGCGGCGTCGACGATCGTCTGTTGCTTCGAGCGTGGGAGCGCCGGGTCGATCGGCACATACGTCGCACCGGCGAGCCAGGTGCCGAGCATTGCTTCGACGACCCGGTGCGATCGGGGAAGCGCCACACCGATGCGTCGAACGGTGGGAGGGTTCGGACCGTCGTGCAACGACAAGAGCTCGCTCGCGAGTGCCCCGGCGCGTTGCATCAGCAGTTCGTAGGACACCGAATTGCCCGCCGCATCCTCGACCGCGACCGCCTGCGGCGTCGTGGCGGCGACGTGTGCGATGCGATCCACGACGGTCGGCGCAAAGGAATCGAGCGGCGCCCCGACGAGGTCGGCGCCGGAGGCTGCGGTGCGCGCGTCGGCGATGCTTCGACCCGGGCGACGACAGATCGACGTCAACGCGTCGTCGAATGCCTCGAGCAGTTGCTTCGCGGAGGTCTCGACCAGCACCGACCCGCGGTACTCCAGCGCAACGGCCAGATGGTCGCCGCGTTCTTGGACGAAGAACGTCACATCGCTCACCGCAGTCGGTGCCGCGAGGATTCGATGCTGCGCGACCGTGTCGCCGAATCGAGCGGGTGCGAGCTGTTCGTAGGCGAGCATGTGGGAGATGTCAGGCTCGCGGCGACCGTGCCGCCTGGCGTCGCGCACCAGTTCAGCGAATGGGAGCGTCCGGTGCGCCATGAGGTCAGCGACGTGCTGGCTCGCCAGGTCGTCGACCGCAGCCAGCGTGTGCGCGTCCGTCAGGTCCATCACGACCGGCAGCGAATTCAGGTAGTAGCCGACGAGTGGGCCCGTGGACGGGTGGTCCTTGGTGGACGCGGTGACACCGACTTCGACGACGCCGTCGCGGCTGTAGGCGCTGAGCGCAACCGAGGCTGCTGCGAGTGCAGCGGCGAACGGTGTGGTCGATGCGGCAGCTTGGAGTTCCGAGGTGGACACGGTGGCATCGCGGTACAGGTAGCCGTCACTGCTGCGAGCCTCGCTCGGCAGCGGCGGGAACTCGACGCCGACGAAGTCATCGACTGCTGGCGGCTCGATCACCTGATCGGCGAGTGCTGCGCGTTGCCAGGCCCCGTGGGCGGCGTAGGTCGTGGTCAGCGGTTCGAGCTCGCGTCCGTGATACGTGGCGTCGATGTCGTTCCACAGCACGTCGAAGGTCCCGGCATCGATGCTGATGTGATGCAGCGCCAGCACGATGTGTGACGTGCCGTCGCGATGGCCCACGTGCGCTCGCACCAGCGGACCGTTCTCGAGGTCGAAGGGCAGGCCGCTCTGCTCCGTCGCGAACCGACCGACGTCGCCGGAGGGCAGCGGACCGACCGACAGCGCCTGGTCGATACTCAGGATGCTGCGGTGCTGGTCGTAGGACGTGTGCAGGGGCGCGTGTCGCTCGACGACCGTGCGCAATGCAGCCTCGAGGCGCTCGAGGTCCACGTCGGCGTCGACGACGTAGTGCCGGGTGACGTTGTAGCGCACGTCGCTCGGGTCGGAGCGATACTCGAACAGCATCGCTTCTTCCCCCATCGAGAGCGGGAGCGGTTGACCCGTGCCGGTCTCCGGGATCGGTGTGAGTGCGGTTGCGATGCCGCGGCTCGTTTCGACCGCTCGCGCGAAGTCCTCCAACCGACGATGTTCGAACACCAGAGCATCGGGGAGTTCGACCTCGAGCTGGCGTTCGGTCGCAGCGACCACTTCGAGCGCAAGGAGCGACGCTCCACCGAGGTCGAAGAAGTCGTCATCGCGACCGACGCGCTCGACGCCGAGCACGGTCGCCCAGATCTCGGCTGTGGCGGCCTCGGTCGGCGTCGTCGGCGCGACGTAGTCGGCCGAGCCGACGTTGAGGTGCGTCGGTGCCGGAAGTGCCGAGACGGCGAGCTTGGTGCTGTCGGCGATCGGCAGGTCGTGGACGTGCACGAACGCGCTGGGCACCGCACGCGAGGAGACGATGTCGCGCAAGTGTGTGCTCAACAGTCGTGCGTCGATGGGCTGGCCGTCCTCGGTCTGGTACCACGCGGTGAGGATCTCGGGACGGTCGGGTGAGTAGCCGATCTCGTCCAACATCGGTTGAACCTCGGCGACATCGATCGCATCGTCCAGTTCGTCAAGGGCCTCGTCGCGGGTCTTGTGACCAAGGCGCACGTCCCACGCATACGGCTCGGCATAGTTGTGGAAGCCGCGCTCGGTTTGGTGCGTGTGGATGCCAGCGACGTTCACGAGACAGTTCGTCGAGCGGCCGGTGTCGTCGGGGCGGACCCAGGGCGCGCGGTTCTCGAGAAAGTCGTACATCTCGGCCAGCTCGACGTCGACGTATCGGAAGAAGTCGAGGTAGTCGATCTCGGCCAGCACGTCGATGTCGGTGCGTTCGAACACGTTGTGTTCGGGAAGCAGTTCGGTCACGGCATCACGTGTCTGGTGGTACGCGCGTCGTGCCTGGAGGACGGTTCGATCGATCTCGTCGGGGTCGAAGCGGTCGGCTTCGAACTGATGCGGCAGGAGTCGAGTCTCGAAGAATTGCCCGCGAGACAGACCAGTCACGATGACGGGAATACCCATCTCGTGGGCCCGTGCTGTCGCGAGCGTGTAGATCGTCTTGTAGCAGCCGTTGCAGACGTTCGCGAAGCGATCGAGGCTGTCTCGGAAGATCTCGTTCATCGCGTCGGTCGTGACGAACTCGTGCGTGATGCCGAGGTCGGCAACGCTGCGACGAACGTTCGCCTTTGCGCCCTCGGAGATGAATCCGTTGTCGAGTGTGAGCGCGTGCACGCGCCACCCGCGCTCGACGAGTTGGTAGAGCGCGTAGGTCGAGTCCTTGCC
>CALIOL010000079.1 GCA_938044705.1 uncultured Ilumatobacter sp. | reverse complement strand
GGGTCGGTGATGCCCATCATCTCGGGCATCTTGGCGACGGCGTTGTGCCACCGCTTGTCCCGCAGGATCGAGGTGACGTCGTCGTAGTGGAGGACTGAGTAGCCGAACACGCCGCGAGCGATCCAGCTTTCCTGGGCGATCGAGTGGTAGATCCTCGCCGAGTCAGTGCGTGCGACTTCGCGGATGTTGACCGGGATCTCTGGCAGTTCGAGATCGTTGACGCTGATGGGCGTGGACGATGCAGCGCTGCTCATGGTGGCGACACTACGACTGTCAGCGGTTTGTTGTCGAAACGGCGGGTCGTCAAGGCTCGGTCAAGGCGACGGAGCAAGGTCAAGTCGCCGCTCGACGTGGCCGATGACACAGTGGGAGCCTGCGCGCGGGAGCGACGACAGGACTGGAAGTGGACGATGAACAAGCACCGATGGCAAGAACGCTCACGGACGCTGACGCGCTCGGCGTGGACGATCGGCGTCGGGATCGGCTTGGCGCTCACCGCGAGTCCAGCGATCGCAGCAATCGAACTGCATGGCGCATCGTCACCGATGGTCGTTCCTCACGACGGACTGATGCCGGCCGTGCGAAACCCGACACCGAGTGTTCCCGACGACTCCCCACCGCCCGTGACACCGCCATCCGGAAACAGCGACGAGGACGCCTTCGTGCGCGACGTGCTCGCGCGAACCGACGGGCAGCCGCACGGGCAACACACCGGGCTTGCCGCTGAACACACCGCGCTGCTGTCTTTGGTGCCCCGATCAGCGGCGTCGCACATCGCCGTCAGCGATGGCAACTGGTCGGATCCCGCGACCTGGTACCGCCGCCAGGTGCCCGACCAGCACGCTCGGGTTCTGATTCCTGAAGAGGTCGACGTCGACTACGACCTCGTCGCGAACGAGGAGCTGTTCACGGCTCGTGTCGGTGGACAACTGCGGTTCGCCACGACGAGTGACACCCGGATGGTCGTCGACACGTTGGTGGTTGCACCGACCGGTCGCCTCGAAATCGGCACCGCAGCGAACCCTGTCCGACCGGGGGTCTCCGCCGAGGTCCTGATCGCGTCGAACGGTGACATCGATACGACCTGGGATCCGACCCTGCTCTCCCGCGGACTGATCTCTCACGGCGCTGCAGAGATCCACGGGTCGGCAAAGGTCCCGTTTCTCAGAGTTGCGGCGGCACCGATGGCCGGGTCGCAAACCGTCCAGCTCGATGGGAATCCCGATGGCTGGCGTACCGGGGATCGGATCGTGCTCACGGGCACGAAACAACTCGGCTGGTACTGGGACAACGACGTTCGCGCTGGCATCTATCACGAGAGCCAGGACGAAGAGCGCACGATTGCGCAGATCTCAGGGACGACGATCACCCTCGATCGGCCACTCGCCTTCGATCACGCGACGCCAAGATCCGACTTGGCGGCGTACGTCGCGAACACGTCGCGTTCCGTCACGGTCAGCAGCATGGGCGGTTCGTCGCTGCCGGTGCATCAGCGCGGCCACGTGATGTTCATGCACTCCGACGACGTCGACGTTCGCTATGCGGCGTTTGATGACCTGGGCCGGACCGACAAGTCGCAGCCCGCCGCAGACGCTTCGTTCTTCGACACGATCACCGCGACGACGAACGTCAAGGGTCGGTACTCGGTGCACTTCCACCGAACCGGCACCCAACGACAAGACGACCCGGCGATCGCCATCGGCAACTCGGTCAGCCGATCACCGGGTTGGGGTTACGCCCACCACTCGAGCCACGCCAACTTCACCGACAACGTCGCGTTCGACGTGTTCGGCGCAGCATTCGCGGCCGAGGATGGAGACGAAACGGGGAGTTGGGTTCGAAACATCGCGATCAAGTCAGAAGGCATTGGTTGGGGTGACTGGACGGTCAAGGAGGCAGCTGACGTCGCGAGACATGACAACGGGCGCACCGGTGATGGCTTCTTCTTCGCTGGCCGGCTCGTCGAGGCTGCTGAAAACGTCGCGGCGAACACGACCCACGGATTCGTCTGGTTGCATCGTGGGCCACGCACTGACCCTTCGGCGGCAAACCTTCAGCATCGCGAAACCGCGTACGGCGCGACCGACATGAATGTCGACGATGCAGCGATCGAAGGCTTCCGCGACAACGAGGCCTTCGCCACGCACATCGGCATCATCGTCGTCAAGGCAAACCCGGCACAGGGCCACGACGTGCGATCGGTGTTCGACGGATTCCTCAACTGGGAAACGGTCCAGGGCGTCAACCTCTCGTACACGGCGCACTACACGCTCCTGGATCTGGACCTGCTGGGACTGGCCGACCGCGAGCCGTTCCAGAACCGGCGCGCCGCACTGCACGTCGGGACGAACGCCTCGGACATCACCGTCAACGGCATCACCGGTGAACGTTTCACCACCGGACTCGAGTTCATCTCGAACACCACGACGTTCGCCTCCGCCGGCGAGCGCGGCCACGTGGCCATCGATGCCGAGTTCGTCGATGTCGACGAGGTGCTCACCGAGGCCGTTGTCGGGTCGGTTGCCATGCTCGACTCCAGCGATCTGACCGACCAGACGACGACGTTCGAGATGACCGGGTCGACCACGATCGGCCTCGGCGACTCACTCTTCCTCGATGGAACGAAGACCGACTCGATCGGCACGACGAACCGCCACATCGAGACAGATCGTCACGAGGTGCGCTTCTGGCCCGCCCTCGCCGAACTACTCGTCGATCAGGGATATTGGGAGTTGGCCGACGGCACGAAGGTGATGCTCGTCCACGACGTGATCTCGGATCGCGCCACGGGCGCTGTCGAGAAGGTCACCCACGTCGTGGAGCTGGACGCCACCGATAGCGCGCTGCAAAACGCCTGGTGGTTCACTCAGGTCGGGCCAGCGACCTTCAACGGCGAGATCACGCTTGGTGGGCCGGCTCCAACCGCTCGAAGCGATTCGTTCTCGACGCCCTCGTTCGAGACGCACGTCGTCGACGTCACGAGCAACGACGACGATCCGGACGGCGGCGCCGTGTATCTCGCCGGGACGACCGACCCGACACACGGCGACCTCGTCGAGCTCGACGACGGCACGTTGACGTACCGCTCGGACTTCGGCTACGTCGGAATCGACGGCTTCGACTACTGGATCATCGACGATGAAGGCAACCTGGCTCGCTCGACAGTCATGGTGGACGTCACCGGCGCACGTGCTGCAGCGCCGCTCGGTCTGGCTCAGTCAGCCAGCGCGTCGACCGCGATGGCGCCGAGCGATTCGGCCACGATCGTGTTCGTGTGTGAGCCGTTGACGGTGTTGAGCCCGTGAGCGATTGACGACGAGCGGCGTGCAGCGCCGAGCGCGCCGTGCATCGCAACGTCGAATTGGTACGGGAGCGTCGCGTTCGTCAACGCATACGTGCTGGTGTGCGGTACCGCTCCGGGCATGTTCCCGACTGCGTAGTGAATGACGCCGTGCTGTTCGTAGACGGGTTCGTCGTGGGTTGTCTCGTGAGTCGTGGCGATGCAGCCGCCCTGGTCGACCGCAACGTCGACGATCACCGCGCGAGGTTTCATCTGGGCAACGAGGTCCTCGCTGACGACGACGGGAGCGCGCCCACCAGCGACGAGCACTGCACCGATCACGAGATCGGCGGCCATCACGGTGCGCTCGATCGAGCCCTGGTTCGACGCAAGCGTCGAGATTCGGCCCTTATGGATCTGGTCGACGTAGCGCAGCCGTTCGAGGTTCTTGTCGAGGACGGTGACCTCGGCTTCCATTCCTGCTGCGATCACTGCTGAGCTCCAGCCGACATTGCCGGCTCCCAGCACGACCACCTTGGCAGGGCTGACTCCTGGAACGCCGCCCATCAACACACCTCGGCCTCCCTTGTGTCGTTCGAGGAAGTGAGCGCCCATCTGCGGTGCGAGTCTCCCTGCCACCTCGCTCATCGGCGCGAGCAGGGGGAGCTGGCCGTCGGGGGTCTGGACGGTCTCGTACGCAACGCTGGTGGTCTTGGCGGCGAGGAGTGCCTCGGCGACAGCGGGGTACGCCGCGAGGTGTAGGTAGGTGAACAGCGTCAGGTCTGGGCGGAGGAACTGGAACTCCTCGGCCTTCGGCTCCTTGACCTTGACGACCATCTCCTGGCTCCACGCATCGGCGGCGGTGGGAACGATGGTTGCTCCGGCAGCCACGTAGTCCTCGTTGGTGATGGACGCACCGACGCCCGCTCCGTCCTCGACGAACACCGACACGCCGCCACGGGCGAACTCGCGGACGCCGTCGGGTGTCATCGCGACCCGGTGTTCGGCGGTCTTGACTTCCTTGGGGACGCCGACGGTGGAGATGGCGGGAGCTGCAGCGTTGGTCATAGATGTCATGATGAGCGCCTGCCGGCCGAGCATGGAACGGAACTCCCGATCTGGGATACGATTCTCTCGTGGAATCAGCGGATCAAGATCCAATCGACGCTCGAATCATCGGCATCTTGCGGTTCAACGGACGAATCAGCTGGAAAGAGCTGGCGGATCGTGTGCACCTTGCGCCGAGTTCTGTCGCTGATCGTGTCCGGCGGCTCGAAGAGCGCGGTGTCATCACCGGCTACTCCGCTCGAATCGACCCCGTTGCGCTGGGTCGCACGGTGCGTGCCGTCGTCGATGTCGGCTTGATCCCTGGCGACGAAGCGGATGCGTTCGAAGCACGGTTGATCGAGCGAGACGAGATCATCATGGCCTCCTACGTAACCGGCTCAGCCGACTACACGATCGTCGCAGAGTGTGCAGGCGCTGAGGGCCTCGACGCATTCGTGCGGTGGGTGCGAGCCGACGAAGCCGTCGCTCGGACCGAATCCAAACTGATGCTGCGTTCCGTCGTCGGTTGAGCGGGGACTGGCCTGCCGCGCCGTTAGCTTGCTGGCCGTGAGCGGTCGGTCGCACTATGACGTCTTGGGAGTGCCGACGACTGCATCGGCGACGACGATCCGCGAGTCCTATCGCCGGATGGCCCGGGAGTATCACCCGGACCGAGCGCTCGGATCGGCAGCCGGCGCGGACAAGATGGCGTCGATCAACGAGGCGTACCGCGTGTTGTCGGACCCTGGGCGCCGTGCCGTCTACGACGCGGAGCGTCGCGGCACACCGCGGCCGACAGTGCCGACCGCGCCGAACCGGTTTACCGAAGACGACGCGCCTGCCTACACGTTCCAGCATCCCGCCGGACCCGCCCGTGTGCCGTGGCGAGGGCTGCTGTTCTTCTCAGGCATTGCGATCGTGGCAATCATCGTCCTCGCACAGTTCAGCCAACCCTCCGGCCCGCAACCGCCCGACAACGTGTTGCGGACGGGGGAGTGCGTCGAGATTCTGCCGAGCGGCATGGCCGGCGAGGTGGTCTGCACCGGAAACGGCGATCTCGTCGTCCGGCAGGTCACGACCCGCAACCAGGGCGTGTGTCCGGATGGGTCCTCGACGATCAACGATCGTCAGGGAATGGTCGGCGTGTGCCTCGAGCAGATGCCGGAAACCATCGAGACGATCGAGACGGTCTCGTCGGTGCTCGACAGCTGACGAACGATGGCGACTGGTGGGCGCAAAGGGATTCGAACCCCTGACCTCTGCCGTGTGAA
>CALIOL010000078.1 GCA_938044705.1 uncultured Ilumatobacter sp. | reverse complement strand
TGACGAGATCCACGACCTGCGCCTCGCTGCGCAAGCGCTTCACCGTCTCGCTGACTCGACCGACCTGAGCCAGTCCGTGGCGCCTCGGGGGCTTCGCCTCCTCAACCGAACCGGGCGACTCGACTCCGACTCTGCCGAGGCGATCGCTGAGCACTTCGACGGCTTGTCGAAGCTGCAGCGTGCCACCATCGACGAGCTCACCGAAGTCGAGGGTGTCGACACCGCCACCGCGGCCGACGTGCGCGAGACCCTTGCTCGGGTCACCGAGTCGGCGATCCTCGACCAATACAACTGAGCGGGCGCACGTGACCGCGACCAGCTTCGCCTCGATTCCCGTGGTCGATCTCTCGCGTTCGAACGAGGTCGGCTTCGCCGAGCAGCTCTGCACGATCTGCCATGAAGTCGGTTTCGTGATCATCGACGGCCACGACATCGATCCTCAGCTCATCGACGACGTCTTCTTGCTGATGCAGCGCTTCTTCGCGCTCGACGACGATTCGAAGCGACTGATCGACAAAGCGCGATCGCCGCAGTTCCGCGGATGGGAGGCGGTGGGATCGGAGTTCACGAACAACCGCGTGGACGTGCGCGAGCAGATCGACGTGTGGTCGGAGTGGCCATCCGTTGTGGCTGGCGACACGTCGCCGGGTTCGCGCCTGCTCGGCCCGAATCAGTGGATGCCCGACGAGGTCTTGCCAGGTCATCGAGCGCTCACGCTGCGCTGGATGAGCGAGCTGGGCGAGCTCGCCGACCGTCTCCTCGGATTGCTCGCCGTCGGACTCGGCTTTCAACCGGCGCATTTCGAGAAGTTGTTCGGCGACCAACCGATGTCCCTCACGAAGATGATCCACTATCCGCCGACGCCCGACGGCGGCGCTGGCGTCAACGCCCACCACGACACCGGGTTCGTCACGTTGCTCGCACCCGGGCCGACTGAGGGGCTCCAAGTGCTCAACCCGCTCGGTGAGTGGATCGACGTGCCGCCGATGGCGGGAACGTTCGTGATGAACCTGGGCGAGATGCTCCAAGCCATGACCTCCAACTATCTGGTCGCAACGGCGCATCGAGTGATCACGCAGAGCGAGCGGCTCTCCGCTGCGTACTTCCACGGACCGTCGCTCGGGACCGAACTGCGACCGCTGGTGATGGATCAGCGATTCACCGACGCCGTCGCAGCGAGCGAGCGGCACCGCAGCGCCGGGTTCATGGCAACAGCTGCGCAGACCGCCGGCGGTGTCGGCGACATGGCGAGCTCCACCCACACCAGCACGTACGGCGAGCAGCTGTGGAACTACTTCGCACGGAGCTACCCGGACAACATGGCTCGCCACCACGCCGACCTTGCGCACTGACGGCGAGCGAACGCCCTAGTGGTCGACGCCGTCGGATCTCGGCGACCACGAACCGGTGATCAATCGACTGCCACGCTGGAAGGTGAGATAGCTCCACGCCCAACTGAAGAACACGATGAAACGCTTCCGGAAGTCGATGAGGAAAATGATGTGGACCGCCCACCAGGCCATCCATGCAATCCACCCAGACAGCTTGAACCGACCGATGACGCCGACTGCCGATGAGCGGCCAATCGTCGCCAGTTCGCCCTTGTTGCGGTAGTTGAAGACCGGCCGCTCGGCTCCGTCGAGATCCGCGATGATCGCCCGGGCCACGTGCTTGCCACCCTGCATTGCGCCCTGAGCGACGCCGGGAACGACCTCGCCGTTCGATTCGGCGTGTGCGACATCGCCGATCACGAAGATGTCAGAGTGCTCACCAACGGCCAGATCCGCGCCGACGATCGCCCGCCCTGCTCGGTCCGTCTCGGCCCCGACCGAACTCGCGAGCGGCGACGCCTCGTTCCCAGCACCCCAGACGACGGTGCGTGTAGCGATGACCCCATCTGATGTCTGGACCTGAGAACCATCGATGTCCGTCACCCGCACGCCGGTACGCACGTCGACGCCGAGATCATCGAGTTGACGTGCCGCCTTGACCGACAGCTTCTCCGGATAGCTCCCGAGGATGTGCGATGCGGCTTCGAGCAGAATCACCTTTGCCGACGACGGATCGATCGAACGGAACTCCTTGGAAAGCGTCCGAAACGCGATCTCCGCGATCGCGCCCGCTGTCTCGACCCCCGTAGGACCGCCGCCGACGACCACGAACGTCAGCTGCTCGCGACGCTCGTCTTCATCGTCGGTGCGCTCAGCACGTTCGAACGCGAGCAGCACGCGTCGGCGAATCTCGATTGCGTCTTCGACGGTCTTGAGGCCGGGGGCGTGTTGCTCCCACTCATCGTTTCCAAAATACGAGTGGCGCGTACCTGTGGCCACGACGAGGCGGTCGTACTCGACATCGCTTCCACCGACGAGCTGTACCGAGCGGGCCTCGGGCTCGATATCGGTCACCTCTCCAAGCACGACCGCAGCGTTCTGCTGGTCGGCGAGAATTGATCTGATTGGGTGAGCGATGTCGGCAGGAGCCAGCCCAGCGGTCGCAACCTGATACAGCAACGGTTGGAAGAGATGATGGTTGCGACGGTCGATGAGCGTGATTCGGACGGGCGCGTCCGCCAGCGCCTTGGCTGCTGCAATTCCTCCGAAGCCACCACCGATGATCACCACATGCATGCGGTCGTCGTGCATCCCCCCAGCATTCCTGATCGGCGCTCCGGAAGCACGCAAGTTCGCGATGCGCTCCGATGAACGCACTGCTCAGATCTCGGCGAGGTCGCTGAGCGTTCGCCCGGAAAGATCCCGCCAGATCGTGAGCCCGTCGCGCGGGGGGACGTCGACGACATGGGGAACGGCAACCGTGCGACACCCTGCGGCCAGCGCAGACGCGACGCCCGTCGGCGAGTCTTCGATCGCCACGCACTCGCTCGGATCCACGCCGATCATGCGGGCGGCCGCAAGGTACGGGTCGGGAGCGGGCTTGCCCATGTCGACCTCGTCACCAGTGATCGACCCAGCAAACACACCCTCGGGCGCTGCGGCGATCACGGCGTCGGCGAACCGACGCCACGACATCGTGACCAGTACACACGGAACGCCAGCGTCGCGCGCTTCGATCAGCAACTCACGCGCACCCGGACGCCACGGAAGGTCGACGAGGCATTTCGCCACCACGCCATCCAGTAGGTGCTCGACGATCGCCGCTGGTTCCATATCGACGCCACCGCGGTCACGGAGTTCCACAGCGGCATCGAGCAAGTCGAATCCGACGATCGAGTGCGCATCCTCCGGACCCCACGTCCCGCCGAATGACTCGACGAGTTCGTGTTCCGTCGCAATCCAGTACGGCTCGGAATCAACGATCGTTCCGTCCATGTCGATCAGCAGTGCGCTCGGCGCGGTCATCGCGGCAGAGTCTGGCAGGCCAGACGCCGAAGCGGGCAGAACACAAACAGCCAGATCGGCACACACCGCCATGACTAACCTTCGGCGCCGAGTCTGCGGCTGAAGCCGCCCACGAACGACGGGGAACACACGAACAATGAGCGCCGCCTTCATCGCCCTGAGCCTGGGCAACATGGTCTACGTGAGCGCGGGCTTCGTGACCGGCGCGCTTCGATTCCGACTCACCACGATGCTGGCCAGCGTGATCCTGGTGGTCTGGGGAGCCATCGAGGACAACCTCGGGGTGATCGGCTGGAACAGCGCGTTCGTGATCATCAACAGCTTCCAGACCGCACGGATCGCCCGACAAGAGCGCGTGACGCTGGATCCGGCGGACGAGCAGATCCGAACGACCTTCTTTCCAACGCTCAATGCCCGCGACTTCCTCACGCTGTGGACGGCCGGACGAGGCGACACCGTGGATGCGGAGTCCTCGCTGTGCGTCGAGGGCGAACCGCAGGAGGACGTGCTCCTGGTCCTCGAGGGGAGCGTCCGAGTCGCACACTCCCGCGGCTTGGCGGTGGAGCGGTCTGCTCCGTGCTTCATCGGCGAGATGAGCTTTCTGACTCGGGCGCCGGCGAGCGCCGACGTCACCACACGCGACGAGGCCAAGATCCGGCGTTGGAACCAAGACGATCTGCGGAACCTGCACGCGCTCAACGAACGGTGCGCTCAGGCCTGGCAGGTCGCTCTCGGTGTCGATGTTGCGAACAAACTTCGCAGCGGCTGACCGCTCAGCTCCCGCGGAACATCGTGATCTTGTCCTCACCGATTGCTTCGCGACGCTCGGGGTCATCGACACCCTGACCCTCCCCCGGCGCGAGACACAGCACGCCGAGCTTGCCCTCGGCCTTGTTGTGGTGCACCGCCAAGGAGGCTTCGCCGACCTGATCCAGCGAGTAGGTGTCGGTCAGCAGCGGCTGGACCTTGCCGTCACACAGCAGCTTGTTCGCCGCCCAGGACTCGGCGTAGTTCGCGAAGTGAGAGGACACCAGCTGCTTGAGCTTCATCCAAAAGTGGCGGTTGTCGAACTCGACCATGTAGCCAGAAGTCGCGGCGCAGGTCACGATCGTGCCGCCGCGCTTGGCTGCAAACACCGATGCACCCATCGTCGAGCGGCCCGGGTGTTCGAACACGATGTCGACGTCTTCGCCGTTGTTCACCGCTCGGATGTCCTTGCCGAAGCGACGCCACTCTTTTTCGTCCTGCGTGTGCTTGTCGGACCAGAACTGGTAGTTCGCAGCCTTGCGGTCGATGACCGCTTCGCAACCCATTCGGTTCAAGATCTCGGCACGCTCCGGCGAAGAGACAACGCCGATTGGCGTGCCACCACCGTTGAGCACGTACTGCACGGCGTAGCCGCCGATGCCGCCCGTGGCGCCCCAGATGAGCACGCTGTCGCCCTGCTTCATGCGTGCGCCGTTGTCGCTCACGAGCATGCGGTACGACGTTGCGCTGCACAGCCCGTTCACGGCTGACTCCTCCCACGACAGATGCGTCGGCTTGGGCATCAACTGGTTCGCCTTGACCACCGAGAGGTCGGCGAGCGCACCGAAGTTGGTCTCGAAACCCCAGATCTTCTGGTTCGAGGCGAGCATCGAGTCGTTGTGTGCGCTCGGGTCTTGGTCGTCCACGTAGTTGCACTGCACGGTGACACGATCGCCAGGCTTCCAGTTGCGAACCGCTGCGCCAACGCGGAGCACGACGCCTGATGCGTCAGAGCCGACGATGTGTTCATCGCGCGCATGGCGCTGGCCGTACTCGCTGTCGCGGGCGAGACGGTCGAGGAATCCGAACGTGGGAAGCGGCTCGAAGATCGACGTCCACACGGTGTTGAAGTTGATGCTCGAGGCCATGACGGCGATGTACACCTCGTCCGGCGCCAACTCCGGCGTGGCGACCTCGTCGACGTGAAGCGACTTGCGCGGGTCCTTGTCCCAGGAATCGACGCCTTCGAACATGGCCGATTCGTCTCGCTTGACGAACGCTGCCCGGTAGCTCTCGGGAATGGGGATGTTCGCGATGTCCTCACCGCTTGCGCCGGACTGGATTGCTTCGAGAAACTGCTCCATGAACCGAGGTTACCGATGGGTAACCGGAGCGACCAAAGCC
>CALIOL010000077.1 GCA_938044705.1 uncultured Ilumatobacter sp. | reverse complement strand
GCCATCTTGCCGTTCGTGATCGTGCCCGTCTTGTCGAGCACGATGGCGTCGACCGACCGGGTGTCCTCGAGCACCTCGCCGCCCTTGATGATGACGCCAAGCTGTGCGCCGCGGCCGGTGCCGACCATGATCGCGAGCGGCGTCGCGAGTCCGAGTGCGCACGGGCACGCGATGATCAAGACGGCGACACCGGCCGTGAATGCCGCGTCGGTGTCACCGACGACCAACAACCACACGAAGAACGTGAGGGCTGCGATCGCGATTGCAATCGGCACGAAGACCGAGGCGACCCGGTCGGCGAGTCGCTGCACCTCGGCTCGGCTTCCCTGCGCTTCGTCGACGAGGCGCACGATCTGTGCAAGGGCGGTGTCGGCGCCGACCCGGGTGGCTTCGACGGTCAGTGAGCCGTTGACATTGATCGTTGCGCCGATCACTTCGTCGCCGACGGACACCTCGACCGGCACCGGCTCTCCCGTGACCATCGATGCGTCGACCGCCGACTCCCCCGCCACGACGCGCCCGTCGGTCGCGATCTTCTCCCCGGGCCGGACGATGAATCGGTCGCCCACGCGGAGCGCGTCGAGGGCGATATCGGCGCCGTCTTCGAGCCGAGCGGTGCGCGCACCGAGGTCGGCGAGCGCCCGGATCGCGTCGCCCGAGCGACGCTTCGATCGAATCTCGAACCACTTGCCGAGCAGGATCAGCGCGATGATCACCGCGGCGGTCTCGAAGTAGACGTGGCGCTCGCCATCGTCGGAGCGGATGTCGAACGCCAGCACGACACTCGACCACGTCCACGCCGCCAGGGTTCCCATCGAGACGAGGGTGTCCATCGTCGTGGCACCTTGACGAGCGTTCATCCACGCCGCCCGATGGAAGCCAGCGCCGCACCAGAACACGATCGGCGTGACGAGTGCGGCGACGAGCCACTCCCATCCGTCGAAGCGAAGCGGCATGATCATCGAGATCAGGACCGCGGGGACGCCGAGTGCCGCAGCGACGACAAACCGGCGACCGAGGTCGCGCTGACGATCGCGTTCGGCAGCATCGTGGTCGGCGTCGGCTGGCGCGGGCGCTGCGTAGCCGAGTGATTCGATCGCTTCGCGCATGGCCTCGGGCGATACGCCGGGGTCGTGCAGCACCGTGGCGCGGCCGTTGGCGAAGTTGACCCGTGCTTCGGTGACGCCGTCGAGCTTTCCGAGCTTGCGTTGCACCCGGTTCGAGCACGCGGCGCAGGTCATTCCCTCCACCGCGAGGTCGGTGCGCTGAGGTGCGATCAGCTGCTCGGTCACGCTTCCAGCGTATTCCTTCCAGTCCACTGGAAGGTCAAGTCACACCCGTCACAAATCAGTGCGGCGCAACGACCTGACACCGATTCGGGTCGGTGCAATCGACCGGATCGAGCTGTGCTGCTCGTGCTGCCATGGCAGCGACCTCGATGCGAGCCCGCTGGAGTCGTTCGATCTGGGTGTCGAGGTCGTCGAGGTGGCGTTGCAACAGTGCTGCCGAGTGCTCACAGCTGGTGGCTCCCGCGTCTTTCAGCTCCAGGATCGACTGGATCTCAGCGAGCGACAGCCCACTCGCTTGCGACTCGCGGATGAACCGCAATCGGTCGATGGCTGCCTCGTCGTATTCGCGGTATCCGCTTGGCAGGCGGCGGGGCTCGGCGAGCAGACCGATCGACTCGTAGTACCTGATGGTCTTCGTCGTGGTGTCGGTCGCTTCGGCCAGCTGCCCGATTCGCATCGGGCCAGCATATCTGAACCTTCTAGCTCACAGGAAGGTCGGGCGTCAGGCGTCAGGTCGCTGCGGCGACGAGCCAGCAGGTGACGACGACCACGAACGTCAAGACGATCGCTTCGGCAATCAGGACCGACCGCAACGTGGCGGTCACCGTCGGATCGCCGGGAGATGCGACCAGCTGCGGCCGGAGCCGGAAGTGATTGAACGCTCCGATCGCCGCGGCGAATGCGACCGCGGCGGTCTTCAGCAGCAAGGTGCGTCCCCACTCGGTCCCGGTCAGCTCGCCGAACCCGTCGAGGATCATCAGCGCCATCGCGGCTCCCGCTACGGCGACCCCGATCAATGCGACGGTGGCGATCGACGAGAAGCGAACGACGAGTTCGGCCGCTCGCAGCCGGTCGCCACGCCGGTGACGCCACCACAGCAGTGCACACAGCGAGATCACACCGCCGAACCAGATGCTGCCGGCGACGAGGTGCACGCTGTTGACGATCGCGTGGAGCGGTCGCCAGCCGCGCGTCACCGTGTGCCCGTCGAACCAGAACGACGCGACGAGCACGGCCGCCCCAGCGAGTGCCAGCGCCGACTTCGACGGGTTCCAGCGGCGTGCCGAGGTCTCGGTGGTGTCGGCCGAGCTGGGCGCTGGCGACACTCCCGAGTCGATCACGGCGGCCGACAACGTCCGGGGTTCACCTGCGGCCACGGTCGCTGACCGCAGGCCGACGACGAGCACGACCG
Source organism: uncultured Ilumatobacter sp. (assembly GCA_938044705.1). Lineage (GTDB taxonomy): Bacteria > Actinomycetota > Acidimicrobiia > Acidimicrobiales > Ilumatobacteraceae > Ilumatobacter_A. The sequence continues at coordinate 1,127 of CALIOL010000077.1, read as the reverse complement.
CACCCACCAACCGAAGCGCCATCGCTCGGCTCGGCGATTCCGTCCATCCCGTCGCAAAGGATGCGCCCGTCGCGGCGATCGACCCCGAGTACTCGACCAGCGCGCCGACGGCGATCAAGATCCCTGCGACGCGCACAGAGGACACGACCGCGGCGATCTCGCGTGCTCGCCCGCGAAGCGCTCCGACCAGGAAGGCGAGCGCGCCGATCGCACCGGCGATTGCAGGGATCGACAGCAATCGACCGACGAGCCGCTGACCACCGCCGGGCACCTGTGTCTCGACGGCGAGGAACTCATCGAGCGACGGCGCGGCCGAGGTCTCCGCAGCGCCGACATCGCCACCTGCTGACGAGCCATCGTCTGCTACGACCACAGCAGTCTCGGTGGTGGCGACCGCAACGGTCTCGACGGTTTCGGGCTCGGTCGATGCCGACACGGTCTCCGCTGGTTCGGTTGCTGCCGGTTCGGTGCCTGAAGCCGGTGCCGTCTCGGTCGGCTGGGTTGTGGGCGGCGCCGTGGTCGACGTGGTGGGGATCGGCGCCGTGACGGTGAACGAGAACGCTCCTTCGAGCGGGTGCCCATCGGCGCCGAGTACCGCCCACCTGATGCCGATTTCGCCGCCGGCGAGCGGCGGGTCGAACGTCGCGGTGAACGAGCGTTGGTCCTCGGTGGTCACGCCGGTCGGCGTCCGCAACGCTCCCGTGGCATCCAGCGCGACGACGAGATCGTCAACCGGCTGCGTGTCGCCGGTGAACACGATGACGATGGAGCTGACCGGGTCCGCCACGACTTCGCCCTGCGCCGGCGTCGACGATTCGAAACCGGTATGCGCAGACGCAGGCGCGCTGGTGACGAGCAGCGTGGCGATGCCGAGGAGCACGGCACACAGGCTCATCCAGCGGCGCGGAGACGGCATGGCGCCATGCTAGAGCTGGACGACGGCACCACGCCCGTCATGTTCGGACCGGAGATGGCGACGCACCTGCTCAGCGGGGGTTTACGGAGGATCCGCGAACTCTGGAGTACCCCCACGTCAAGATGGGCCACATGTTGATCGCCGTCATGATTCTCGCCGTGGTCCTGGCGCTTGCTGCCGCGGCAGCTGCCTTCGTGTTCGCTACCCGCCG
>CALIOL010000076.1 GCA_938044705.1 uncultured Ilumatobacter sp. | reverse complement strand
GCGGAAGAGATCACGACGCCGGGCGAGGGTGCGATCAAAGGGCTCTTCGTCCTCGCGTGCAACCCGGTTCGCTCGTTCCCCAACACGGACCGCATCGACGAAGCGTTGCAGCAGCTCGACCTGCTGGTCGTGGTCGACCCGTACGTCACGGCCACCGCTCGCCACGCTCACGTGATCCTGCCGCCGACGTCGGCGTTGGAGCGCAGCCACTACGACTTCGCGTTCGAGGCGAACATGATCCGCTCGTTCGCCAAGTATTCGCCGGCGGTGTTCGAGACCGACGCGCCGAGCGAAGAGCAGATCCTGAGTCGCCTGGCGTTGGTGATCCAAGGCCAGCCGGTCGACACCGACCCCGTTGTCGTGCACAACATGATGATGGAGCAGATCGTCGACGGCGAGCTCGCTCGTGAGTCATCCCGGATCCACGGGCGCGACAAGGCAGAGATTCTCGAAGCGCTGTCGAGTTGGGATTGGTCTGAGCAGATCATCGACTTCCGGCTGCGCGTCGGCCAGCACGGCGACGCGTTCGGTGCCGACCCGGATGGACTCACGCTGCGCAAGCTCATCGATGAGCATCCCAGCGGCGCGGACTTCGGGCCGCTGGTTCCTCGATTCCCCGACGCGATCAAGACCGTCTCCGGAACGGTCGAGCTCGCTCCGCAGCCGATCGTCGACGACATGGAGCGGTTCGCCGCACACTTCGCCGAACTCGCTCACGTCGACGAGCAGCTGGTCTTGATCGGTCGTCGCCACCTGAAAACCGTGAACTCGTGGATGCACAACTTGAACATCTTGATCAAGGGCAAGACCGACTGCACCCTGCAGGTTCATCCCGATGACGCCGCCCGGCTCGGTCTCGCCGACGGGGGAACTGCCCACGTCCAGTCGCGAGTCGGCAAGGTGGTCGCGCCCGTCGAGGTGACCGACGAGGTGATGCCCGGAGTCGTGTGTCTGCCGCACGGCTGGGGATACGACGAGGAGGGCATCGAAATGCACACCGCGAAGACCAAGCCGGGTGTCAACTCGAACGCGCTCACCGACGATGCTGCGCTGGACGACCTGTCTGGCAACTGCACGCTCAACGGCATCCCTGTTCAGGTCACCGCGGCCTGAACATGGTGAACGACGAGACTGCAGCCGACGCAACCAACCGGGCGCAGCTCGGGCAAGCCTGGACAGACTTCACGCAGCGCCTGCAGCAGCTCGGCATCGACGCGCTCGATGCATCGCCGACCAACGCTGAGCGCGTCGATGCGCTTCGGTTCGTGCTGCGTCAGCTCGCATTTCGCGAGGAGCAGTTCATCGAGTTCCCGCGGGACGCTCGACCCGAGTTCTTCCTCCCCGAATCGCCGACCCGCAAGGTCTTCGCAGACTGCCCCGACACGATCTACCGCCAATTCAGTGTCGCTCCCGGAGCGACCTATCGCCTGACCGGAACCAGAGGAGCTTCTCCCTACATCTCCTTCACCGCATACCGGGCCGCGCTGCAGGACCGGGTCGTCGCGGATCTCCATGATGGCGAGATCGACATCGACGCCGACGGAACGTTCGCCCTCACGGTCGGTGGGCCGCCGCTTCACCGCAACTGGCTCGACCTCGGCGATGACGGCGCGTTCGTCGTGGTGCGTGAGTACACCCACGACCGTGCTGACGGCGAGCAGGCCACCTTCGACATCGAGCAGGTCGACCCCGTGCCCGGGTATCGCACCGAGTTCGACGCCGACCGGATGCAGTTCGCACTCGGGCTTCTCGCCTGGGGGCTCGAGTTCACCAACGAGGCGAGCCTGCGCCTGTCCAATGAACTCGCGGCTCGCCCCAATCAGATGAACGAGGCCGTAGCCGACCTGGTGTCCGAGATGGCGGGAACACCGCACAATCACTACCAACTCTGCGCGGTGCAACTTGGGGTCGGTGAGACGCTCGAGCTCACACTCGACCCACCACCGTGCCGATATTGGAGCGTGCACCTCAACAACTGGTGGCTGGAGTCGCCGGAGTTCCGTGACGGTCAATCGGTGTGCATCAACGACGCTCAGGCGCGACGAAACGACGACGGAACGGTCACGATGTTCGTGGGGCCGGACGATCCCGGCCACGCCAACTGGCTCGATACCGGAGGGCGAACGGAGACCATTCTGTTGGCGCGCTATCTGCTGCCCGACAAGGAGCTGCCGCCGATCGTCACGCGGGTCGTGACGCTCTGAACGTTACGGTCTGACCGGTGCGTCTTGGTCGACACCGAATCGACGTCCTCGCGGCGATCTCGCTCGGCGGAATGATCGGGGCGACTGCCCGCTACGTACTGGCCGAAGCGGTGCCGACCGCGGAAGCCGGGTTCCCGTTCTCGACGCTGATCGCCAACATTTTCGGCAGCTTCGTGCTTGGCGTCTTCGTGATCGCGGGCGCCGATGTGGTTGCTTCGAAGCGTCTCCTGGGTCCATTCTTCGCCGTGGGACTGATCGGTTCGTTCACGACGTTCTCGGCGTTTGCGGTCGAGAGCGTGGTACTGGTCGATCGGGATGAGCACCTGCTCGCCGTGGCGTACGTTGCCACCTCCCTGGCGTTCGGACTTGCAGCCGCGTGGTGTGGGATGGGAGCTGCTCGGCGGTTCGGGCAGGCTCGTCGATGACGTTGTGGACCTGGTTGGCGTTTCTGGTCGGAGCGGGCATCGGTGCGCCGCTCCGCTTCGTCATCGACAGCGCTGTCGATACGCCGGAAC
>CALIOL010000075.1 GCA_938044705.1 uncultured Ilumatobacter sp. | reverse complement strand
TGGCCCGCAGGCGCCAGTCCGGCCTCCATCACGTACGAGAACACCGTCGGCAGCACCTCGGCGAGCACGGTGCCCAGCTCGTCGTGACCGACTCGCCGGTTCTGGAAGAGGATGGGCACCTGGTCGAGGGTTTCGGTTCGGATGTCGTAGGTCATGTCGTGTTCCTTTCGGAGAAGCGGCCGATGATGGAGGCGTAGGCAGCGACTTGCTGCGATGAGTTGTTTCGTGTCGACGCCGTCGAGTGCGCCCCGGCGTTCATGACGCCATTGCGTGGGGCTTTCCCCGAACCTGCCGCGAAACGCTCGGCTGAACGTCTCGTGGTTGCGAAACCCGGTCGCGAACGCGACGTCGATCACTCGCTCGTCGCTCGCGACGAGCAGGAGTGCTCCGAGATCGAGCGCGATCGCGCGTCCGTACGCGTGTGGGCTCTCGCCGATCTCGGCACTGAACACTCGCTGTACTCGCGACGGTGAAAGACCGACGAGCTTGCCAACCCGCGCGAGGTCGAGTGCTTCGCTGGGGTCGCTGAGTGCTGCGACTGCCGGGAGCAAGTCGACGAACCGTGTTGCCACGGCTGCCAACCTAGAGCGAGCTGGCATCGGGGTCTTGACGATTCGTGTCGTTCGAGGCTGGATGGTCCCGGGCTGAGTTCTGGCTCCCGGGCGGCGGTGATCTCATAGTGGTTCCGACCACGCTGGGCTACCCAGCGAGGCGCGTCGGTGGCCCGTTCATCATCGTGGTCCCGTCGGGAAGTGTGATGACGAGATGGCGTTCATGCCCGAGCTCGATGTTCCAACCAGCGTCGTGGATCTTGTGGTGGTGATGCACACAGACGGGGATCAGGTTGTCGAGGTCGGTGTGCCCGCCGCGGCTCCACCAGACGATGTGGTGGATCTTGCATCGGTCGAAGTGTGTTGAGCACCCGGGGACGGCGCACCCTCGGTACAACCCGCGCAGCGCACGTCGTTGATCGGCGCTTGCCTGCCGCTTGGACCGACCGAGGTTCATCTCGCCGGGGGCGTGGATGATGACTCCGTTGCGCACTACGACGGCTCGGGTTTCGGCCGCACCAGCTTCGGTGAGTTCGGCCACGATGCGGCTCGGGATCTCGACGTCGAGCCCCCAGTCGATGGTCGCTTCGCCACATCCGTTGGGCTGGTCGACGTCGATCACGGCGACGAATTCGGGCACACGGGAGCGGCGGCGGCTGGGTGCTGCGCCGTCGTGGCCGCGATCGAGGCTGTCGTCGACGAGGCGTGCGAGCGCGAGGGCCCGAAGGTGCTTCTGTTTCTCAATGGGCTCGGTGGGGCAATCATCGGGTACCCGTTCAGCGAACAGCGCACGCAGCGTTCGGTCGATCGTGGTGGAGACCTTCAATCCCGTGAGCGGGTCGAATTTGGCACGAAGGTTCCACATCCCATCGTCGTCGGTCCAGGTCGCCAACGTGGTCGCCCGGCGTTGCCGGCGGAGGCGCTCCATCCCGTCATCGGCCTGGATGTGTTTCACCTCGCGAGCCAGCGTGCGGCGAAATTGCCCGATCGTCGACTGCGCCGCATCGGCCAGCAGGGCCTCGGCGCGGCCGAAGAGCTCATCGCGCTGCTCTCCGGCGTCGAGCTTCTTGGCGGCCTTGGTGAGTTCGTCGACGTGGCCGGTCAGGATCGACCCGTCGACCAGCGCGGCGTCGAAGCCGTCAGCCGCGTTCAAGGTGGCCGAGCGCTCGGTGGTCGTGCTCGCGGTGTTGACCGACGACCGAGCGGCAGCGGCAATGGTGGCCTCGGGCAACGGAGTGACCGCTTGCAGCTGCGACACGATGCGGGCTTCGACCGCTGCGGCCCACGACCGTACGGCCTGCACATCGCACAAGCCGGCCCGCAGCACGGACTCCGAACGAGGCGGCGTGGTGGGGACAGGCCGGCGGAACGACTCCAGTCGTTCCACCCGTTCGACGATCCCCAAGGTCATGCTCCCCATTCAAGCGAAGGGGTACTTCAGAGTTGGATACGCCCGCTCAGCAGGCGTTTTGCCGCAGCATGAGTCACCCGCCGGTGGAGCTGTCGGTCAGCCTGTGGAGGACGAACAGACCGCCGAGTCGGTCATGGCTCCCGGTACGGCGCTGATCGTCGGTCGCTTCATATTCATCGAGGATCTCCTGGATTCGTCGCAGCAGTTCCTCGCGCTCGGGGTCGTCCAGGTGAAGGACGAATCGCGAGGACGCCTCCACCGACTCCGGGCCAGCTTCGCCAAGCTCGGCTCGGAACGCGTCGAACATGGCGAGTGAAGCATCGACGTTCTCGGTGCCGATGTCGAGCGTCCAGGACAGCCCGGTCGACCGGTACGGCTTTTCGAGCGCTCCGCGTGATCCGCGACGCGGCTCGGCGCGCTCCAGGAAGCCAGCGTCCAGCAGAATCCGCGCGTGGTAGTGCAGCGTTGAAGGGTCGCACTCGAGACGAGCAGCCAGCTGCTGGTTCGTGAGCTCGTCATGCAGGCAGAGCCGCAAGATGCGCAGTCGGATCGGACTCCCGAGTGCTTTTGCCTGGGCCGCGGTTGCGGGTTTGCGATCGAGCGACACGTCGGGTGACCGTAGCGGTCGACACGACTAATTGGATGAATTTCCAATCTCTACGTAGAGTCTTCGAGAATGATTGGAGAAACTTCAAATGACTGACGGGTTGGAGCGAACGGTCACAGCGTTGGACATCGGGTTTGCGCGCCTGGCGTTCTCCGCGGGTTCGTCGAACCTTGCAGACGGGATCTTCAAACTGGCGCTTCCGATTGCGGCGATTGCCTTCACGCGATCGCCAGCGCTCGTCGCTGGGCTCGAGCTGATGCGGAGCCTCCCGTGGCTGCTGTTCGCCCTCCCGGTCGGTGCGCTCGCCGACCGGATGGATCGGCGCCAAACGATGATCGTCGCCAATGTCGCCCGAGCCGTGTCCGTCGTCGTTTTGGCGACCGTGCTCCAGAACGGAGGCGGGTCGATTGCGTTGCTCTACGCCGTTGCGATGGGAACCGGAGTTGCAGAGGTCTTCTACGACACGTCGAGTCAGTCCATCATTCCCGCGCTCGTGAAACGAGACCGGCTCGAACGCGCCAACGGACGCCTCGGCGCGATCGAGCTCGCAACCCAGCAGTTCGTCGGTCCGCCTCTCGCAGGCGTGCTCGTCGGCGTCGCTCTCGCCGTAGCGTTCTGGACGACAGCGGCATTGTGGATCATCGCCGTTGCGGCGCTTTGGGCGCTACGAGGCACCTTCCAACCTGCACGCGCCACAGAGCCGAGCAGGCTCCGAACCGACATCGCCGAAGGCCTCGGCAGTCTGATGGCGAATCCGTTGCTTCGGACGATGGCCGCAATGGTCGGCGTGGCCAACCTGGCGTCCTCGGCAACTGGAGCTGTCTTCGTGCTCTACGCCGTGGGACCCGACTCGATTCTTGGACTCGACGAAACACAATTCGGCTTCCTGATCCTCACCGCCGCAGCCGGCAGCATCTCGGTCACCCTCGTGAACGAACATCTTGTCGCGCGAGTCGGCCGGGCCCGCGTCCTCAACATCTCGGTGATTGGGATGGTCGTGTTCACGGGAACACCTGCGATCACCACCAATGTCTGGATCATCGCAGGGTCCATGTTCATCGGCGGAGCGTTGATCATGACGTGGAACATCATCACTGTCTCGTTCCGCCAGGCCGTCACGCCTGATCACCTTCTCGGCCGAGTCAACAGCGTCTACCGTCTCCTCGCTTGGGGAACCATGCCGCTCGGCGCAGGCGTTGGAGCCGTCATCGCCGAAACGCTCGGGCTTCGAGCCGTGTTTTCGATCATGGGAATGGTTGCCGCTTCCCTCATCATTCCGAATCGCACCATCACTGACGCGAAGCTTGAGACCGCCGAAGCAGACCGCTGAGCTCGCTCGTCGGCGAGTCGTGCCCAAACCGATGATCAGTGACGTTGTTGCACGGTGCGTTGCGAGACCTCGACGAGTTCGCCACCGCGGATCTCGTAGCTGACGACGTGGTCGACGGAGTGCTGGCCCTGGCGGGCTTTGCCGGTGACCACGTCGATTCCCGTGCCGTCGACGAGCGGGAGCAACGCCACGGCACGGAAGCCTTCGTCGGTCCCGGGAGACGATCGCTTGTCCTCGCGGAGCAGGAGATGCGATTCCCAGACCCACGTGTCGTCCACGCTCACGAAGCGGCACTTGTGACTCGCCTTCGACTTGGAGACCATGCCGCCGGGGCACACCACGACGTTCCCTTCGACCCACGGCAGTACGCCGAGGCCGTCGCGGCCGAAACCGATTTCGAACGCGTTGGCGATGATCGCGTCTTCGTCGCCGCCGCCGATGGCCTTCTCGATCTGTACTTGACGAACCATCTCGGCCACGTTGTGCAACTCGTCGTCGCTCATGTCTCTGATCATCGAGAGCAAGGCGTCCGAAAAGAGGGCGTCGGCGTCGTTCGTCTCGTTCACGGAACCCATCATTGCAGCGGGGTGCTTCATTGAGGGTGGCTCTCGCTGAAACACGCGACCCGATCGCCTCGTACTATCTCAGTCGTGTCCGAAGAAGTGTTCCGGTTTGCCGGATTCGAACTCGATCGGGCTGCATTCCGTCTCCGAAGGGCGGAGCAGGCGATCCACATCGAACCGCGGGCGCTCGACGTGTTGCTCCACCTCATCGCCAACCGCAGTCGAGTCGTCTCGAAGGAGGAACTCCTCGACGTCGTCTGGGGTGATCAGTTCGTCGGAGAAGCCGCGATGACCACAGCCTTGCGCACTGCGCGGTTGGCGATCGACGACAGCGGTAGCGAGCAACGGTTCATCCGCACCGTGCATCGCCGCGGCTACCAGTTCGTCGGCGAGGTCGAGGTGGCCAGCGCGATACGTGAGGCGGGCCCGTCACGCAGTACTGACGACGGCTCCTCCGTGGCCGCCGCCGCACAGGAGATCCAGTTCTGTGAAGCACGCGACGGAACCCGCATTGCCTACGCGACGATCGGCAGCGGTCCGCCGCTGCTGAAAGCGGCGAACTGGATGACCCATCTCGACCTCGAGTGGACCTCGCCCGTCTGGTCGCACTGGCTCACTGGCCTTGCGCAGCGTCGCTCGTTGACTCGATACGACGAGCGCGGTTCCGGTCTGTCGGACTGGGATGTGCCGGGGTTCGCGTTCGACGATTGGGTCGATGACCTGGGAACGGTTGCAGACGCCGCGGGTCTCGACCGGTTCCCCGTGCTCGGCATCTCCCAGGGTGCCGCCGTCGCGATTTCGTACGCGGTGCGTCACCCGGAGCGCGTCAGCTGCCTCGTGCTCGCCGGGGCGTACTCCCGTGGCCGACTGATTCGCGCTCGCACCGACGAAGAGCGCGCCGAGGCAGCGCTCGACATCGAACTCGCACGCGTCGGTTGGGCTCGCCAGGATCCCAGCTTCGTCGAAGTGTTCGCATCGCAGTTCTTGCCGGACGGATCCCCCGAGGAACGTTCAGAGTTCACGAGGTTCCAGCGCCAGACCACGTCGGCCGAGAATGCAGTCCGTTTCCTGGAAGCGTTCGCCGAGATCGACGTGTCCGACATCGCAGGCCAGGTCGAATGCCCCACGCTGATCGTGCACTCGCGTCACGATGTGCGGGTGCCGGCCTCACAGGCCAGCGAACTCGCGATGTTGATCCCGAACAGTCGGCTCGTGCTCCTCGACAGCCACAACCATTTGCTTTCAGATGCTGAGCCCACATGGACGGAGTTCTTGGATCACGTCGAGGGCTTCCTCGACCGGTCTGGCTGAGCCTGTCGGTGCCGTCTCGCTCCCGTTGACGTGCCCGTGGACACATGGCGTACTGTTCCTTTCATGCAGACCAAGGCCGCCATTCTCCGAGAAGTCAACACACCATGGAGCGTCGAGGAGATCGAGCTCGACGAGCCGCAAGAAGGCGAGGTGCGCGTCAAACTCGCGGCCTCGGGCATGTGTCACTCCGACGAACACCTCACCACGGGTGACCTCCCGTTCGAGCTGCCGATGATCGGCGGCCACGAAGGTGCCGGTGTCGTCACGAAGGTCGGGCCGGGCGTCAGCTGGCTCGAAGAAGGTGACCACGTGGTGTTCGGGTTCATCCCGTCCTGCGGCCGCTGCCCGAGCTGCTCGACCGGTCACCAGAACCTGTGCGACCTCGGTGCGCTCATGGCGCTGGGCCGCCAGGTGGACGGCACCGCCCGACACCACTCGAACGGTGAAGACCTCGGCCTGATGTGCATGCTCGGCACGTTTGCCCACGACACCGTCGTGAACGAGGCGAGCTGTATCAAGATCGAAAAGGACGTGCCGCTCGATCGTGCGTGTCTGCTCGGCTGTGGCGTCGTCACCGGTTGGGGATCGTCCGTCTACGCCGCCGAAGTCGGCCCGGGCGACATCGTCGCGGTGGTCGGAGTCGGTGGTATCGGCGCCAACGCGATCCAGGGTGCCAAGCTCGCAGGGGCGAAGCAGATCTGGGCGATCGATCCGATCGAGTCCAAGCGCGAAAAGGCCATGGAGTTCGGTGCGACTCACACTGCAGCATCGATGGCCGAAGCGATGGAGCCGCTCGGCGAAGCGTCGTGGGGCACGATGGCGAACAAGGTCATCATGACCATGGGCGTCGGTTCCGGCGAAGTGATGATCGAAGCACTTGCGCTCGCCGCCAAGCGTGGCCGTGTCGTCGTGACCAACATCCACCCGGCCATGGAGATGTCCGCTTCGATGAGCCTGCTCGACCTCACACTGATGGAGAAGCAGGTCGTCGGCTCGCTGTTCGGTTCGGGCAACCCCCGTGCGGACATCCCGAAGCTCCTCGGTCTGTACCGCGAAGGCCAGCTCGACCTCGACGGTCTCGTCACCAAGGAATACGACCTCGATGGTGTGAACGACGGCTACGACGACATGCGTGCCGGCAACAACATCCGTGGTGTCATGAAGTACGCCTGATCCGCACAGGTTCCCGTCGGATGGCGCTCGGCTTCGGCCGGGCGCCATTCGACGTTTTCGGCCGCCAGGGGTCCTGCGCAACGTTGCCGAAACCCGTGTCCGTTCGCGGTCACGCGTCGTGTCGACGGGTCTAACTTCGCAGTCATGTGCACGAATCACCAGCGCGTCGCCTCCGAGCCCATCACCACGACGATTTCGTCGGTTCCGCTCACCCGGATCGCTCGTCCGGCGAGGTGGTCTCGTCGCCAGGTGTTGATGAATCTCGGAATCGGTACGTCTGGGATCGCCGTGCTCGCCGCGTGTGGCTCCGATTCCACGTCGTCGAACGGCACGACTGCGGCGAGTGCGCCGGGAACCGACGCTCCCGCTGCGACGAACGCCCCGGCAGCGACGGACGCCGTCGAGGAGGTCGCCCCGAGGGCCGCGGCAAGCGACGAGCTGCGACTCGAGCACGTGTCGCTCGGTTTCGTCTCGGCATACGTGTTGGTGCGGGGGAGCGAGGTCGCGATCGTCGACACGGGTGTGTCCGGAAGCGGCGATGCGATCTTCGAAGCCGTCACCGGCCTCGGGCTCACCCCGGCCGACATCCGCCACATCGTCCTCACACACAATCACAGCGATCACGCCGGCGGTCTGGCTGACCTCGAAGCCGAGGCCACCAATGCAACCGTCTCTGCCGGCCCCGGCGACATCGAGAGCATCAACACCGGTCTTCCACTGAACGAAGTCACCGACGGCGATGAACTGTTCGGCCTGGGCGTCGTTCACACGCCAGGCCATACGCCGGGAAGCATCAGCGTGTTCGACACCGACACCGGCCTGATCGTCGCCGGCGATGCCATCAACGGAGACAACGAGGGTGGCCTGACGGGGGCGAACCCCGACTTCACGCCCGACATGGGGACGGCGGCCGAGTCGGTTGCCAAACTCGCCGCGCTCATGCCGAGCATCGCAGCGTTCGGCCACGGTGGCCCGCCGGTCGCCGACGACGTCGCAGCGAAGCTCGCAGCCTTGGGCTGACCTCGTAGCGAACTGGTCGCGCCACGTTGTTTACGGCCAGCTGACGGTGCATGCCTACGGTGAGTTCTTCTATGAACCCCCGAACTCCCTCTTTGTGTCTCGCCTCGCTGCTCATCGTTTCCGCCTGCAGTGGTGGAGGCAGCGAGGAGACCTCCGAACAGGCCGTCGATGGCGCCGACACCGACGCGGCTGGTGACGAGAGCAGTGCCGATCTCCCTTTCTCCGGATCTGGTTTCGACGTGACATGCGCAACGCAGGTCCCTTTCGCCGACACCGCTGCGTACGACGGCGCGGCAGCCGAGGCACACCCGACCGTCCTGTTGCAGAAGCTCGACGACAACAACGGCTACAGCCGCAACTTCGCCGAGCTCCCCGAAGGATGGATCGTGGAAGACGACGATGACTTCGACGACAACAGTGAGCTGTCAGCGGTCCAGCTCGTGTCGTGTCTACTCGCGGTCGACGAGATCGAAACCGGTGTGATCTGCGAACTGGAACTCGACGATGGCTCCGTTGCCGAGCTCGAGGTCGTCGAGGTCTTCTACGACTTGAACATCTACGAGGCGCAGACGGCGACACTCGTCGGAACCGAACAGATCGCAGCAGCGGGCACCGACTGCCCGTCGTTCGTGTTCGTCGATGAGGGCCAGACCCAGTACCGCAACAGCGTCGATGGTGATCAGTTGACGCTGGCGCTCGCTGACTATGTGGCCCCAGGCGGCCTGGTCGTGGACCCCGCCGAGCTACCGCCGACCGACAGCGGGTACTCGCGCCTCTGTGATGCGCAGGTCGGCTTCGGCGGGGCTGCGTCCTACGTCGAGGGTCCCGGACCACATCCGGTCATCCTGCTGCAGCAATCCGACAGTGGATTGTTCTCCAAGGCCGGTAGCGATCTGCCAGAGGCGTGGATTGACACCGACGTTGCAGCCATCGAACTCGTGGCATGTTCCGCAATCGCCGAGACGGTCGACAGCGGTTTCGACTGCAGCCTCGAAGCCGATGACGGCGACATCTCGACGCTCGATCTGCTGATCCCGACCTACGAGTTGACGGTGTACGAGGCAGCGACCGGTGCCGTGGTCTCGACTGCGTCGATCGAGGTCAGCACGCCCGATTGTCCGTTCATCGCACTCGTCGACGAGGGCCAGACCGAGCTGCTCGCGACACCGAGCACCGACGACTACGCAGTCGTGCTCCAGTCGGTGGTCGAACCCGCCTGACCGCGCTGACGGGCCGCTCCGAGCGTCGGGCGTCGGCGAAGCCGTCGGGTCGATCCGCATCGGTGTCGTGCCAGCAACTACGTTGCGCGAACGGACCTGCCGCATCGTCAGGCACTATCGAGGAGATCACCGTGAAGTCACGAGCAGCCATCATCAGTGGTACCGGTCAGGACTGGGACGTCACCGATATCGAGGTCGACGGACCGAAGGCCGGGGAGGTCCTCGTCGAGTGGAAGGCCGCAGGCCTGTGCCACAGCGAAGAGCACATGATCACCGGTGACATGGCTCCGCCCGAGGAGATGTGGGAAGCAGCCGGGATCGAGAACCTCTGGCCGCTGATCGGTGGACACGAAGGAGCGGGGGTCGTGGTCGGTGTCGGCCCGAACGTCACGTCGGTGGCCGAAGGCGACCACGTGTCGGCCTCGTTCGTCCCGTCCTGCGGTCGCTGCCGGTACTGCTCGACCGGGCGTCAGAACCTCTGCGATGCAAGCGGTGGCACGTTCAAGAAGGGGATGATCACCGACGGCACGAGTCGCCATCGGCTCGGTGACGGCACCGATCTGAACCTGTTCGCCAAGCTCGGCACTTTCTCCCAGTACTCGTGTGTCGCCGAGGAATCGGTCATCAAGGTGGAGCCCGATCTTCCTCTCGAAGCAGTCGCGCTGGTGTCCTGCGGCGTGGCGACAGGTTTCGGCTCGGCCACCGAACGCGCCGGAACCCAAGCAGGGGACACCGTCGTGGTCGTCGGTATCGGCGGCATCGGCATCAACGCGGTGCAGGGCGCAGCGTTGGCAGGAGCACAGCGCGTCATCGCCATCGACCCGATCGAGTTCAAACGCGAACAGGCGATGGAGATGGGAGCGACGCACGCCTTTGCCTCGATGGAGGAAGCGTTCCCTGCTGTCCAAGAGCTCACGTGGGGACACATGGCCGAGCGGGTCGTGATGACACCGGGCGTGCTGCACGGCGAGATGATGCAGATGGGAATGGCGCTGGCGGGCAAGGGTGGAACGATCGTCGTGACCGCCATCGCGCCGATGACGCAGAGCGAATCGTCGGTCAACTTGTTCGAACTCGCGATGTGGAACAAGGAGCTGAAGGGCACGATCTTCGGTTCGCTCAATCCCCGAGCTGACATCCCGCGGCTGCTGTCGATGTATCGGGAAGGTCAGCTCAAGCTCGACGAGCTGATCACCAACACCTACACACTCGATGACATCAACGAGGGGTACCGAGCGATGCGTGACGGGGAGAACATCCGCGGAGTCGTCGTTCATGGCTGAGGGCGTGACATCCACGACGTCTCCTGCTGATCTGCGGCTCCTCGTCGAGCGGCTCGGCACCGATGTGGTCGGACGAGTCCGCGAGATCGAACTCACCGTTGCCGCGATCTCCTCGGATCGCCACATCGTGATCGAGGGTCCTCCCGGTACGGGCAAGTCGACGTTGTTGCGCGCCGTCGCACGCGAGCTCGGTATCGGCTTCGAG
>CALIOL010000074.1 GCA_938044705.1 uncultured Ilumatobacter sp. | reverse complement strand
CGCGTGACCGAAGCGATGTTGCCGGTGGTGGAGGTGTCGTCGGCTCCGGTTCGCCACGACGAGCCGATCGAGGAGTTGGCGGCGTCGATCGCCGAGCCGTTCGACGCAGATCGCGAGTTGTACGACGCGCTCGTGCTGGGTACTCGTGACTACTGCCACAAGAACGGCTTCAGTGACGTCGTGATCGGGCTGTCAGGAGGGATCGACTCGTCGATCATCGCAGCGATCGCCGTCGATGCGCTGGGCGCCGAGCACGTGCACGGCGTGTCGATGCCGTCCCGCTACTCCTCGGATCACTCGAAGTCCGATGCGCAGCTGCTTGCCGAGGCGCTCGGCATCGACTTCCGCACGATCTCGATCGAACCAGCGTTCAGCGCGTACATGGACATGCTGTCCGAGTCGTTCGAAGGACGAGAGGTCGGGCTGACCTACGAGAACATCCAGTCGCGTTGCCGTGGCCAGCTACTGATGGCACTGTCGAACGAGTTCGGCTGGATGGTGCTGACCACCGGTAACAAGAGCGAAGTCGCCGTCGGGTACTTCACGATCTATGGCGACTCGGTCGGCGGGTACGCGGCGATCAAGGACGTGCTCAAGACTCGTGTGTACGACCTGTGCCGCTACGTGAACCGTCGCGAGGGTCGGGAGATCATCCCGGAGAACGTGATCACCAAGCCACCGTCCGCCGAGCTGCGGCCGGACCAGCAGGACTCCGACAGCCTGCCCGAGTACGAAGTGCTGGACCCGATCCTCGAGCTGTACGTGGAAGACGATCGAACGGCGGGCGAGATCATCGAACTCGGACACGACGCCGAGATGGTTCGCCGTGTGACACGCCTCGTCGACATCGCCGAGTACAAGCGCCGGCAGTGCCCGCCCGGTGTGCGTGTGTCGCGCAAGGCGTTCGGCAAGGACCGGCGCATGCCGATCACGTCGGGCTACCGCGGCTAGGTCGCTCAGGCAACCGAGACCGTGGTCGGCGGATGCGGCGCGTCGTAGCATCGAGGAATGCAACGCAGACGTCTCGTCGCCATCGCTGTCCTGGGTTCGTTCGTCGCCGGAGCCTGCGGATCCTCTTCCTCCGACAGCGCACCCGACTCGCTCGCTCCGGAGCAGCAGCCTGCCGACTCGGTGGCAGATGCGACGTTCGACACGATCGTCGACGATTCGATCGCGGAGACGATCCCCGCCGCCACCGCAGTCGCGGATGCTCCCGATTCCACTGTTCCCGACACCACCGTTCCCGAAACCACGGTGCCGGCAACGACGGTGGCCGAAGCGCAGGTCGACGAGGACGCGAGCCTCGCCAAGCTCAAGGTCGCACTCGACCAGGCATCGACAGCGAGCGGCTATCGGATCTCGACCTCGCAGGGCCAGGTGCTTCAGGTGCCGGGGCTCGGCGTGGACCAGGTCATCGAACTCGACCGGACCGCGCCCGCGATCGTCGCCGAGGTGGATGCAGATGGTGAGACGGTCTCGCTGGTCGACGTCGGCGCGCTCTTCGGAGGTGGAGATCTCGGCTTCGAAGTCGGGCTGATCACCTGGCAGGACGATGGCGAGCTCATCGTCGACACCAGCGACTACGAACGGCTCGTCGAGTTCGACCCCACGCTTGAAACCTCCCCATTCCGGCCGGGCATGTTCCGAGTCGATCTCGACACGGCTCGTTCATCAGGAGTCGACAACATCGTCGAGCTGATCGTCGGATCTGGCGTCGTCGACCCGGCCAGTCTCGCAGTCGCGCTGCAAGCAGCGCTCGGGACCGCCGAAGTCGTCGATGGAGAGGCGGACACGTTCGACATCTCGACGACCTATGCGGAGTTTCTCGAAGCCACCGGCCAGGACCTCAACACGGTGGCCCGAGGCATCGCTTCAGGAGTCGCTCCGAGCGTCGGGGTGGATGTCGACGAACTATCCGACCTGTACGTCGCTGCCTACCGAGAGGCCCCGACCAGGGTCCGCGTCACGATCGACGAGACGGGCGTGGACACCATCGAGCTCGAGGCGAACGTCTCGCAGATCTGGGAGATGATTCCGGATCTCGTGGCCCAGACCGATCCGACGGTGAGTGAGGCGCAGCTCGACCTGCTCTTCGACGGTGGCGTGTTGCGCGTCGAGCAGTTCATCGATTTCGACCTCGACGACTCGATCGATGTCGTGCTGCCCGAAGGTGATTTCGAGGACCGCACCGAGGAACTCGTCGCACTGTTTGCCGGCGGCTGAGGAGCCCGGTCGGCTCAGTCGAGCTTCAACGAGTCGTCGATCTCGCCCGTCTCGCCGACGGCTCGCTTGATCTGGGCTTCACCGAGGACGGTGAACGTGGCCGTGGCTTCGGCGCGTACGACACCCTTGAGGTTGAGGATCCGGGCTGCGGTCATGATCTCGCTGTCGGTCTGCTCGACGATCTCGGCTTCGACCACGTGCGGTTTGTCCACATAGATCGCTCGGTGGAACTTCGTTGATGTCTCGGTCGTGACCGCCCATTGGCGACCGATCGCGATGCAGGCCCACGCCATGGCCTCGTCGAGCACTGCCAGAGTCACGCCGCCGTGCAGCGTCGTGGGGGCTCCACTGAACGCGTCCGACAGCGTGAAGTCGGCAGTGACGACCTCACGCTCCGGATCATGAAAGAACGGGATGCGGAGGCCGGCCTCGTTGGTTGGCTCGCAGACGAAGCAATTCGTCTCGTAGCCGAGGTCGTTGTTGTGTAAGCGGATCTTCCCCACCTGCTGCACCGTAGGCGCGCCGATCCGTCCGCAGAGCGCGCTGGCAGCGACACTGGGTGCGTGCGTGACCCGATCGACTGCAACGACCACCTTCGATCGACGATCAAGGACCACCTCGATGCACACGATCGACTCGAACTCCCGCTCGAGGGTCGCCGTCACGCAGCGGTCGCGATCGTGATCGTCGAATCTCGTCGTGGCGACGACAGTGAAGATCCGTATCAGTTCTCTGACGAGGACATGCGGGTGATCCCGGGATACACCGACGAACGTGCAGCGGAGCTCGATGGCCGCATGGCGAATGTGGCGGGCGGAGCATCATTTGTGCTGTGCCGCCGAAGCGCGGGCTTGCGAAGCCACGCGTCGCAGTGGGCACTTCCGGGCGGACGCCTCGACGACGGCGAGACCGTCATCGACGCAGCGCTGCGCGAGACCTGGGAGGAGGTCGGTGTTCGCTTCGGTCCGGACCGGGTGTTGGGAGTTCTGGATGACTACGTCACGCGCTCGGGCTACGTGATGACGCCGGTGGTCGTGTGGGGAGGGCCGAACGTCGAACTCGAACCGAACCCGGACGAAGTGCTGGCGGTGTATCGGATCGGGCTCCACGAACTCGCCCGCGAGGATTCACCCAGGTTCGTCGACATTCCCGAAAGCGACCGTCCCGTGGTGCAGGTGCCGCTCGGCGGTGACTTGATCCACGCTCCGACCGGAGCTGTGCTCGTCAACTTCCGGTGGGTCTGTCTGGACGGCAAGCCGAGCGACGAGGCGCGTGTGGACGAGTTCGAACAGCCCGTCTTTGCGTGGGGCTGACGCTTGGCGCGACGAGTTCGGCCTGTCAGCGACCGGAGTGGCCGAAGCCGCCGCCGCGGTCCTGCCCGTCGAGATCGTCGGTGACCTGCCACTCGACCTGGGCAACCGCTTGGATCACGAGTTGCGCGACGCGATCGCCACGTTCGATGACGTAGTCCGTTTCGGGGTCGGTGTTGACCAAGATGACCTTGATCTCCCCGCGGTAGGCGGCATCGATCAGCCCGGGCCCGTTGACGACGCTGATGCCGTGCTTGAGCGCCATGCCCGACCGTGGCAGCACGAAACCGCCGTACCCCATCGGGATCGCAATCGAAATTCCAGTGGGCACCAGGCCGCGTCCGCCACCGGCGCCAAGCGTGATGCCCTCGCGCGCATAGAGGTCGAGCCCAGCATCGCCCTCGTGGGCGTAGGCGGGAAGCGGGAGCTCGGTATCGAGTTGGACGATCGGGACAGGCAGGTTCACTCCCCTGAAGCTACCGATGGCGAACGCTGCGCCCGAAACACCTGACCCCTGGAGCCGTATGCTGGAGTGATGCGTCCGAGGGCACCGCAATGACTGCGCCGCAGCAGCGTCCACCGTCGGTGGACACACTCGCTCGGTCACTGACGTCGTCTGGCTTGCCGCATCCGATCTGCGTCGACATCGCCCGAGACGCGATCGAGTCAGGCGATGTCAGCAGCGCGCCGGTCCTCGCGGCAGCGTTCTCCCGCTCGTTGCTGACCGACGTGGTCAACGCCACCGGGGTTCTGTTGCACACGAATCTCGGCCGCGCACCGCTCGCGCACAGCCAGCCAGCGGCGGCTCAGACCGTCGAGTTCGATCTGTCGTCGGGAGCGAGAGGATCGCGCCAGACCGCAGTGGGCCAGCTCTTCGCGCGGCTCACCGGAGCCGAGGACGCGATGGTCGTGAACAACAACGCGGCCGCCGTCTTGCTCGTGCTGGCGGCAGTCGCTGCAGGTCGTGATGTGCCGGTGAGCCGGGGTGAGAGCGTGGAGATCGGCGGGTCGTTCCGTGTTCCAGAGGTCATGGAACAGTCGGGTTGCCGGCTCGTCGACGTCGGCACGACCAATCGCACCCGACTCTCCGACTACGAGCGAGCAGTCGCCCGCGATGACACCGATGTCGCGATGGTGATGAAGGTGCACCCGAGCAACTACCGGGTCGAAGGATTCATCGAGGAGACATCGATCGCCGAACTCGCGACGCTCGACGTGCCGGTCATGGCCGACATCGGCAGCGGACTCCTCGACGCGAACGTCCCGTGGCTGAAGGGCGCCCCGCCAGCCTGGCTCGCCGGTGAGCCCGCGGCAGTTCAAGCCATCGCCGATGGCGCAGATCTGATCACCTTCTCCGGCGACAAGCTGCTCGGCGGTCCTCAGGCCGGCATCATCGCAGGTCGTCGCGACCTGGTCGAGGAGTGCAAGCGCCATCCTCTCGCCCGTGCGCTGCGCCCCGGCGGATTGGTGTTGCGCTCGCTGCAGAACACGGCGCTGACCTACCTCGACAAGCGGGCTGCAAAGGACATCGCCTTCTGGCGGATGGTCGACCGGACGCTCGCCGAGCTGCGTGCCGACGCCGAGCGGATCGTTGCCGACCTCGATGATGCGCGGGTGCAGGTGGCACAGATGGACGCGTTGCCCGGAGCGGGATCAGCCCCCGGGATCACCATGGCTTCGATCGGTCTCGTCGTCGAAGGAGATCTTCTCGAGGCGTTGCGATCGCACGAGACCCCGGTGATCGCTCGATCGCGAGACGACCGGACCTTCCTGGATCTTCGTGCCGTGGACCCCGCCGATCACCCCGTGGTCGTTGCCGCCCTGACCGCCGCGCTGACATGACGGTCGTCGCCACCGCGGGCCACGTCGATCACGGAAAGTCGTCGTTGGTCCTCGCACTCACGGGCACCGACCCGGACCGCTTCGAAGAGGAGAAGCGGCGCGGTCTCACCATCGACCTCGGCTTTGCGCACACCGTGTTGCCATCTGGAGCCGAACTCAGCTTCATCGATGTTCCGGGCCACGTGAAGTTCCTGCGCAACATGCTCGCCGGTGTCGGCGGTGTCAATGCGTGCATCTTCGTGGTGGCGGCAACCGAAGGGTGGAAGCCGCAGTCCGAAGAGCACCTTCGGATTCTCGAGTTGCTCGGCGTCGAGTTCGGTCTCGTTGCGTTGACGAAGGTCGACCTGGTCGACGATGACCTTCTGGAACTCGCAGAGATGGACGTTGCCGACCATGTCGAAGGAACGTTCTTGGAGGGCGCGCCGGTGATTCCCGTTGCAGCGACTGCGGGCACCGGCCTCGAGGAGATGCGGCGCGCCATCGACGAACTCATCGCACGGAGCGGCGAGGCAGCGGATCGCGGGCGGCCGCGCCTGTGGATCGATCGCGTCTTCGCGGCAAAGGGCAGCGGGACCGTTGCGACGGGAACCCTCACCGGTGGATCGATCGATGCCGACCGGACGATGCACATCGCTCCGGGCAACCATGACGTGCGAATTCGGTCGATCCAGACCGCCGGCTCGACGGTCGAACGGATCGGGCCCGGCAACCGCGTCGCGGTGAACCTGAGTGGTGTCGATCACCATGAACTGTCGCGCGGTGATGCGTTGGTCGAACCCAGCCGCTGGCAGCTCACCGACCGGCTCGACGCGTCGCTCGATGTCCTCGCGTCGCTGGATCACGAAGTGTCGCGGCGAGGCGCGTACGTCGCCTACCTCGGAGCTGGTGAGCATCCGGTGAAGATGCGGGTGCTTGGCACGGACGCTCTGTCGCCCGGATCGACGGGTTCGGTTCGACTCTTCCTCCCGAGTCCGTTGCCGTTGCTGCCCGGTGATCGCTTCATCCTGCGCGAGTCGGGTCGTGACGAGACCGTCGGCGGAGGCGAGATCCTCGACATCGCTCCGGTCATGCGTGCCTCACGCGCCGCTCCCGACCGCACGATCGAGCGGGTCGTGCGCGAGCGCGGGTGGGTCAGCGCGACCGAGCTCGAACGGCTGACCGGTGAAGTCGTCGAGCCGACGCTCGGCGAGTGGGTCACCACGCCCGAGGCGGTCGCAGCAACCCTGGAGTCGGTGTTGGAACGGGTGAGCGCAGCGGGAGTGGTCGGCGTCGACCTGGCAGCGTTCGACGAACGAGAACGTGCCGCGATCGAGACCACCGATGAACTCGTGACCGACGCAGGGTTGGTGTTGCCGGCGGACGCGGTCGATCCGTACGTCGACCATCCGTTTCTGGCCGAACTGCTCGCCGGTGGTTTCACGCCTCCGTCGGCGAGCGACGTGGATCGCAACGACATGCGTGAACTCACCCGCCGTGGCCACATCGTGCAGCAGGAAGGGGTCGTCTTCCATGCTGCGACGATCGACGAGGCAGCGCGGGTCGCGGCTCGTCTTCTCGCAGAGCACGTCGACGGGTTCACGGTGGCGCAGTTCCGTGACGCAACGGGTGCGAGTAGGAAGTTCGCGCTCCCGTTGGTGTCCGAACTCGACAAGCGTGGCGTGACCAGGCGTCGTGAGGACGTGCGAATCGCGGGACCTCGGCTCCCGGCGATCTGAACTGGCTCTCTTGGTCAGACGGCGGGCGCGGCGGCGATTCTTCGCTCCTTGTCGGTCATGCCGCCCCAGATGCCGTACCGCTCGTCGTTGGTGAGAGCGTGATCGAGGCATTGTGTCCGCACCGGGCACGAGGCACACACCGCCTTGGCTCGTCGTTCCCGACTGACTCGAACAGCTTTTCGCTCTGTTCGCACCGGTGGATAGAACGCAGAGCCCATGTCGCCAGCGCATGCAGCGCTCGACTGCCACCCGTTGCGGACTTCTCGTTCCACGCTGCTCATGATGACCACCACTTTTCTTCGTCGTGTCGTCTACCTCACGCTACGTGGTGGAACGAGCACTCGTCAAGGTGGAAATGAACCGACGAAATGGCGACTCCGGAGTGGCCGGTGTGTGACGCGAGATCAGTCCGCAGCGCGGTCGCCGTCGACCGAGGCGTTTTCGGCAACGTCGACATCAACATCGTCCGTTCCGCTCCCTCGACGTTCGCGGTAGTCGCGTGCGGCGCCTTCGAGTGGTTCGACCTCGAGCGTGACGCCATCGATCGCTGCCACGCGAATCCTGTCGCCTGCCATGACGGGCGTCGCCCGGTTCGTCAGTGCCCGCCAGCGTCCGTCGCCGATCTCGACGACACCCTCCGGGTCGACGTCGGCCACGACGGTGCCCTCTTCGCCGATCATCCACTCGCGGCCGATCGTTGGTGTCGCGAATCGGGTTCGCACCATGTTCGGCATTCCGACGATGAAGGTGAGGGTGATGCCGCCGACTCCGGTCAGCAATGGGATCCAGCCGGGTCGGAGTGTGGCGCCGGGAAGGTTCTCGAACAGGAACAGACTCGCGATGATCGTGCCGCAGATGCCGACGCCGGTCCAGAACCTTGGTATCCCCACCTGAACGTCGATCGCGAACGCGACCATCGACAACAAGATGACCACGACGGCCCAGGTGCGCGTCGGCAACACGGCGAGCCCGGTCGTCGACAACACGAGACACACGGC
>CALIOL010000073.1 GCA_938044705.1 uncultured Ilumatobacter sp. | reverse complement strand
GCTGTGCGTACTCTTCGCCAGCCGCACTGCGTTGCTCGGCAGCGATGGAGGCGACCAAATCTTCGTCGCCGTAGTCGAAGATCAGGCTTCGGCTGACGTCGGTCTGGATCAGTTCCTGGCGGACGTTGGCGATGAGATCGTCGTCGATGAGGGTCGCCGGTGTCGCGGAGAGCTGCAGGAGCACCGACACTTCGCGAATGTGGTCGGCCCGAAGGCGCTGGACGAGGTCGAAGTCGACGAGCAAACGAGAGGTCTCGACATCCACGACGGCAGCGTCGTCAAAGGCGAACTCGCCGACCACAGCCGTCGGCATCGCCTGGAGGCGTGCAAGTGCGGTCGGGACGTCTCGAGGCGCCGCTGTTCCGCCAGGAGTCTCAGCAGACCGGTCGATGAACACTTCCAGCTGGAAGCGCAGTCCGATGTCTGACGGTCGGTTACCGACGAAGTCGCGGATCTCGACGACCTGGTCGTGGAGCTCACCGATGCGGCGCACGACTTCGGCGTCCAGCGCGAGCGTCGGGTCATCGAGTTGGACGAGCGCAGCGTCGGTTTCGCTTCTGGCATCATCGAGTTGCTCGCGGGTGGCGGTCGGGTCGTTGGTCACGACCGACTCGGTTCCGACTGCGTTGGCGAACGCCGCAACCGCCTCGAGACGGGCGACTTCATCTTGCTGGGCTGATGCGACTCGGCGCTCTTCGATGGAGTTGCTGACGCGATCACCGATCAGCAGCGCGACCAGCAACATCGGCAAGATGAGTGCAATGACGAGCTTCAGACGCAACGGCAGTTTGCTGAGTAACAAGAGAACCCTCCCTGGACGGATGGCGAAAACAGCGTCTCGCCTGCCATAACGCATCGGTGCATCACACAAAACCTTGAGAGTCTGCGCGAACAAGTCACAATTAGTGACCAAATGGCCACGGAGGCTGGTCTGGGCGCCGCGATGAGCGGCGGTTCGTTGTTGTGCGACCGAGCGGATCAGGAACGCCGTCGGGCCGGCCACGAAACGACGTCGGGAACGATCGGTCGCCAAGCTCGCAGGCGCAGCATCGATCTCCATACCCCCCAGCCGAACGCGACGTCGACCGGCGTCGTGCGAGGCGACGATGCCACGGATGCAAGGAGCAGCCACCGGCCGCGGCGTGAGACGAGCGCAGCGATGACCGCAATCGGCCACCATGCTCTCCTCACCGCACGAGCGAGTTGTTCACCAGCGCGGAGGTGGCCGTCGAGCGCCAGCTTGATCGACGTACTGGCGGGCACCCCGGGGAGTTTGGGCACCAACGCCACAGCACTTCCCGCCGCCGCCGTCAGCGCTGCGAGCGGGTGTCCGAGTACGGCGAGCACCCACACGGCGAGCGTCCAACCGTTCGAACGGTAGGGAGCAAGCGCTCGAGGGTGCCGCAGTGCGAGGGGCGCCGACGAACTGCCATATCCGGCCTGTTGCACCAACCTCGCCCGAAGCGTCGGTCGAGGGCGATGATCGACGACGGACGTCGGCTCGTATCGACAGCGCCAGCCCGCCTGATCAAGTTTCCACACGAGGTCGACGTCTTCACCGAACCGCATCGTCTCGTCGAAGCCGCCGACGTCGTCGAAGGCTCGACTCCGAACGATCAGCATCGCTGCGGGCACGTAGCTGACGCGAGTGCCCGACCGGATCCGCGCTGCTTCGACGCCGAGATCGAGCGACGAACCATCGTCGCCGGTCACTCGCGGCGCAACGAGGCCGACCGCGGGGTCGTCGAAGTGGGCGAGCAACGGGCGCCACCACGCTTCGGACCGGGTGCCGTCGAACGCGATGCCCGGACAGTCCACGTCGGCATCGATGAATGCGATGAACTCCGCGTCGGCGAGTGTTCGACCCGCATTTCGGGCAGCCGCGGGCCCGGCGTTGTGCTCGAGGCGCAGCGTGGCGCCGGGGATCGCCGGCACGCTTCCATCGTCGATGGTGATCCGCCCGTCGTTGACGGCGACGCCTCCGAGCTGCGGTGTGATGACGGCGACGTGCTCGCAACGGATCGACCCACCATCGGGGACCGGGTGAATCGCTCCCGCGTCGAGCAGCCGCTCGGTCAGGCGCGAGCGTGCGACGTCGTCACCCGCTTCGATCCGTTCGGCAACGGCGACCCCGGCTGCGGCGAGTCGAAAAACCCGGTACGGGGACCCGGCGAGCACGATGTCGCCGTCGGCGCCGAGACGCGTCCAGGACCCGTCGAGACGAAACCGCATGGCTGCCATTCAAGCGCGCAGTGGCGCACCAACCCGCTACTTCAGTGAGCCCGAGAGGTCGATGCCACCGAGGAAGATCTTCTGCAGCGACAAGAAGACGAGGATCGGAACCGACATCGACAGGATCGCACCGGCCTGCACCAGCGGGATGGCGGTGTCGTAGAGCCCGAGGAACTCGTACAGCCCAACCGAGATCGGCTGAAGATCGCGACGACCCGACAGATAGATCAGCGGTTCCAGGAAGTCGTTCCACGCAAAGAAGAAGTGGAACAGCGCGACCGCCAAGATGGCCCCCTTGGCCTGAGGGAGGATCACGGTGATCAACGTCTTGAGCGGCCCGGCACCGTCGATCTCGGCCGCCTCGTCGAGGTCTCGCGGGATGGTCAAGAAGAACTGACGGAGCAGGAACACGTTGTAGGCGTTGGCGAAGAAGTGCGGGACGATGAGCGGCCACCACGTGCCAACCCACCCGAGCCGCGAGAACACCGCATAGGTCGGCACCAACGTGACGAAGCGCGGCAGGATGATCGTCGCCACCAGCGACGCGATGATCAGGCCTTTGAACCGCATCCGGAAGCGGGAGAGCCCGTAGGCGACCAGCGTCGACGAGATGACGGTGCCCGCCATGCCCAAGCCGGCGATGACGCCGGTGTTGCGGAGCAGCTGCAGGAAGTTCAGCCGGTCGTAGGCACGACCGAAGTTCTCGAAGGTCGGGTCCAGCGTGTAGCCCGGCTCGAGCGTGCGCCAGCGACCAACCCATTCGATCGGCACCTCGGGTGCGGCCGGGTCGACGAAGGTGCTTTCCTCGCGGCCCGGCTTGACGAGCGCCAGTGCCGGAGTCGACCCGTCGGGCAGCGGCACCGACAGGAGGTCGTAGTCGCCAGCGAATTCCCCCTCGGTGATCGTGACGGTGTCGACGGTCTTCGGAAGGATCTGCTGATTGGCGAGTTGGTCCTCGGTCTTGAGCGACGTGACACCCATGAAGACGAGTGGCAGCAGGAACCCGACCATGATGATCGTCGCGAACAGCGTCACACCGGCCTTGCCGATGAAGCGCTTCGTCGGGCCGTCGAGGTCGCGGAAACTCTTCTGCGGCTCCTTGGCGAGTGCCATGCGGCCGAGGCGGTTGCCGGTGCCCTTCCGGTCGACGCCGGTGGCTGTCGTGGTGGCGGTCATCAGCGCTCCTCGTATTCGTAGTGGACCCAGAATTTGGCGGACCAGAACAGCAGCGAGGTGATGGCGAAGACGATGATGAACATCCCCCACGCGAGCGCCGCCCCGTAGCCGCCCTTGAAGAAGGAGAAGGTCTCGCGGAAGAAGACCATCGTGTAGAACCGGCTCGCTCCCTCCGGCGGACCTTCGGGGCCCAGCAGCACGAATGGCACGAGGAAGTACTGGCCGAGGCCGACGAGGCTGATGATCACGTTGTAGAAGGTGATCGGGCTGATCATCGGCCACGTGACATCGCGGAACAGCCTCCACTTGCCAGCGCCGTCGATCTTGGCGGCCTCGTAGAGCTGGGTCGGCACCCCGTTCAGCGCAGCGATGAAGATGATGATCGAGTTGCCGACGCCCCACATCGCCATGAAGACGAGCGTGGGCAGCACCCAGTTCTTGTCGTTCAAGAAGTTGGGAGTGCCTTCCCAGCCAGCACCCCGCAACAGCCGTGACAACCAACCGGACTGGTTGTTGAGATAGAAGCGCCAGACGATGACGCCGGCAACGAAGGGCACCATCGACGGCAGGTAGAACATGACTCGGAAGAAGCTGCGTCCCCACAACCGCTCCGAGGTGAGGAGGTAGGCGAAACCGAGCGGCACGAAGATCGACATCGGAACGAACAGCAGTCCGAACTTGGCGGTGACCCACAGTCCGTTGCGAACGTTGTCGTCGCCGAGCATCGTGCGCCAGTTCTCCAACCCGACGAACTTGGTCGGCTCGTCACCATCGGCGACGAGGCGGTAGTCGGTGAAGCTCATCACGAGCGAGGCGACGATCGGGAAGACGAAGAAGAGCGTGAGGCCGATCAGCCACGGCGAGACGAACAGCAGACCGCGTCGGCGTTCGCGCTTGGCGAGTCTCCCGTCGCCGATGTCGACGGTGTCGGTCTCGTCCGGTGATCCGGCGAAGAGTGTGGTGGCCATACGGCGTGAGTCCTGAAGGGTTGGGTCGGGCGTTCAACAGATCGAGAGAAACCGCAGTGCTGGCGCCGGCGAGTGGTGCGGGCGAGGGGAAACCCGCACCACTCGTCGAACGCTGCGGTCAGGACGACTAGGTCCCGAAGATGGCGTTCAGGTCGGCTTCCATCTCGGCCACTGCGGCGTCGATGTCGAAGTCCGGGTCACTCATCAGCGGGGCGGAGAACTCCTTGATGAGGGCGTCGGACTCGAGGAAGTTCGGCATGTTCGCCTCGTGGTTCGGCACGTCCGGGTAGTCGAGACCGGTCATGATCACGCCCCAGTTGACGCCCTGCGTGAAGATCTCGTCGAGACCTGCGAAGTAGTCCTCGCGGATGTCTTCTCGAGCGGGAGCTGCGCCGTAGACGGTGAGCAGATCGAGTGCGCCTTCTTCGAGCAAGTACTGAAGTGCGGCGAAGGTCTGCTCGGGGTTGTCCGTGTCCTTGTGGATCCGGAACGAGTCACCGTGCAACTTCGACGTGACGGTGCCTTCGTAGTTCGGCACCGCGGCCAGGTTGAAGTTCGTGCGGGCGTTGCCGTCCTCATCGAACAGACAGCACGTGTACCACAGGTGGGTGTTCGCCATCGCGACGCGTCCACTGTTGAACGCATTGCCTGCGAGTGCATCCGAGGCCTGGTAGTCGGCGTTGGGCGTGGCGCCGTTGACGTGGACCATGTTCTGGTACCACTTCCACTCGGCAACCCATTGCTCGGGGATCGCGGCACTGCCGTCTTCCTGGACGACCGACCCGGCGCCGAAGAACGAGCCTTGTGCAGCAGGGTCCTCGGTCCACTGGTGGACGTAGCCGAACTGTTCGATCGAGCTCTGGTCGTACTCGGCGCTCGTCGCGTCGTTGCCGTTCGAGTCGACCGAGAGGATCAGTGCGATCTCTTCGAGCTTGTCGTAGTTCCACTCGCCTTCGAACTCGGTGCCTTCGCCGTACATGGTGATGCCACCGTCGCCGTACTCGGCTGGCGGGTAGGGCAGGCCGGCTTCGTCGAAGAGTTCGGTGTTGTAGAAGATCGCCGACGGGAACACGGCGAACGGGATCCCCAGCAGGCCATCGACCGGATCGCGGTACACGTCCTTCGCATCCCCGAACTGGTCGATGTCATATCCGGACGACGCCACCAGCGGGTCGAGGTCGAGATACTGGCCGGCAAAGGCGTTCGACCCAGCGAGGCCGACCGGACCGATCAGGTCGGGCGCATCACCACCGGCGATCTGCGTGGCCAACACGTCCGACGCAACGGCGTTGTCGACGTACTGAGGGACGAGGGTCACCTCGTCCTGGCTCGCGTTGAAGGTCTTGACGATCTCGTCTTGTGCATCGATCTGCTCGTCCTGCGAGCCGGTTCCGAGACCGATGAACCAACGAACCTCGACGGTGCCTTCGGCGACTTCGATCTGTTCGCCTTCGATGATCCCGCCGTTGTCGTCTTCGGCTTCAGCGTCGACTTCCTCGGCGTCGCCCGCGTCTTCCTCGGTGTCGCCGTCGCTTTCTGCTTCGGTTTCGGCGTCAGCTTCGGTTTCGGCTTCGGCTTCGTCGCCTGCGTCAGCTTCGGTCGCAGCGTCGTCGACCGATGTTTCGGCGTCGT
The DNA here is from genome assembly GCA_938044705.1 of uncultured Ilumatobacter sp. Taxonomy (GTDB): domain Bacteria; phylum Actinomycetota; class Acidimicrobiia; order Acidimicrobiales; family Ilumatobacteraceae; genus Ilumatobacter_A. The sequence continues at coordinate 2,413 of CALIOL010000073.1, read as the reverse complement.
CGCTGCCGCCGCACGCTGCGGCGACGAGTGCGAGTGCTGCCACGGCACTCGCGCCTCGACGGAAGCGGCGCGAGCCGTGTCGATTGCTTATCATTGTGGTTTCTCCTTCGGTGATTGGGTGAGAACAAGAGCCGGGAGAACTGGTGGGCGGAGGTGTCAGCCTCCGCCCACCGGGCTGATCATTGGACGGTCCCCGGTGGAGGGTGTCCCGATCTGGCCGGCGTCTGAGCATTTCGTGTTCGGGTAGTGGTGATATTCACGGCGATGTTCCGCCTGTTCGCGATGACGACGCTGCGATCGCCAACGTGGGGTGAACCACCTGGCGAAGCGGAACGGCGTTTCCGGCGAGGATGGAGACAAGCGAGGACACAGCCAGTTCGCAGATCTCGTCGAAGGGTTGCATGAGCGTGGTCAACGTCGGTTCGATCACCTCGACCGCAGCAGTGCCGTCGAAGCCGGTGACCGCAACGTCGTCGGGAATCGACAGCCCGGCGCGCTCGACGGCCTGCATCACGCCGATCGCCGTCTCGTCGTTGGCCGCCACGATGGCGTCGGGCCGTTGTTCGAGCAGACGCGCGGTGACCTGTTGGCCCGTGCGACGGGTGTAGTCACCTTCGACGACGAGTGACTCGTCGAGGTCGCGCCCCAGTTGCAGGTGGGCAGCGCGAAACCCGTCGAGGCGTTGACGAGCGTCGTCGCGGTGAAGCGGCCCGTGGATGTGCGCGATGCGCTCACAACCCTGCGAGGCGAGGTGATGGACGACATGCATGATCGAGTCGTGGCTCTCGACTTCGACCTGATGGACGTCGGGACGACCGGGGTGCGCTCCGATCAGGACCGTCGGGACCTGCGCGTCGAGGAGTTCTTCGACCCAGCGAGCGCCGATCGCGATCGCACTCACCACGACGCCGTCGATCAGACCGTCGCGGATCGTGTCGGCCACCGCTCGGCTCGGCTCGTTCTGTGCGAGCAGCAACATGAGCCCTTCGTCATGGCGCTCTGCGGCGTTGGCGACCGCCTGAACGAGCGAGGCACCGTACGGGTCGACGCGGAGTTCATCGGACGGCATCACCAATCCGATGACGGAGGTCCGGCCGCTGGCGAGGTTCTTCGCGGCGCGGTTCGGGCGGTAGCCGAGGGACTCGGCCACGTGTCGCACTCGAAGGCGAACATCGTCGCGAACGCCGTCACGGCCGTTCAACGCGCGGGAGGCAGCGGCGCGAGACACCCCGCTCACGCGGGCGACCTCGTCGAGGGTGACGGCAGGCGAATTGGCGCTGCTCGTCGCTGCGTCTCCGGACACGAGATCCACGTCGATTGTTCTCCCCTCGCTCGCTCTGCTCCGAACGCACCCCTTGCGTTCGGAAGCGCTTCCATGTAACCATGTGACGGACGTCAAGGTCAAGAAATCGGCCGAGATTTCCTCTCCTGTGGTCTCTGACCAGGCGTTTTAAAACTTCTCTCACCCAATCACCGCATCAGGAAGACCAGTGAATTCGACGACTTCAATCCAGCATGTAAGCGCTTCCATCGCAAACCAGCGATTCAGAAGACCGTCCGCCGACCCGGGAGCCAACCTCGAGTTTCCGTCCTCGTTCACCTGGGGATCTGCCACCTCGTCGTTCCAGATCGAAGGCGCCCACGACGCCGATGGGAAGTCGGAGAGCATCTGGGACCGGTTCTGCAGCGTCCCGGGCAACATCCTGGATGGCTCGAACGGCGCCACGGCATGCGATCACTACCGACGCTCGAAAGACGACGTCGCGCTGATGGTCGAGCTCGGGCTCCAGGCGTACCGGTTCTCGATTGCATGGTCACGCGTGGTCCCCGGCGGGCGAGGCGAGGTGAACCACCCGGGGCTCGACTTCTACGACAGCCTCGTCGATGACCTCCTCGAAGCAGGCATCACGCCGATGCCGACGCTCTACCACTGGGACCTCCCGCAGGCCCTCGACGACACTGGCGGTTGGCTTGCGCGCAGCACTGCCGAAGCGTTCGCGGACTACGCAGGCGCCGTCGTCCAACGACTCGGCGATCGCATCGGCACGTGGACCACGCTCAATGAGCCGTTCGTCTCCGCGAACCACGGCTACGTGACCGGAGAGCACGCACCCGGTCACACGTCGCTTCGAGAGGGCTTCGCTGCGTCGCACCACCTCCTGCTCGCGCATGGTCTGGCAGGCGAGCGGATCCGTGCACTGGCGCCCGATGCGGAGCTGGCGATCGTGCTGAACTTCACGCCCGCCGAACCGGCGACCGACGACCCTGCCGACATCGCCGAATTCCAGATCCGGGAAGACATCGAGAACCGGTGGTACTCCGACCCCATCGGCGGGTTCGGCTATCCCGCCGCAACGTCGGAAGCCCTCGGCTGGGATCAGTCCGAAGTGCTCGACGGCGACATGGAGCTGAT
>CALIOL010000072.1 GCA_938044705.1 uncultured Ilumatobacter sp. | reverse complement strand
TGCAGTCCTCATCGGCGTGATCACAGCGGTCGGTGGCGGCATCATGCGCGACGTGCTGGCCAACGAGGCCCCGCATCTCTTCCACCCGAACAGCCGGCTGTACGCCATTCCGGCTGCGCTCGGCGCAACCGCCATCGTGGTGGCGTGGCGGAACGACCTCTACTCCGGCGGCGTCGCGATCGGTGTGGCACTCGCAGTCTTCGCCGTACGGCTCGCCGCGATCCGTTTCGGCTGGCGAGCCCCCAAACCACGAACGACCTGAGCGCCCACGGCAGGAATCGAACCTGCGACCTATCGCTTAGGAGGCGACCGCTCTATCCAACTGAGCTACGTGGGCAACGCCGATGAGTCTAGGAACCTGATTCCAGACTCAATGTGGAGCGATCATCGCGCTCACCGACCCGATCCCTCCACATTGCGCCGGAAACGGAGGGAGGAACGGAGTCGGAGTTGTGCCGACTAGATCGCGCTCTGCACGAGACGCTCAGACAGCTGCAACATGCCTTTGGACTCACCCTTGCCGGTGATCAGGGCGGTGTCCGACTCGCGCAGCAGCATCGTGAAGTCGCGAAGTTGCTCGTCGCTGACCGTGAGGCCACCGGTCGCACCCAACTGGGCTTCAGGAAACTCCGAGCGCAGGCGCTGTGTGACGACCGTCAGGAGATGATTCGCGCGATCGATCGCCGTCTCGATGCTGTCGACGTTCTGGACCACGACGAACTCGTCGCCGCCGGGACGTCCGAGGAGGTCACCTGGCCGAGTGTTGGCCCGCAGCTCTTCGCCGACGGCACGCAAGGCGCCGTCCCCCGCGTGGTGGCCGTCGACGTCGTTGAGCGACTTGAAACGGTCGAGATCGATGGTGAGCACGGAGATCCGGTTGCCCTCGTCGAGGTGGTCGCACAGCTGCGCCCCTGAGTCGTACAGGTAACGGCGGTTCGCCAAACCGGTCAGCGGGTCGGTCGTGGCAGCGGTTTGCAGATCGTTGAGTGGTCTCGTCGTGCGGAACAACACGAAGATCGCGCCGAACACGAGCAGTGCCCCGCCGATCGTGATGAGCAGCGCAGTGGTCTGTTGACGGCTCGCGATCGCGGTGAACGCAGACTCGGGAGCACGGATGATCATCACCCACTCCAGGCGCTGATCGTCTGGGAAATCGAGCGCGAGCACGAGGTCGTGGCCATCGCCGGTGTCGACTCGTTCGACTTCCCCTGGCTGGTCACTCGCGAACACGCCGAGTCCGAGGTCCTCGGTGGTCAGCAGGTGAATGTCCCCGTCAGCGTCGACCATCGTCCGTTCGATGTATGCCGAGGGGGCACCCACCACATGGTCGGCCGATGTCACGAACGCTTCGCCGGATTTAGCAACCGCCAGATTGTCGAGGAAGTTCGTGAGTCCGGACAACTCGACGTCGACGCCCACGACGGCGACGAGCTCGCCATCGGCACGTACCGCTCGGCTCGCGGTGACGCCTGGCTGCCTCGAACTGAAGAAAACGTATGGATCGGTCCAGATGAGTTCGTCGGCCGCAGCGGCATCCTCGAACCACGGGCGCTCCGTCGGGTTGTAGACGTCGTCGAAGACCTCCTCGACCGACGTGAGTGTGAAGTCTCGGTCGTAGGTCCGAATCTCGACGGTTCGTTCGAGGCCGGTCTCGATTCGCTTCGACTGGAACCCGTCACCGTCCAGGCTGACGAAGACGAACGACCCATCCGGGTATCCGATGAATGCGCCGGTCATCTGTGGCATCACCGCGAGCTGTGTGAAGAGGTATTGCTCCAACCCTGGGCTCGTGGTGTCGATGAGTGAGTCCGTCAGCAGGCGAGCGGTCACGTCGACCGATTGTTCAGCCGGGTCGAGGTGGCGCAGGATGCTCTCGACCACCGTGTTGCCTTCGCGCTGGATGGCGTCTCGAGCGCCGCTGACCGAGCTCGCTCGCGCTCCGAAGCCGCTGACGAGCACCGCGAACAACTGGACGATCACGAGCAGCACGACGGCGATGGCCACGTGCTTGCGACGTGGTGATCTGAGGCGCTGCATAACAGTCCGAGGCTAGCGCCGCTGCGTCGCTAATTGTCGCCGTCGGTGACGAAGCGGGCGACGATTGCTGGCACGATCCAGACGCCGACACCAGCGACCACCGCCGCGATGATCGTCACGATCCACGCATCACGCCCGGGGAGGTCCAGCTCGAAATAGTCCCGGAACACGTCGAAGGCCAGCACGATCACGTACAGCGCAGCCATCGAGGCGGCCAGGCCGACCTTCCAGAGGTGCAGTGGGCGGCTCACCGCGAGCAACACGACCAGCCCGGCGCCGAGCAGTGTGACAGTCGCTGCCGTTCGTGCTTCGGCGAGTTGGACATCGTCCATCCGGCGCGTCACTTCGTACACCACGAACGCAGCGGTGCCGGCGACGATGCCTGCCGGTATCGAGTAGCGCAGCACGCGTCGCAAGAAGCCGGGCCGAACGAGGTTCTCGTTCGGCGACAGCGCCAGGAAGAAGCCGGGCAGGCCGATCGAGAACGTGCCGATCAACGTGAGTTGGCGGGGCAGGAACGGAAACGGCGAACCGGCGATGCCCACCAGCAACGTCAAGAACACCGCATAGGTGGCCTTGGTGATGAACAGGTTCGCGACGCGCTCGATGTTGTTGATGACGCGCCGGCCTTCGGCGAGGACACGGGGGAGTGTGGAGAAGCGGTTGTCGAGCAGCACGAGTTGTGCGACCGCACGAGTTGACGAACTGCCGTCGCCCATCGCGATGCCCATGTCGGCGTCTTTGAGCGCGAGCACGTCGTTCACACCGTCGCCGGTCATGGCGACGACGTGACCTCGTGCCTGCAGCGACTTCACCATCGCTCGCTTCTGGTGTGGTGTGACGCGCCCGAACACGGCGGTCGACTGCACGGTGTCGCCGAACGCCTCGGCGTGAGTGTCGAAGTCAGGCAGTGTCCGGGCGTCCGTTCCCGAGTGGCTCTCGGGGACACCAGCGCGACGTGCGACCGCAGCCACCGTCGAAGGGTTGTCTCCCGAGATGACCTTGATCGTGACGCCCTGCTCGCGGAAGAACTCGAGGATCTCCGGGGCGTCGCTGCGGACGGTGTCCTCCAGCGAGATGATGGCGAGCGGAATCAGCACGTCGGGCTGCTGCTCACCCTGATGCTCGCCATCGCTGTGGCTCAGGACCAGCACACGGCTGCCTGCGTCGGCGCGCTCGCTGACGAGCGCACGTGTTTCGGCGTCGTCGGGATGAATCAGGAACTCCGGCGCACCGATGTAGAACGACCCGCGACCCTCGAAGTGCGTTGCGGCCCACTTGCGCGCGGAGCTGAACGGTGTGATCTCGTCGGCTACCCAGCCGTCCGGTGCGGGGTGGGCGGTGATGATCGCAGCGAGCGTGGCATTCGGGCTCGGGTCGGACGCCCCGAGCGCACCCAGTGCCTGGGAGACGTAGTCCGCGTCGACGCCTGCGAGCGGCCGGACGTCGCCGTAGCTGATCTCCCCCGTGGTGATCGTGCCGGTTTTGTCGAGGCACAACGTGTCGACGCGAGCCAACAGCTCGACCGAGGTGAGTTCCTTTGCGAGCGCCTTGCGTCGAGCGAGCGAGATCACGCCCACGATGAACGCGAGGCTGGTCAGCAGCACGAGTCCGTCGGGAACCATCGCCACCGCGGCGGCGACCGTGCCCTGGAGCGCATCTTGCCAACGTTCGACCTCGTCGCTGTTCAGCTGTCGGATCAGCAAGAGGATCGACGCCGGCGGGATGATGAACGTCAGCCACCGCAGGATCGTGTTGACCCCGGCGCGTAGTTCGCTGTCGGCGAGCTTGAACACACGAGCTTCGTTCGCCAGCTTGGCCGCGTAGCTGTCGGCGCCGATCGCTGTTGCCGTGTACACGCCGGACCCGGACGACACGAAACTGCCAGACATCACGTCGTCGCCCGGTTGCTTCGTCACGGCGTCGCTCTCGCCGGTGAGGAGCGACTCGTCCACATCGAGACCGACAGCCGCGCTGACGGTGCCGTCGACGACGATCTGGTCCCCTGGCTTCAGGACCAACACGTCATCGGCGACGACCTCGCTGACCGCCATCTCGATGTCGACGCCATCTCTGCGGGCGGTCGCCTTCGGAGCGTTCAGGAGCTCCAACTGGTGCAGCGTGCGACGGGCGCGCAGCTCCTGGAGGACTCCGATGACCGAGTTCGAGATCACGACCCCGGCGAAGAGCGCATCTGCTGGGTACCCGGCGACGAGGATCAGCACGAACAGCGTGGAGATGATCGCGTTGACCGGAGTGAACACGTTGGCGCGGATGATCTCGCCGAGCGTTCGAACGGGAGCGTCCGGAACGTCGTTGGTGCGACCGTCGGCGCGTCGCTCGGCGACCTGAGCCGCGGTCAGTCCTCGTGAGGTGTCCACAGCTTCCGTCATCTCATCGAGAGAGTATCTGCCTCGCTTCACGGCCCGACCGCTCTCAGCTGCAGAAGTGCACCGTGTCGAACGAGGTGCGGAACGATTGGACGTCAGCGGCGATGCCCGCCGGGTCCTCTCCGCGGATTGCTCGTTCGACGAATCCGGCCACGGTCGGCATGTGCGTTGCCGTCATTCCCCAGCGAACCATCTCGTTGGTCCCGATCCGGATTCCGCTCATCGCGTCGGCGTCCCCGGGAAGGCCGATTCCGGAGGTGAGCAGGCCAGCACGCCGGAGGCGTTGCGCGAGCGCGTGGCCGTCGCCGTTGTCGGTTCGCAACGCGAACGCGTGAGATCGTGTCGGCCGGCCGTCGGCGACCACGACGGGCAGTCCCGCATCGATGAGCTGCTGCGCCATCGTCTGGGCGGTACCGATCATCTCGGCGGCGTACCCCCGGCCGAACCGCTTCCAATCGACCAAGGTCAGCGCGAGTGCTGCGGTGTTCGCCGCATCGAAGTTTGCCGTCAGCCCAGGAAACGCGATCGCATCAACGCGCTCGGCAATCGCTGCATCATCGGTCAACAACAACCCGGCTGGCGGACCAGCGAGGCTCTTGTACGTACTCATCGTCATGATGTGCGCGCCCTCGGCCATCGGATTCGGCCAGGCCCCGCCAGCGATGAGCCCGGACAGATGCGCAGCGTCGAACATCAGGATCGCGCCGACCTCGTCTGCGATGTCGCGAAGCGGCGCAACGGGATGGTGAGTCAGGTTGAGGCTCGCGCCGATGGTGATCAGTTTGGGACGGATGTCGCGAGCCAAGGTCCGCAGACGATCGAGATCGACGGTGTAGCGCTCGGTATCGATCGGAGCTTCGTGGACATCGAGGCCGTAGAGGCCTGCCGCGCCGGCAGTGTTGTGCGTGACGTGTCCGCCGATCGAGCCGGGTGGAACGATGATGGAATCGCCCGGAGCACACGTGGCCATGAACGAGTAGAGGTTGGCCATGGCCCCGGAGCCGACCCGAACTTCGGCGAACTGGGCATCGAACACCTCCGCGGCGAGTTCGGCGGCGATCACTTCGATCGATTCGACTGCCTCGAGACCCATCTCGTACTTCGCTCCCGGGTACCCGAGTGACGGGCGGGTGCCGAGCGAGCTCGCCACGACGGCTTCGGCCGCCGGACTCATCACGTTCGCGGCCGGGTTGAGGTTGATGCACTCGCGTTCGTGAATGCGAGCATTCGTCTGGACGAGTGCTGCAATGCGCTCGCCAATCGCGTCGGGCGTGCTCGAAGCGGTCTCGGCAGCGATCCGCGAGACCAAGGCTTCGGAGTCCGCTGGAACCCAGCTGCGGCGACCGATGCGAGGACTGTTCACCTGTTCGATCGTAGAAGGCGGTCAGGAGCGAGGGAGGAACCTCGCCCACACGGCCGGGTCGTTCAGTGCGTTCGCGTCGTCGCGTTCCTGCTCTGCGATCTCCTCGGCCGAGGGAACGCACGCTGCAAGCGTGTGTCCGTACGGATTCTCCACCGAGCCGCCCGGATGGGTCTCGAAGTGCAGATGAGGTCCTCCGGCGTTGCCGGTGCTGCCGACATATCCGATGAGCTCGCCCGCTGCGACCGACCGGCTTTGGCCCTCGAATCCAGCGAGGTGTGCGTAGTAGAACCGGTCACCGTTGTCGGTCGTGAGCCACACGGCGTTTCCGCCGAGCGTGTTCTGCTTGAACTCGACGTCGCCGTCTCGGACCGCGATGACCGGGAGGCCCTGGTCGGCGATCATGTCGACGCCCTGATGGGAGCGACCGCCGGATCGAGGCCACCCCCACGAGTCCTCATAGGTCGCTGGTCCGTCGACCGGGCACGCGACGAGGAGCTCGTCGTCGGTGTCGGCCGAGTCGACGTCGACTTCGTCGAGGTCACCGAATTCGATGGGGGCGTGTGTGGCGCGAGGTTCGGCGAATGCTGGGACCGGCGCTGCGAGCACTGCGGCAGCAGCGGTCGTGGCGATCAGTGCAGCCCGACTCCGCCCAGGGAGGCTGTGTTTCAACATGACGACATAATTTACAGTTGCGTTGCGTTTACATGACGACAGCGTGGCGAGAGTCACCGATTGTTCAGAATTCGGGCGCGACGTGTTCGCGCCGCTTGTTCGGCTGGTTCGTTCGTCCGGTCAGGAGATGTTCGCAATGACCGTGTCGAGCAGCCGCTCGAACTCGTCGGCGAAGTCGCAGGAGGCGAGCGCTGGTCCGAAGTGACTCAACGCTCTGCACTCCTCGAGGCGGGCGGCGGTGTCGTCATCGATCGCCGCGGCCTCTGCGGGTGGAGCGATCAGTGACCGGGCCTCGGCGAGGAGTGCTCCGGTGGTCGCGTTGATGAAGAGCCAGAAGTGGTGCGTGACGTCGTCATCGGTGGCTCCGCTGTCGCGCAACGCTGCGAGTGATGCGTCGATTCGTTCGATGACCGCCGGGGTCGGGGGCGGGTTGGTCATCATCGGGACCAAAAGGTGCGGATGCTTCAGGGCGGCGCCACGCAGGCCTCTGGCGATCCGGCGGAGACGCTCGTGCCACGGTGCGGTCGGATCGGGAAGTTCGACTGCTTCCAGGGCGCTCGCGACCGCTGCGTCGATGACGGCTTGTTTGTCCGGGATGTGCTTGTACAGCGCCATCGCTTCGTAGCCGAGTGAGTTGCCCAGCTTTCGCATCGAGAGTTGTTCGAGTCCATCGCGATCGATGAGGTCGAGCGCAGCGGCCGTGATCGCTTGCTTCGTCAGCGGTGCACGCTCGTTCGATCGGGTGGGCATGGTTGTCAGTTTACGCCGTACGCCGTAGTCTGCCCGGATGGCTTACACTGTAAACCCCACGATTGCCTCGCTCCCGTTCTCGGCGCTGGGAGGGCAACCCGCGTTCGAGCCCGACGCTCTCGAGCAGTTCCTTCGTGGGAACCACATTGCGATGTTCTCCTACGTGCGGTCCGACGGCCGACCGAACCAGGCACCGCTCTGGTACACGTTCCGAGACGGCACGCTCCTGTTCGTCGTGTCGACTGGTTCGGCCAAGCATCGGGCGTTGCAGCGCGACAACCGCGTGTGCGTCGCGATCCAAGACGAGCGGCCGCCGTACCGGGCGGTGATGATCGACGGGACCGTCGAACTCGAAGACATCGGTGGTGACGGTGAACTCTCGACGGAGATGGCGGTGCGCTACTTCGGCAAGGTCGGGGCTGGCGAGTACGACAAGCTGTCTCGTGAAGAGCGCGAAGCGACCGGCCAAACGCTGATCCGCCTCGTCCCGACCGAAGTCAAGGGCTTCGACAACACTCGGGCGATCAACGCCGCGCTCCTCAGCTACGTCCGGCTGCGCGACCGGTTGCCGATTCCTCGCCGTTGGCTCTGAGCGCGCTCCGCCATCGAGCCCGACCAGCCCGACGGCTACGTTGAGGCCAACAGGAATGGGGGTTCCGACATGGCATACGAGGACGAAGGCTCGACGGTCTACAGCCAGCCGGTCACGGACTGGGTGAACGACTGGGACTGGCTCGACGACCAGTGGGGTACCGACGCAGTCGACATCTGGAACGCGGTGCGCGAGGTGACGCCGATGGCGATGACGGAACGGTACGGGCGAGCGTTCATGCCCGTCACGATGGACGCCGTGTCCGCAATCGCCAAGGACACGGTGAACTTCTCGTCGCGTTTCGTCTCCGTCGCTCAACCGGATGCCAAACGCCGTCCAGCCCCGCCGATCACCTCTGACCCTCCGGACCACAAGGACCACCGTCGCCTGCTGCTCCCGTCGTTCGCGCCTCGTCAGATCGAGCCGATGGAGAACGAGCTGCGCGAGTACGCGCGAGGTCTCATCGAGCAGCTCGACGGTCGCGATACCGCCGATGCCGCGGCTGAATACAGCCAACACATCCCGGTCCATGGCATCGCCCAGATGATCGGGGTGCCCGACGACGACGCGGACATCTTTCGCGACTGGATCTACCGCAACTTCCAGCTCGCGCCTCGAGACAATCGAATCCGCGAACAAGTCACCGCAGACATGCGGGCCTACTTCGGTGAACTCCTCGATGCCCGAGCGGCCGATCCGAAAGACGATCTCGCCACGCTCATCACCGAGGCAGAGATCGACGGCGAACCGGTCGACCGAGAACTGAAGCTCGGCTACCTCCTGCTGCTGATCCTGGCCGGAATCGACACGACCTGGAGTGCGATCGGATCAGGCCTCTGGCATCTCGGGTCGAACCCGGACGACCTCAGCCGGCTCAAGGGAAAGCCGTTCGATGACCCCATCTGGCTGACGATGAGCGAAGAGGTGCTCCGGTTCTACGCGCCGGTCACGATGGGCCGTGAGGTCATCGGCGACACCGAGATCTCGGGCTGTCCGGTTCGCAAGGGGGAGCAGGTCCTCGTGACCTTCCCGGCTGCCAATCACGATCCGGAGGCGTTCGAACGATCCGACGAGTTCCTCATCGATCGAGAGGTGAATCGCCACGTCGCCTTCGGTCTCGGCATCCATCGATGTCTGGGCTCCAACCTCGCTCGCCTCGAGATGAACATCGCATTCCAGGAGTGGTGTGCGGCCTTCCCGGACTATCGCCTCGACCCGGCCAAGGAGACCACCTGGACCAACGGACAGATCCGTGGACCCCGCGAGATCCCGGTCATCCTGCGATGAGTGGAGATGCGGCATGGATCTGAACGGTAAGAACGTGGTCATCACGGGCGCATCGGCCGGCATCGGCGCGACGATGGCTCGTGCGTTTGCAGAACAGGGAGCCCGAGTACTCGTCGCAGCGCGATCTCGCGAGAAGCTCCAGGCCGTCGCCGACCGGATCGTCGGCGACTACGTGGTGGCCGACTTCACGGACCCGGGCGATGTCGACGGATTCGTCGACACGTGCTTGGACAAGCTCGGCCACATCGATGTCTTCGTGAACAACGCGGGAGTCGAAGGGTCAACCAGCTTCGCGACCACACCGCGAGACGACCTGCGAGAGATCGCACGACTCAACTACGAAGCCACGCTGCTGTTGACCCGAGACGTCCTCCCGCACATGCTCGAGCGGGGGAGCGGTCACATCGTGCAGATGTCATCGGTTGCCGGGGCGATTCCGTTTCCGGGCTTGGCGGCCTACGCCGGCACCAAGGCGGCGGTCACCAACTTCACCGAGACGCTTCGGCTCGAGATCAGAGGAACCGGCGTCGACCTGACGGTCGTCAGCCCCGGCCCGGTCGAGACGGAGATGTGGGAGCGCCTCGAGAACGACGACCGGCCCTTCGCTGCGGTCGGTCTCAAACGGTTCAAACGGCTCGGCTTCCTTCCGAAGCTGAGCCCCGAACAGGTGGCCGATGCGACCGTTGATGCCGTGCTGCAGGAGAAGCGGTTCGTACGACTTCCGAAGCGATACAACGGCTACCACCTGCTGTCGAACGCGCCGAGGCGACTGGTCGAAGGCGCCTTGCTCGGGACGAAGTTCCCTCACGATTGGAAGAAGGGCTGAGCCGATGGCCGATGCATTCGAGAAGATCTGGGAGACCGACAACGCGCCGAGTCGCAAGTGGCCGCTGTACACGCGTGGCAACGTCGGCGAAGTGTTCCCCGAGGTCGTGCTTCCATTTACGTGGGACCTCATCGGCAAGGCAGCAGAGGACGGTTGGCGCCAAGCCTTCGTGAAGATGGGCCTCGTCGCCGATGGCGACTTCCCCGACGACGAGGACATGATCATCCTCAGCGTCTTCGGCGGCTACTGCTACATCAACGCGAGCTACGTCCGCATCCTCGGCGTCCGGGCGCCCGGGGGCAAGGTCGAGAACATCGACACGATGTTCTTCGGCGAATCCGACGCTCCGGCGTACGAAGCACGCGATGGCGACAAGAATTTCCGCGCCTCGCTGCTGGTCGGCAAGACGTTGCTGCGGTTGCTGTCCACCAAGGAGCTCCCGGCGATGGAGCAGGACAAGGTCAAGGTCGATCGATTCATCGACCGCTACCCCGGCGACGATGCATCCAACGACCAGCTGATGTCGTATTGCCTGTCGTTCCGGCCGTTCTTCGAGCACCTGTTCTCCCGCCACATCGACAACACGTTCTCCAACGCACTCGTGTCAGGAGCGATGACCGACCTGGTCGTCAAAGCGGGCAAGCCGGAGCTCCTCGTCTCGATCCTCGGCGGTATCGGCGACATCGAGTCCGCGGCGCCGTCTGCTGCGATGTGGGAGCTGTCACGTGTCGATGCAAGGACCGACGCATACCGCGCAGGCTTCCATCAGTTCCTCGCGGACTTCGGCACCCGCGGGCCGAACGAGTGGGATGTCGGGTCCGACCCTTGGAACTTCCGACCGGAGATGGCCACAGCCGCAATCGATGCGATGCGCCCGGCAGACCCGTCGCACGCCCCAACAGCGCAGGCAGCGCGCCTCGAAAAGGTTCGCACAGACGCCCTGGAGCAGGTGCGGGGGGAGCTGAACCGGATCGACCGATTCCAGTTTGACAAGGCGTACAGCGCCACCATGCTGTTCTCGCAAGCTCGAGAGCGTTCGAAGACCACGGTGATTAAGGCAATCCACGCCGTCCGGCGAGCTCAGAGCGTTATGCACGAACGAGCGGCGGAGGCTGGCGGCGTCGCCGAACGCTGGAAGAGCTGCTTGCTGAACGTCGACGAGTTCACGGCCTACCTCGATGATCCGGCGTCCTTCGTTCAACTGATCGACGAGCGCGCTGAACTGCACGGCCGTCTGTCTGAGGTCATTCCGCCGTTCATCGTCGACGGTGAGGTGCCCGACATGAAGACCTGGGAGGCGCGGGCGTCGTCAGCCACGGCGCTGTCGAGCGGCGACAGCATGCAGGGCATCGCCGGATGTCCGGGCGTGGCGAGAGGTCGCGCACGGGTGGTACTCGACCCGGGAGAACCGGGGGACCTCGGGCCGGGCGACGTGCTGATCGCACCGATCACCGACCCGTCGTGGACCCCGTTGTT
>CALIOL010000071.1 GCA_938044705.1 uncultured Ilumatobacter sp. | reverse complement strand
GCGAAGACGTTCATCGCCGGCGAACCGAGGAACTGAGCGACGAAGAGGTCGACAGGGTGGTTGTACAGATCGAGGGGTGAGCCGGACTGGACTACGTCGCCGTCTCTCATCACGGTGATGGTGTCGGCAAGCGCCATCGCTTCGGCCTGGTCATGAGTGACGAAGACCGTCGTCGTGGCGAGTCGGCGTTGGAGTCGCAGGATTGCCGACCGCGACTCGATCCTGAGTCGAGAGTCGAGGTTCGAAAGGGGCTCGTCCATCAGGAACACGCGAGGTCTGCGGATGATCGATCGACCGAGGGCGACGCGTTGCTGCTGGCCGCCGCTCAGTTGCGATGGCTTGCGGTCGAGCGCGTCGCCGAGCCCCAATGTGTGCGCCAGGTCTCGAACCTGCGCAGCGATCTCCCTCGAGCGTGTGCCGGCCATCTTGAGTGGGAACCCGAGGTTCTCGGCGACGGTCATGTGTGGATACAGCGCGTGTTGCTGGAACGCCATGGCGACATCGCGTCGGCGCGGCCCGAGCTCGTTGGCTCGCCTGCCGTCGAGACGAATCTCGCCGGACGTGACCTGTTCGAGCCCGGCGATGAGTCGCAAGACGGTGCTCTTGCCGCAGCCGGAAGGCCCGAGCAGCACGCGGAACTCGCCGTCGTCGATCGTCAGGCTAATTCGCCGGACCGCTTCGTAGCCATCCGGGTAGACCATGCCGACCTCATCGAGTTCGACGCTCCCCATGCCGACGTCCCAACCGGGTCAGATGGCGCTGATCGGAGCGATGATCTTCTCGGCCATCTCTGTCGCCTTCGCCTCGACGCCCTCGGAACCCAGGAGCATGAAGGCGGGGGCGATTGTGCGGTCCACACCGATCGAGCGAAGTTCCTGAGCCGCTCCCGTCGGGTCGTCGCCGAACAGGCCGGGGTGGGCAGCGGTGATCTCGATCGCTGCCGGATCTCGATCGTGTTCGGCGGCCGTCTGGTGAACGATGTCGATCATTTCGGTCAGCTCCGCGATCGATCCCTTGCCCGGAAAGAACCCGTCGCCGAGCCGCCCGGCGCGCTTCGCAGCGGCTGTGGAATGGCCGCCGATCGTGAACGGAACGCTGCCACTGGCCGGTTTCGGATTGGACGACACGTTGTCGAATGAAACGAAGTCACCGCTGAAGGAGGCGTCGTCGCTCGCCCACAGTTCGCGCATCGCGTGCACGTACTCATCGGTTCGTGCTCCCCGCTTGGGCCAAGGGACTCCCAGTGCGTCGAACTCCTCTTCCAGCCAGCCGACGCCGATGCCGAGTTCCATCCGACCGCCAGACAGCCGGTCGAGGGTTGCCACCTCCTTCGCGAACACGAGCGGGTTGCGTTCGGGGAGGATCACGATCCCGGTGCCGAGCCGCAGTGTCGTCGTGTGGGCGCCGACGAAGGCCAACCAGACGAGTGGATCCGGGATCGACGATGTCTTGTCGCCGGGCATCTTGCCGGTGGGTGAGTAGGGATATTCCGAGTCGTAGTTGCTCGGCCAGATCACGTGCTCCACGGTCCAGACCGACTCGACCCCGGCCTGCTCGGCTGCGACGGCCATTTGTACGACGCCGTCGGCTTCAGCAAAGGGACCGGTGTTGGCGAATGCGAGTCCGAGTTTCATGCAGCGAAACTATCCACCGACGGGCGAACGCTTCGAAGCGCGATCTCGCTGTCGGACGCTGGCCGGGGTCAGGGATGGGTTGACCGTTCGGCGGCCAACGCGACCTCGAGGTCGCTGATCGGCATCGGGCGGTGGAACAGGTACCCCTGAGCCACGGTGCCGCCGATTTCCAGAACGGCTTCGGCCTGCGCCTTCGTCTCGATGCCTTCCATCACGACGTCCAGTCCGAGCGCGGCGCACAGACTCACCAGGGATGCAGTCAGCGCGTGGGTGACCGGATCCGTTGGCAGATCGGCGACGAACGAGCGGTCGACCTTGACCACGTCGATCGGGAGCTCGCGGAGGTGAGCAAGCGATGAGTAGCCCGTACCGAAGTCGTCCAGACCGATTCGGAAGCCAGCATCGCGAAGCCGTCGGAGTACCGGGAGCGCCGAATCAGTGGCGAGCACCGCGGACTCGGTGATTTCGATGAGAAACGATGACGCGTCGAGTCCGGCTTGTGCGACCTGGGAGATCAGTGCCTCGCCGAAGCCTGGCACGTGCAGCTCCGCATCCGACGCGTTGATCGACATCGTGATCGGGGACCCGAGGGCGGCGAAGTGTGCGGCGGCCGCGATGGTGGCATCGATCATGATCTTGCCGATTTCGGGCATCAGCCCCGCGTCCTCGGCGACATCCAGGAACTCACCCGGCGAGATCACCCGTTCGGGAGTGCGCCAGCGGACCAACGCCTCGGCGGCAACGATGGAGCCGTCATGCACCGTGACGATGGGTTGGAAGAACGGCTCGAACTCCATGTTCGAGATGGCTGTGCGGAGTCCTTCCTCCACGTCGAGTCGTCGTTGCGCCACAGCCTGTAGCTGGTCGTCGAACACGACGCATTGCTCGCGGCCCCGGGCCTTGGCTTCGTAGGCGGCGGTGTCAGCATCACCGAGCAGTTCCTCCGCAGTGCGGTTGCGGCCGGGGCGACACGTGGAGATTCCGATGCTCATGGTGATGTGGATGCGTCGGCCATCGAGATCGAACGGTTCGCGGAGCGCGTCCTCAACGCGTTCGGCGACGAGACGAGCGCGCTGTTCGCCGCCACTCCCGAGCACAACGACGAATTCGTCGCCGCCGAAGCGCCCGATCCGAGCATCGCTGCCCAAGTCGACGCTGAGAAGTCGCGTCCCGAGTTCGGTGAGGAGTAGGTCGCCCATCGCGTGACCCAGCGAATCGTTGATGATCTTGAACCGGTCCATGTCGCAGAACAGCAGCGACGGTCTGCCGCCGCGGCCGAGCAGATCCTCGAGGTAGTGCATCAGGCTGGCGCGGTTGTGGAGCCCGGTGAGCTCGTCGTGGAAAGCTCGGTGTTCGAGCTCCGCGGTGAGTCGACCTTCCTCGGTGACGTCGCGCCCGATTCCGAAGCATCGACCTACGGAGTTGTCGTACTGCAGGTGGAGGCGAACGTCGCGCAGATTCCCGTCGGCGCCGCGAAGCCGGAAGTCAGCTTGCGCTCGACCCGTGGTGATGAGTTCGGTCTCGATTTCGGCACGCTTGTGGCGGTCGTCCTCGTGAGCGAGGTCCCAAGTGTCCATGCCGAAGACTTCTTCGCTGGTCAGACCCACCAGTCGTTGCCACGCAGGGTTCGACTGCAGGATTCGGCTCTCGTGGTCGTACACGACGAACAATGCGTCGCCCGAAGAATAGAAGTGGCGCAACAGATGATCGCCCGCGTCTTCTCGTTCACCGGTCGCCAGCAGCAGCGTTGCGTCATGGTCGAGAGGGCGTACGCGCCAGCGGCTGCCGTCGATGCCGAATCGATTTCGGGGGCGGCCGTCGCACTCGGGAGCAAGCAACGCGGACCCGGCACCGACGTCGAGCCAGCGGTTTGCGGCGACCACGACGCCATCAGGGGTGACGATCGCCGCCGGGATCGGCAACACTTTGAGCATCGAGGACCATCCCTCGAGCCGCGCCGAGGCATGAGCTTCGGTGTGTCGCAACTGATCCACGTCCATCTCTTGGGCATCGGCAGAACCGTCGGCCGTGTTGAGAAGAATTGACACAAGTTCGGCGGGCTGGCCGACGGTCGCCGCCGCACCCCGCCGAACCGCCAGACTGGGCCCATGAGTGATCTCCATGTCGACGACGTCGACTACCTCCGGCGAATCCTGAACGCACGGGTCTACGACGTCGCCATCGAGACGCCGCTCGAGCCTGCATCCGACCTGTCTCGGCGGCTCGGCAACACCGTTCTGCTGAAGCGCGAAGACCTGCAGGAAGTGTTCTCGTTCAAGCTGCGCGGCGCCTACAACAAGATGGCCAACCTCCCTGCCGAAGAACTCGCCAAAGGTGTCATCGCGTCCTCGGCAGGAAACCATGCTCAGGGAGTCGCGCTCGCGGCGAACGAACTCGGGTGCCACGCCGTCATCGTGATGCCGACGACTGCGCCGACGCTCAAAGTCGAAGCGGTCGCCGCTCGAGGCGCCGAGATCGTCCTCCACGGCGAGTCCTACACCGAGGCGTTCGAACGTGGCCAGGAACTCATGCTCGAGCGCGGGATGACCTTCATCCACCCATTCGACGACCCTGCTGTCATCGCGGGCCAAGGCACCATCGGGATGGAGATCCTTCGCCAGCACGGACGCCCCATCCACGCGATCTTCGCGGCGATCGGCGGAGGCGGGTTGATCTCAGGGATCGCGGCGTACGTCAAACAGGTGCGGCCCGACATCAAGATCATCGGTGTGCAACACATCGAGTCCGACGCAATGCGTCGTTCGGTCGCAGCCGGTGAGCGAGTCGAGCTCTCCGAAGTCGGGCTGTTCTCGGACGGAACCGCGGTGAAGCAGGTCGGTGTCGAAACGCTGCGTCTGGTCGACCAGTACGTCGACGACATCCTCGTGGTCGACACCGATCAGACCTGCGCGGCAATCAAGGACGTCTTCACCGCGACGCGAACCCTGCTGGAACCAGCGGGTGCGCTCGCGATTGCTGGCCTGAAGCAGTACGTCGAAACCAGTGGCGTGTCGGAGGAGACCTTGGTGGCGGTCTCGTGTGGCGCCAACATGAACTTCGACCGTCTGAGGTTCGTCTCCGAACGCGCGGAGATCGGTGAGCGGCGCGAGGCGGTGTTCGCAGTCACGATCCCGGAACAGCCGGGCAGCTTCCGAAGGTTCTGCGAGGTCGTCGGTGGTCGCAACGTCACCGAGTTCAACTACCGAATCAGCGACGACTCCGTCGCGCATGTCTTCGTCGGCATCGGCGTTGGATCGCGTGCCGAGGCCGACGAGGTTGCCGCCACGTTCCGAACAGCAGGGTTCGAGACCCTCGACCTGACCGACGACGAGCTCGCGAAGGTGCATCTTCGTCACCTGGTGGGTGGCAAGTCGCAACTCGCACGAGACGAGGTGCTGCACCGCTTCGAGTTCCCTGAGCGACCCGGTGCGCTCATGAACTTCCTCGGCTCGATGCAGCCTGACTGGAACATCTCGCTCTTCCACTACCGAAACCATGGGTCGGACAGCGGTCGCGTGTTGGTCGGGATGCAGGTCCCCGACTCGGACGTCGCGGCGTTCGAGCAGTTCCTCGACGAGCTCGGCTACCGGCACTGGAACGAAACGGAGAACCCGGCGTACCGCCTGTTCCTGTAGACGCCGTCAGCACTTGGCGCCCGGGATCAGTCGAGCGACGACCAGAACGCGACGAGGCCAGCTGCTGCGGTTTCGGGATCGCTCACCATCCACCAGTGGCCTTGACCGTCCAGCACGAGCTCCTCGACGCCCAGTCGCTCGGCGACCGGCCCGGAGAGTGATGCCGAAACATACGCGTCGTCACTCGCCGTGATGAGCAAACCCGGTCCGTGGTCCGCCGCAGCCAGGTCGTCGGCCAAGGTCTGCAGCACTGGCTCAGGAGAGGATCGATAGAGCGTGAGGATGGCGCGACCCATGTCGGCGTCCATCGCCGCGGCCATATCGCTCGCTATGGATTCCTCGAGGCCGAGGCCTGTGTAGGCAGCGACTCGGTCCGCGAGCGGCATCGCGACCATCGATTCGATGATCTCTTCGCCGAGGTCCGGCGTCATCCAGGCGACGGCGGCATCGTGCCAGACGTAATCGGGATGCAGCAGGCCGCCGATGTCAGCTGACCAGGAACGGAGCAGGTCAGGTCGTGTTGCCGCAAGGCGATAGACGTGGCCAGCGCCCCAGTCGTGTCCCACGATGTCGATCGGCTGCCCGTCTTGTCGCTCGGCTCGGATCTCGATGAGTCGCTCGATGAGCCAAGCGCAGTAGCTGGTCGCATCCGGGGTGAAGTCAGCGGGAAGTGCGGCGCCGAACCCGGGCGGAGACAGCCGAACCACTTCGGCGCCTCGACGTGTGAGCGAAGCGTCGAGTCCTTCCCAGATCGCAGCGGTCTCGGGGTTTCCGTGGACGAGGACGCAGGTGTTCTGTGACATCTGCCAATTCATACTCTGTCAAGAAGTGCGTCGAAACATCGTCGGACGGTCGCGTGACGAGTACCGTCGGTGACGGAGGGTTGGGAAGATGAGGGAGAGCACGACATGAGCGCAGACGCGGACGTCCCCACGGTCGACGGGCGGACCCAGCGGCGCACGCGCAACATCGACGCGGTGGTGGACGCGGTCATCGAGTTGGCTGGGAATGGCAATCACGACCCGACGTCGGAGGAGATTGCCGCCGTGGCCGGGATCTCGCACCGGTCGATCTACCGATACTTCGACACGCGCACTCAACTCATCGAGGCAGCAGTAGACCGCGCGTTTGCAACCGCATCTGCAGAGGTGTTCGGAAGCCGACCCGTCGACGGGTCGTTCGAGGAACGGGTCGAACGCTTCGTCTCCGCACGCATCGAGATCGCCGCTCGGTTGCGCTCGATCGTGCGCGTCGCACGAGCACACGCTGCGACCGCATCGGAGGGTGTCGAGCGTGCCCGCGCTGCGCTGCGCTCCCGCCTGGCCGACGACTTCGCGAGCGAGTTCGAATCCCTCGGTCCGGACCAACTCAGCATTGCGCTGCCAGCGGTAGACGTCGCGTTCCAATTCGAAGCGCTCGAATACCTCAGCACGAGCGCCGGAATGAGTGACGATGCGATTCGGCAGTCACTGGCGCTGCATCTACGCCGACATCTGGCAGTCGCCTGATCCAATCCGCTGAACCGGGAGTGCGATTCAGGCTTCTTCGAGCGCCTGAAAGGCCTTGCCGAGCCGACGTGCCAGTGCCTGCTTGTCGCCACCGTCTCGGTGCCAGCGCAGCAGCGTCGTCGTCAGCACCGCAACGGCGACGGCGCCGCGGACGGCGTCCTTGTTCCCAGCCGCCTTCCCGCGGCGTTCGGCGAACAACTCGGCGATCGCGTCGCGTTGGTCGAGGAGCTGGCGCTCCCAGGCGTCGAGGAGCGCATCGTTGTCGATGACCAAGCCGAGCTCGAGATGGGCAGTGGAATCGTCACCCCACACCTTCGTCGCCGCTTTTTGAAAGGCCTCGGCCCAGCCCCGGTCGCTCGAGTCCTTTGCCAGGCGTTCCGTGAGCTGGTCGGTTCTCGATGATGACAGGACGAGCGCTTCCTTGGTGCCGAAGTAGCGATACAGCGTCGACGCAGACACGCCAGCGGCCGATGCGATCTCCTCGACGGTCACCGAAGCGAAACCGCGCACCGACATCAACTCGAAGGCAGCGTTGCGAGCGCCGTCCATCGCGGCGGCTCGGTTCCGTTCTCTCAATCCAACTGCCATCGCCGAAACGATAGTTGCTGTCCAGGCGTCCGAAACGGTGTCGGCGGATCCGGTCCTGTACGTTCCGCGTCATGAGCGACAGCGAGTTTCATGGCCGGGTAGCGATCGTGACGGGGTCGTCGAGCGGCATCGGCGAAGAGACCGCCCGACGTCTGTCAGCCCTCGGGGCCACTGTGGTGGTCAATTCGGCGTCTTCCGTCGAGGCCGGGGAAGCGGTGTCGGCGTCGTTGCCGGGGACGTCGACGTACATTCGCGCCGACATCGCCGATCAGGCTCAAGGGCACGCACTCATCGACCAGACCATCGAGAAATACGGACGACTCGACTACCTGGTCAACAATGCGGGCTGGACGACGTCGATTCCCCACCACGACCTCGACGGCCTGACCGACGAGGTCTTCCAGAAGACCTTCGACGTGAACGTCTTCGGTACGTGGTGGCTGACGAAGCATGCGATTCCGCACCTGCGCGAGTCCGACGATGCGAACATCGTCAACATCACGTCGATCGCCGGCGTGCGCCCGGTCGGATCATCCATGGCGTACTCGATGACGAAAGCAGCGCTGAACCAGATGACGTTGCTGCTCGCGAAGAGCTATGGGCCGATCCGGGTCAACGCGGTTGCTCCCGGCCTGGTCGCGACACCATGGACCGCCGATTGGGAAGACCAACACGCAGCCGTCGCAGCGATGGCGCCCGTGCCTCGCTCGGCAACACCGGACGATTGTGCCGAGGCGGTGTTGGCCCTGCTCCGCAACAAGTACACCAGCGGCGAGATCTTCGTGGTCGACGGCGGCCTCACGCAGCGCATGTGAGACCAACACGCCAAAATCGGGGCAACCGATCCGTGAGGAGCGACGTGTACCGATGGTGTGGAGACGAAGTCGATGACACCCCTCGACGGGCAGCTTGTCGCTGACGACCGGTTCGACGAGTTCTTTCGCGTCGAGTACCCGAAGCTGCTTGCACTCGGGCGAGCTCTCGCTCCTTCCGCCGCGCACGATCTGGCCCAAGAGGCGTTGATCCGAGCGTGCCGGAACTGGTCGACGATCGTCGACTACGACATCCCTGGTGCTTGGGTTCGACGGGTGATGATTCGGCTCGTTGCCGACCATCATCGGTCGCGTCGACGCCGGGAGCGGATGGTCGAGCGATTTGAGATCTCGTCGCGGGGCGAGAGCACTGTCGACATCGACGTCGACGACGAGCGCTGGTTCGACGCCGTGCGCTCGCTGCCCGCTCGCCAAGCGAGCGTTGTCGCGCTGCACTACATCGATCAGCTCTCGGTGTCGGAAGTGGCCGAGATCCTGGAGATCGCTCCGGGCACGGTCAAGTCCTCGTTGTCGAGGGCCCGTGTGAAATTGGCGCGCACCCTTCGTGTCCGCCTCAACCAAGAAACCTCGGAGGTCGAACGGTGAACCGTGATTCCATCGACGAACGATCACGGAGGGCTGCCGAGACGGCTCGGACCTGGGGGTCGCAGCAAGCCGAGTCCCGAGCAGACTCCGATCTCGAGTCGGTTCGTCAGGCCGCCGGCCTTCCCGCCGTCGGCTCTGGCCCGAACCGGCGAACGCTGTTGGTTGTTGCTGCGGCGTCGGTCGTCGTCCTCTCGGTGGCGGCCGTGGCGGCCTATGTCGAGCGAGAGTCCGGCGGCGACGTGTTGGTGCCGGCAGATTCCCGAGCGGTCGATTCGACGACCCCCGAGCCGTCGGTCACCGATGCCCCAGGTACTGCAGACGTGGCGCCGAGTACGACGCAGGAGGTGGCAACGACCGTCGCCGGGCCCGTTGGCGATGACGCCGAGGGCGAGGCAGCGCCGTCCTCACGAGAGTTTGCGGTCGACCTGGCGGGACTCAGCGTTCAAGACAGCTTCGCGGTGGCCGAGGCAGTCATGGGGACCGGTTCGGGCGCGATCGAGCTCGGAGGAGATGGTGCACGAGCACCACTCGCACCGGCGATGACCGACGGCATGAAGTTCGTGGTCGCCGATCGGGCGAATGACCGAGTCCAAGTCATCGACTGGTACGGCGTCGAGCTGAGCCAGCAGCAGTTCGACGGCGAAGAGTTCGGCAGCGCATCGGCCAACAGCGGCGACGGAGCCATCGACGGGCTGTTTCCGAGTCTGTCGCTGCCCATCGCGACCGACGCCGACGTCGAGTCGTCGGACCTCGAGATCGGTCAACCGTTGGTTGCGCCGAGCGGCCAGGAGATCTTCGTACCGGTTCGGTCTCTGCTCGACGGTCGGGTCGGCCTCCAGCGGTTCGTGCCCGGTACCGAATTCCCATGGGAGTTCGCTGAGACGATCGACATCGTCATCGACGGGTTCGAGATCGAGGACGAACTGATCCTCGAGCAACGATCGATCGTCCACACCCGAACCGGCGTGAGCGTGCACGAGTTCGGGCCCGAAGCACCATTCGTACCCATCGTGCGCCAGCGACCTGGGGGCTGGACGGTGACCGACGAGCGTGGAGTCGACACCGACTGGACCGTCGCGTTCCCGGGCGACGCGAGCGGCCTGGTCGACGGATCGGTCGTGATCGCCGGGTCGTGGCCCGACGACAGCGCAGGTGAGCTCCCCGAGACGGTGCTTCTCCGCCTGTGGCCGGACGGGACCGCGGCGATGAGTCGCTTCGTGGCGAGCGACGGCGGTGGCGTCGTGCGCGTCACCGAGCTGGGCGGCTCGACCATTTCGACGACCGCCGACGGTGGCTGGCTGCTCCAACACTGGCCGCTGCCCGCACGTGCGATGGACCCGCCGACGCAGCCCGATGAACAGCTCGGCGCGTGTGGAACGAACACGCTGGGATCAGCGACGGAGGTGGCGAACGGGTACGTCTTGCCCTGGACGGTGTCGGGTGGTCGGGCCGGTGACAACGGTGCGTACGTCGCGGTCTACGACGCGCTGGGGAGGACCGTGATCGGCGGGGGATGCAGTTCCGCATCCAACCCACCGGATCCGCTCTCGATCAGCGGAGCGTCCTACACGACGTACGGCGACTCCGTGATCGTCGCGGTGGCTGAGCCGCTCTCGACCGGAGGTGTCGACGACCCTGCGGCCTGGCTCGGCGAGCCCATCGCGGAGGGCGTCATCGAGAGTCTGGCCTCAGAGGTGAAGGTATTCCGAGTGCCCGATGACCGAGAGCTGCCGCAGGCCGACGCCGACAACACGTTCCTCCTCGTGCAGGTGAGAGGCGCACGCCTCGTTCGGATATCGAGCGGTGGGATCGGTATCTCCCTGCCTCCCGATGGCGTTCCGGAACCGGAGCCCGACCCGTACGACCTGCAGGCAACGGCCACCGAGTTCACGCAGGGGTACCTCGACGCGCTCGCCGAAGAGCGCTGGGAAGACGCTGTCGCGTACATCGAGAACGATGGTCGGAGCTGGGTGGACCGGCCAGCATTCGCCGATCTGTTTGCGCTCGTCGGTGAAGACGTCGGCACCGCCGCGGCACTCGAACGATGGTGCACGGAGGAACGTGACTGCACCCGTGGCGTCGCCAATGGCGTGCTGACTCAGGAGAGCGATACCCGGGTGACCATGGCGATCACGTTCGAGGTGCCCGGGGGGCCGCTCTTCGAACGCACTATCAACCCGCAGTGGGTCGTCGGCTGGTTCGAGGGCGGCTTGTACATCGACGGGTTGCCGCAGGTCCCGCGGTGACTATTCCGGCGTAGCGCGCTCGACCAACCACGCGGGAAGCCGCGTCGGGCGCCCTGCGAGCGTCGTGCAACCGTGGACGGTGACGCCGGTCGTTCGCGGCTGTCCATCGACCATCACGAGATAGCTCATCTGGAACGTGGCGCGAGTGGCTGCAGCCAATGCGACGTGCACGGTCAGCACCTCGTCGAACCGGCACGGTTGGCGATACTGAACGAAGGATTCCAAGACCGGTGACTCGAGCCCCGCCTCACGCCACTCGGTGAACGGATGGCCGATGTCGGCGAGGAACGCGACTCTGGTCTCTTCGAAGTACGCCAGGTAGTTCGAGTGGTGGACGATCGCCATCGCATCGGTCTCGACGAACCGCACCCGGATGTCGTGTGAGAACTCATAGTCCTGCGGATCGATGGACGGCTCGACGGTCAGACGCACCCTGCGAGTCTGCCGTGATTTGTTTCGAGCGGCAGAATGAATCGGTGACGCCGGCTGTCGTGATGTTGGAGAAGCACGGGATCGAGTTCGGTCTGCACGAGTACGACCGCGGCGAAGATCTGCGGGACTTCGGGCTCGAGGCTGCCGAAGCGCTCGGCCTCGATCAGGATCAAGTCTTCAAGACGCTCTTGGTCGACGCAGAAGGCGGCGACGCTCCCCGCGACCCCGTCGTCGTGGTGGTGCCGGTGAGCTGCATGGTCTCGATGAAGCTCGTCGCCGCGGCTGTCGGCGCGAAGAAGGCGACGATGTGCGACCCGTCTGCAGCGGAACGGATCACCGGATACGTCGTGGGCGGAATCAGTCCGATCGGGCAGCGCAAGCAACTCACGTCGGTCTTCGACGAGAGCGTCGAGCTGTTCGACACGATCTACGTCAGCGGCGGGAGGCGCGGCCTGGACATCTCGGTGGCGCCGATGGATCTGGTGGGACTGCTCGACGGAATCGTCGTCCCGATCACCGCGTGAGTGATGCCGCAGGTGACGTCGGTGTCAGCTTGCGTGCGTCGCCATGTGTTGTGCCTGGCCGACGAGGTGCCGTGCATGAGCAACGGCCTGTGGTGTGTCTGCCGGGAGCCGAATGCCGTGGAAGACGTGGTTCGACCGAACGGTGACCTCGACGAAGCCGTCGGTGCGTGGCTCCTTCACGAGCAGGAACAGCAACCCGAGCAAACAGAAGACAGCGCCCACTATTGCCACGACGATTGCCCAGGTCGGGATGGCCTGACGGGTGTAGGTCCAGTCCTGGATGGTCCACTGAGACCCGCGCAGCGGGGCCGTCCCGTTCGGCGTGACGACCCAGGATGGGGACACACCGATGTCGCCGATCGTCAACACGAACTGCTCGGGTGGACCGGGCGTCGGGTGCGCAGCCGTCATCGCCTGACAGTACCTCGCTCGGCAGGGCCTACCTGGCGGGGTGTCGCAACAGTGCTTCGATTCGGGCGACGCGCGTTCGCGCCGACGGGTGCGATGACGCGAGCCGCTCCCGCCACCCGACCGGACGAGGTGTGTTGTGGGCTGCGAGCACTCGGCGGAGCGCGCTCGCCAGCTCGCGCCCGAAGCCCATCCGAACCGCCCGGCGGTCTGCATCGAACTCCGAACCGTGTCCGACCAGGTTTCCCAGCGCGACGCCGCCGCGAATCGCAGCCGTGAAAATCCATGACACTCCGCGGATCACGACCGCAGCGGCATTGGTGATCGCGTCGATGGTGGGGGAGTCCTTGCCGAAGCTCTCACGGGCAGCGATCGCGACGTTCTCGAAGAACACACCGATTCTCGCCAGCAGCACGACCGGCGTGGACAGCCAGTGTCCGATCGTGATCGCCACGGTGTGCAACCCGAGGTGATGGCTGAGCTCGTGAGCCAGAACTCCCTGCAACTCGGGGGTGGTCAACTCGTCCACCGCGAACGAGGTGACCACGACCAGGTGGCCGCCGCACGCGAAGGCGTTGAGTTCGTCCGACGGGAGAATGCGCACGACGTAGTGGTCGTGGCGCAGATTGCCGGCCTCGACGATCTCGCGCCACAGCGGTTCGATCGCCGATCGTTCGCCCACTGTCGGTGGCCGAGCGCCGAGGATGGGCGTGAGGACGAGCACCTGGAAGCGGCGGACGAACAGCAGCGGACCGGTCGCCGCGAACCCGATCAACAGCCACACGAACGGGACCCAGAACGACACGGGAACCCACAAGATGAAGAGTGCCAGCAGGCTGAACGGTGCCATCGCGATCACCGGAACAAACGCGAGGAGCGCGGACCGCTGCGGCATGGGTGACCAGGATAGGAAGAAGCCGATCGTAAAGGGTTCTGCAAGACTTCAGACGGAAGCCCCCGAAGCCGATAAACAGTTGACGCCCCCAACCGCCTTTCCCGATGAGGGGGCACGAAGTAGGACCGAGTGGACGAATCGATGACAGCGGAGGAGAGTCGAGTTCGGACGCTCCTCGACCAGGTCGCAGCGGCTCGCTCCACCGATGTGGAGGCTGCTCGCAAGTTGGCGCTCGATGCCCGGGTGCAAGCCCGTGCCGCAGGCCTCGTCTCCAACGAGGCCGAGGCGTTGTACCAACTCGCCTCGATCGCGCATCAGCTGCATCACGCCGACGATGCGTTCGCTCTGGCCACCGAAGCCGTTGATCTCGCCGCAGCGGGTGAACCGAACCTCACGCATGCGTGGTCATTGCACTTGATCGGCGTCGTCCACTATCAAGCGAGCAACTTCGCTGCAGCGCTCGAAGCCTGCTTGCGAGCGATCCAGGTGTACCGCGCGACGGGCGACGACATCAACGAAGGAAAGATCCTCCACACGATCGCTGCGATCTACCAGTCGATGGGCGACTACGAACGAGCGATCGCGACCTACGAGAGCGCATTGGCGATCAACGAGCCCTTGAGTCGCAAAGATCTCGACGCAATGGTGATGGGCAACCTCGCTCGGATTCGGGGACGACGCGGGGAGTACCTCCCGGCGGTGAGCCTCGGTCGCAAGGCGGTCGAGCTGTCCCGGGAGCACGCTCCGCACCTCGTCGGTGGACTGCTCGCCGACCTCGCCGAGGCATATGTCGGGCTCGCCGATCATGCGAGCGCGGCGCTCTGTTTCGCCGAAGCTCGCGCTGACTGGGAGTACCGCACGGCGGAAGGCGGCTCGCTGTCCCCGACCGAACAACTCGGTGTGATGGTGTCGGAAGGACGCGTGGCGCTGCGCAGTGGCCAACTCGACGATGCGATCGCTTCGCTCGTCGCCGCCCTCGACCTCGCCGATCGAACCGACATGCGCGAGACCGAGCTCGAGATCCACGACCACCTCGCCACGGCGTACAAGCAGGCAGGCAGGTTCACCGAAGCACTCGAGCACCGCGAGCGCCACTTCGCGCTGCATCGGGAGATCTTCACCGACGCCGCTGACCTGCGCCTCCGGACCCTGCAGGTGGCGCACGACAACCAAACCGCTCGCAACCGTGCGGAGATCACCCGTCTGAAGACTTCCGAGCTGGTCGCGAGCTTCGCCGCCGACCATGCCGACGCAGACGCGTACCACCTCGAGGCGTTCGAGCGTCTTGCATCGCTCGCTGAGTTCCGCGGCGGGAACACGACCAAGCACACCGACGGAGTCGGTGACCTCGCAGCGGAGATCGCACACGCGATCGGCGAAGCTCCCGATTGGGCGGAGCGCCTGCGCCTCGCGGCGCGATTGCACGACATCGGCAAGGTCGCGATCGCGGACACGGTGTTGCTCAAGCCCGGTCCGCTGGACATCGACGAGTTCAACGAGATCAAGCAGCACACGGTGCTCGGTCGTCGTCTGCTCTCGGGTGTGTCGACCGACCTCTTCGAACTCGCGGCGGAGTGCGCTTGGACGCACCACGAGTGGTGGGACGGCTCCGGCTACCCGAACTCGCTCAGCGGCGACGACATTCCGTTGTCGGGTCGAATCGTTGCCATCGCCGACGTCTACGACTCGCTCTCCACGCGTCGCATCTACAAGCGCGAGTGGAGCCTGAAGGAAGCCGTCAGTTTCGTTGCGTCAGGCAGTGGCGCACAGTTCGATCCGCGGCTCGTCGAGGCATTCGTGACCGTGATGAACGCTCGCCATCCCGAGCTGGTCGCCGAAGCCGACGGTTGAGGTTTCTCATCGGTCCGACTTCATGGACCGGTGCGTCTTAGGGTGACGACATGAGCGGCGAGGCGACCACGCGCGACGAGCGGATCGAAGGTCGGGTCCGAAACGAGAAGTGGCAGAACCCGCCGCTGTGGATCGACATGCTCGACTGCATCAATTGCGATGCCTGTCTCCGCGCATGCCCTCCGACGTTCGGTGCCATCTTCAACCATGGACCGGATGTCGTGATCATTCCCGAGCTGTGTAGTGGCTGCGACAAGTGCCTGCCTGCATGCCCCGTGGACTGCATCCATCCGAATCCCGACTGGACGCCAGCCGAGGTGCCCGACGAGTGGTGGGCGCTTCCGAAGTCGGACGACGACCCGTACTAGACCTACAGTTGCGCGATGACAGGTGCTGCCAAGAAGGCCGATCGACAACTCGAACGGCGCAGTTTCGTGAGCTACATCGACAAGTCGCGCGAGTACTACGAGGCGCACGGATACGAGCAGCCCTACCGCTGGGCGGCGTTCGACGAGGTGCCGTTCGCGCCGCTGGAACAACCCCTCGGAGACAGCCGAGTGGCGGTCGTGACGACGTCGTTTCTCCATCATCACGACTCCGCATGGGGTGCTCCTGCGACCGGCAAAGAGGTGTATCACCACCCGGTCGCCGAGGCGCCGGACCGGATGTTCACCGACGATTTGTCCTGGGACAAGCAGGAGACGCACACCGATGACACCGAGTCGTTCCTGCCGCTCGGTGCGCTGAGCGCGCTTGCCAACAGCGGTGTCATCGGGTCGCTGAACGAACGTTTCTTCGGCGTGCCGACCGAGTACAGCCAACGCAAGACCGGTCTCGACGCCGACCAGGTGGCTGCCTGGTGTGCTGAAGACGGGGTCGACATCGCACTCCTCGTTCCACTTTGACCCGTCTGTCACCAGACCGTGAGTCTGGTTGCGCGCCGGTTGGAAGAAGCGGGTATCACGACGGTCGTCGTCGGCAGCGCCCGCGACATCGTCGAAGAAGCAGGCGTACCTCGGTTCCTCTTCGTCGACTTTCCCTTGGGGAACCCGTGCGGCAAGCCGGGGGATGTCCAGATGCAACGCGACATCGTCGACCTCGCACTTCGAGTTGCTGCCACCGCGCTGGCGCCGCGCACGACGGTCCAGGCGCCGCAGCGGTGGGACAACGACGAGTGGCGCGCCGCGTTCATGGCGGTCGGTGACCACAATCGCGCCGAACTCGCCAAGGCGGGCGAGGCGCGTCGCGCGCACCAGGCCGCAAGCCATTGAGCTACGCGGAGTTCACGAGGTGCGTCGACGCCTACTGATCGAACGCCGCTTTGAGGCCGCCGAAGACCCAGGCGATGTCCTCGCTGGGCGTCATCGGCATCGGCGCTCGCATGCTGATGCCTTCGAGCAGCGGCACGGCGTCGGCCGCGATCACGGGTGCTCCGTCGACTGCTCCCGTTTCGACGACGGCGACCTCTCCGACCGACAGCGAGAAAACAGCGTCGGGCTGTGCGACGTCGAAGGTGACCGAGCCGGTCTGGCCGGTGCCTTGAGAAATGGCGAGGGTCGAACCGAGCGCGACGCCGTAGCGAAGGCTCATCAGTACCTCGTCGGGATCTTCCGTTGGCGCTTCGCCGAGCGGCAACAAGATGTCGCGCTCGTGCACCCACGAATCCCACAGAGCATGATGAACCACCGCGCCGATCGAGATGTGACCGGGCGGAGCTTCGCCGGTCTGGTGCCACCCTTCTGGCGAGATGTCAGCCAGCAGCGCGCACCACGCGTCACTTGCCTCGAGAAACTTTGCGAGCACCGTGGACGGGGAGTCGACGTTGTTGGCGCCCATTTCCAGTGGGGAAGCCACCGGGTCGAAGTTGGCCAAGAATCGAGTCGGGTCGCCTGCGAGACCTGCCGTCACCGACATCGTCCAGAACTGGTTGGTGATGCCCAGGTGCACGATCACATCGCGCACGTCCCACTCCGAGCAGCGAGTCGGATGCGACCACTGTTCTTCGGTGAGCGTGGAGAGCATCGCGCCGAGCCGGCGGTTCTGTCGGGTCGTCGCTTCGGCGATCAGCGACAGATCGCCGTCGAGCTCCAGAATCGGGTCGCTGCCGTATCGGGGGTTGAGTTGCACCGAACGAGTCTTGCATCGTTGCTGCGATGTCGACGTGGTGGTCAGTGCGCTGCGATGCGCTCGGCTCGCAGTGCCGAGCGCCGAACCTTCCCGGCGTCGTCACGAAGGGGACCATCCACGTACTCGAGGCTCCGCGGGAGCTTGTAGGCCGCGAGTCGCTCTGCCAAGAATGCGAGCAGCTCCGACTCTGGTGCCTGGGCTTCGTCGGCCTGGACGATCGCATGGACGTCGTTGCCGCGATCATCGTGGGGGAGTCCGATGACGGCGCACGAGTGCACGTCGGGATGCTCGTTGAGCGCGTTCTCCACCTCAGCGGGGTAGATGTTCGCCCCACCCGACAGGATCATGTCCGCGACCCGGTCGCCCAGGTACAGGTAGCCGTCGGCGTCGAACCATCCGATGTCGCCCAGTGATTCCCATCCGCCCTCGAGGGTCTTCGCTTCGGCACCGACGTACTCGTAGGTCGGTGTCTCCCGGGTCGAGCGCATCCACACCTCGCCCTGTTCGCCGACCGCGAGCTCGTTGCCGTGCTCGTCGCAGATCTTCATCTCCCCAGACGTCACTCGCCCGACCGAACCGCGGTGCGCGAGCCACTCGGTGCCGGTGATGATCGTGACCGCTTGCGCCTCGGTCCCGGCGTACAGCTCGAAGATGCGTTCGGCGCCGAGCCAGTCGATCCATTCCTGCTTGAGCCAGGCGGGGCACGGCTCGGCCAGGTGCCAGACGACGCGAAGCGAGGACAGGTCGAAACCGAGCCGTACGTCGTCGTCGAGCCGTGAGATCCGTTTCATCATGGTGGGGACCATGTAGGCAACGTCACATCGGTGCGCTTCGATCGATGCGAGCGTGGCCTCGGCGTCGAAACGAGGCAGCAGGACGACGTGGTTGCCGGCGAGCAGCGCCTGGCACGCCCAGACCCCCGGTCCGTTGTGATAGAGCGGGCCGGGCATCATGAGCGCTCCGTCGGCTTCGAGCCCCAGGGGGAGCGGTGCGTCCGTGTCGTACACGGCGGGGTCGCCCGAGACGATCAGTTTCGGTCGGCCGGTCGAACCGCCCGAGGTCGGGGCCTTCCACGCTGGCGAGACCGCGTCGAGAAGCGCGTCGTCCGAAATCGACGTGTCGGAACGATGACCGAGCGGCAGGGTTGCAGTGGTTGCCGGGAGCAGGCCGATGGCGGCGTCGGGCGCGCCGATCACGACCTTCGAGTCGGCCAGTTCGACGATCGCAGCGAGCTCTCGTGGCGGCAACTTCGCCGAGGTGGGTTGCGGCACCGCACCCAACATCCAGCAGGCGACGTAGGCAACGAACCAGTCGACGGAGTTCGGGAGGGCGACCGTCACGAAGTCGCCCGGCCCGACGCCGAGATCGCGCAACTCGCGCGCCAGCCGCGACGAAGCCGACTGCAACGAACGTCTGGTGAGCGTGTCGCCGAGGCAGGAGACCGCGGGACGATCCGGGTCGGCCGCGGCCAGCGCTTCGAGGCGGGCGGGAAACGAGATCAGCGGCACCGACCGAGTCTGTCGAGCCGGTGATCGCTTCGCGATGTCGGAGCGACGCCGGCTTCGGCCGACTCTGATTGTTCAGCAGTGATGTGCAGTCAGGCGCCGACTCTCGCAGTAGACAGTGGGAATGAGCGAGATCGCGGTGATGCCCGGATGTGAACCGTTTTCCCACATCGGTGACGGATCGACTGGAGTGCTGGTGATCCACGGTTTCACCGGCAACCCGTCCTCGATGACCCCGCAGGCCACCGCCTTCGCAGCGGCGGGTCTTCACGTCGAACAGCCACGGCTTCCGGGCCACGGGACGACGGTCGAAGACATGATGACCACGAGCTGGAGCGACTGGTCCGGCGAGGCCGCCGCTGCGTACGACCGACTGGCCGAGCGGGCAGATCACATCGTGGTGATCGGGTTGAGCATGGGCGGCACGCTGACCTTGTGGACCGGGCTCGAGCGGCAGCACGACGACCGGTTGAAGGGTCTGATCTGTGTGAACGCAGCGACCGCCCCGCAACCGGACGAGGTCATGGCGATGGTGCAGGAGATGATCGACGAGGGCAACGAAGTGATGCCCGGCATCGGATCCGACATCGCCGACCCCGACGTGGCCGAGATTGCCTACGACGGGACGCCGCTTCGAGCGTTGATGTCGCTGTCGAACGAAGGTCTCGCACCCATCGCTGGTCGGTACGGGGAACTGAGCGTGCCGATCCTGATCTTCTCGTCGGTCGAGGACCACGTCGTGCCTCCGGAGAGCAGCGCGCATCTTCGTGACACCGCCGGTGGCGAGGTCGAGTTCGTGACGCTCGAACGGAGCTATCACGTCGCAACTCAGGACTACGACAAGGACCTGATCATCGAGCGCAGCCTTGCGTTCATCGAGCGTGTCGCGAGTTGATGGCGGACACGATGAGGAGCGCAGTCATCGGTTCGATTCCGAGCCCGTCGTTCAACTCGATCGACATCGGCCCGTTGAGTCTCAACATCTACGGGCTGATGATCGCGGCTGGCGTCATTGCAGGTGTCTGGCTCTTCGGTCGGCGACTGGAGCAGCGTCACGCCGGAACGTCGGACGACGCGAGCTCGATCGCGATCTGGGCGGTCATCGCCGGCGTGATCGGTGCCAGGCTCTACCACGTCGCCACGGACTGGGATCGATTCGCGAACAACTACGGCGACATCCCGAAGCTGTGGGAAGGCGGACTGGGTATTCCGGGTGGTCTGCTGTTCGGCACCGCCGTTGGTTTCTACATGGCCAGGGAACGAGGCATCGCGATTTCGACCGCGGCCACGTGCGCCGCCCCGGCCGTCCCGTTGGCGCAGGCGATCGGACGCTGGGGGAACTACTTCAACCAGGAGCTCTACGGGCGCGCGACCGATTTGCCCTGGGCGTTGCAGATCGATGCGGACCACCTCGTCAACGACCCCGCCACCGGCGAATCTTTCCTGCTCGGCACGACCTTCCACCCGACGTTTCTCTACGAATCGCTCTGGAGCTTTGCGACGGTTGGTCTGTTGCTCTTCATCGATCGGCGGTGGCGCCCCCAGGGCGGATCGCTCTTCGGGTTGTACATCGCGATGTATGGCGTCGGCCGGTTCTGGGTCGAAGGTCTTCGCGTCGACCCAGCCGACGAGATCGGCCCGTTCCGGTGGAACCAGTGGGTGGCGTTGGCGGCGATAGCGGTCGGGATCGGGGCGTACCTCGTGTTGCGAAGCCGCCCAGATGTGGAGCCGCCTTCGAAGGGCGAAGCCGACGAGAACTCCGACGAGCCGACTGCAGATCTCGACGACACCGATCTCGATGAAGCTGACGTCGACGACGCCGATCTCGACGAAGCGGATCCGGACCGGGTGTCAGCCGGACTCGCGGACGACGAGCTCGACGTCGAGGACACTCGGTGAATCGACCGGCTTGTCTTCCACGAGCGCGACGAGGGCTCTGACCGCGAGGTTGCCGAGCCGTTCTCGGTCGATGCGGATCGTCGTGAGCGCCGGGGTCACCACTGACCCCATCTCGATGTCGTCGCAGCCGACGATCGCGACGTCGCCTGGAACGGAGCGGCCGGAAGCCTGCAGCGCTTGAATCGCCCCGATGGCGACGACGTCGTTGTAGGCGAAGATCCCGTCGATATCGGGGTGTTGCTCGATCAGCGATGACGCCATTGCGTAGCCGCCTTCGACGGTCGGGTCGATGGCCTGCACGATCCGTTCCATGCCGGCCGGCAGGGCGTCGAGAAACCCGGACTCTCGTCGATGCAGGGTCGGCCCGGACTTCGTGCTGGCGATCATCGCCAGCTTCTTGCAGCCGCGTTGCACGAGTCGCTCGACCGCGAGTCCGGCGCCACCGCGCAGATTCGAGACGACCGAGACCGCGTTCGGATGGTCGACCTCCGTGTCGATCAGGACCATCCGCATTCCTTGGTCGAGATGGCTGAGCAAGTGTTCGCTGCCGCCGCCTGCGGGGTAGATGATGACGCCGTCCGGTGCGTGGGCGTTGAGGCGAAGCAACACATCGTGCTCGACGTCGACGTCGCCTTTGCTCATCGCCAGGAACAGCGTGAGCTCGCATGCTGCCGCCGCCGTCTGCACACTGTCGGCCACCTCAGGGAAGAACGGGTCGTTCAACACCGGGGCGATGAATGCCACCGTGTTGGTCCTGCGCGTGATGAGACCGCGTGCCATGACGTTGGGTCGGTAGCGCAGTTCGTTCACCGCGTCCATGACGCGCACGCGGGTGGCTTCGCTGAAGCCGCCCTGGTCGTTGACGACTCGGGAGACGGTCCTCGGTGAGACCCCCACGAGCGCTGCCACATCGTGCAGCGTCGACGGTCGGGTGGCGTCTCGTCGTGCGACATCAGTCATCGAATCAGCCCCATACCGTGCCGAGAAATAGCATATCCGTCGCCACTACGTCAACGTTGACGTGACCGAGGGTCGCGTACTACTGTCCGAACCGTTGTGAAGAAGGGGGTAGTTGGTCGCCGTGCGTGCGCATCGGCCACATCACACACATGAGTACGGTTGAATCTGTCATCGATCGAACGGAGGGGGTCTCTCCTCCGGCGAATACAGCCTTGCCGCTAACCGCCGCGGGCGCGCTCGGAGTGGGGTCCGGGATCTTCGCAACGGTGGTTGCGCTGCTGTTGATGTTCTCGACGGACACGGTCGCCGACCTGTCGAACCGCCCGGAGTCGGAGTACACCGGCTTTGGTCTGTTCCTCCTGGTGTTCGGCCTCGCGATGGTGTACGGCGGTGTCCAGGCGCTGCGTTCTCGCCCGATGGGTCGTTCGCTGATGGTCGGGCTTCCGGCCGTCGTCGTCACGGTCGGCGTGTTCGGTCTGTCCGGCGAGGGCGAAGCCTTTCGCTGGGTCGGCGTGTTGCTCGTGCCGCTTCTGCTCGGAGCGCTTGCACTCGTGTACGCACGAGGGCAAGAACACAGCGAGACCATCGCTCGCGGCGCGGGAATCGTCGCGGCTGCTGCAACCCTGGCGCTCTTCCTCTGGAAATTCACCGACGGACGCTTCTTCCAGGTGGTCGGATTCGTACTGTTCGCAGCGTTGGTCGCGGTCGGTGTGTACCTCGGGGCCCGCCAGTTCGGCCTCGACGACGTCGTCGCCAGCGGACTCCTCGGCGTCACGGTCCTGGTGACCTTCCTGGTTGGTGCGGACGGAACGCTCACTCAAACCATCGGTGTCGCAGTGTCGGCATTGATCATGGCGCTGGCATATTCCGGCGAAGCCGAGCAGGTCAGCGTCACGCTCGGCGGTGGTCTCAACGACGGCTGGCGAGTCGCGTTCTGGTTCCTGCTACCGAGCATCGTCGGCTTCTTCATGTTCTTCCTGCTGCCGACGATCCGTGCGATCGGCATCAGCTTCCAGGACTTTCCGCTGCTCGAGAACGAAGGCACCTGGATCGGCCTCGACAACTACCGAGAGGTGTGGGGCGACAAGCTCTTCCGTAACGCAGCCTGGGTCACGCTCAAATACGTCGTGATCAATATCGGTATCCAGACGATCCTCGCGCTCGGCGTCGCCGTGATGATGGATCGCCTGACCAAGTCCGTGTTCGTCCGCTCGATCCTGCTGCTTCCGTGGCTGTTGCCGAACGTGATGGTCGGTCTGCTGTGGCTGTTCATGCTCGACCCGACCAACGGCATCGTGAACGAGTGGCTCGGCTACTTCGGTATCGACCCGATCGGGTTCTTGTCGAACCCGAGCTGGGCGATTCCGGCGTTGGCCATGGTCAACACGTGGAAGTTCACGGGCTACACGGCGCTCCTGTTGTTCGCCGGAATCCAGACCGTGCCGAGCAGTCTCTACGAAGCTGCGGCGCTCGACGGCGCTTCAGAGTTCAAGATGTTCCGCACCATCACCCTGCCGCTGCTGCGGCCGGTGCTCGCTCTCGTTTTGGTGATCAGTCTGATCGGATCGTTCCAGGTGTTCGATGTCGTTGCGGCCGCCGGTGGCGGTCTCGGCGGAAGCCCGGGCGACCCGCTGAACTCGACTCGAGTTCTGTATCTCTACATCTTCGACAAGTCGTTCGTCGACAACTTCGGTGCCCGGGCCGGCGAAGGTGCTGCCGCCGCAACGATCCTGATGCTGGGCCTGATGGCCATCACCTTGCTGCAATTGAGAATTTCCCGTGCGGGAGAAAGTGACCTGGCATGAGCGAGACGACTACTTCAGACGCCACGGCCGCCGCTGTGACCGCCCCCGCTGTGCAGCGTCGGTCTGGTGGCATCCGGTTGGGCCGCGTGGCTGCCTGGGGCTTGCTGGGCGTCTTCATGATTGCCAGCCTCTTCCCTGTCTACTGGGCACTGCGAACCGCACTGTCGAACAACACGGCGATCATCAGCGATACCGACAACCTGTTGCCGCCCGAGTTCACCACGTTCAACTTCGAACGCGTGCTCACGGATCAGAGCACGCTGAGCCCTGCGGAACGAGCAGATTTCCAAGAGCAGGTCTCCGAAGTCGGCGGCAACGACACCAACTTCAACATCTGGTCACCGATCATCAACTCGGTCATCGTCGCAACCGTCATCACCGTCGGCCAGGTCTTCTTCTGCTCCATGTCGGCGTATGCGTTCGCTCGCCTCAAGTTCAAAGGACGCGAGGCACTGTTCACGCTGTTCCTCTCGGCGCTGATGGTGCCGCCGATCTTCGCATTGATTCCGAACCTGTTGCTCGTTCGAGATCTCAAGCTCGACACGTATCTGTTCGAGATTGACCTCGGTTGGCTGCCATGGGCCGCGGAAACCACCGGCTGGACGAGCACCTACGCCGGCCTCGCCGCGCCGTACTTCCTGATGACTCCGTTCGCCATCTTCTTCCTCCGGCAGTTCTTCATCGGCATCTCGAAGGAAGTCGAAGAAGCTGCCGTGCTCGACGGCGCTGGACATCTCCGGCGATTCTTCGAGGTCATCTTGCCGATGGCGGCAGCGCCGATCTTCACGCTCGCGCTCATCACGTATGTGAACGCATGGAACGATTTTCTCTGGCCGTTCACGGCTGGTCGAAACCTCAGTGTCATCACGGTCGCACTCAACGACTTCCGCGCACAGACGCCCGGAACCACGCGACCCGACTGGAGCGGTCTCATGACCGCCACGTTCATTGCGGGGGCGCCCATTCTGGCGTTGTTCGCACTCCTCGGCCGCAAGGTCGTCGACTCCATCCAATTCTCCGGCATCAAGTGACTCGACTGCACAACAGGCCAGTCGCTCGCCGACACAGTCTCCGCTGCCATCCCGGCTGCGGTGAGCAATACAACATGTTCCTGAAGGGGGAAACATCGTGAAGAAGCAGACAGCACGCGTTGCTGCCAGTCTCGTTGCGTTGTCGATGGTCGCCGCAGCATGCGGTGGTAGCGACGACGCAGCCGACGACAGCGGCGAAGAAGCATCAAGCGAAGAAGCCGAAACCGAAGAAGCCGAAACCGAAGAAGCGGAATCGGAAGAAGCCGAAGAAGAGAGCGCAGAGGCCTCCGGAGATGCCGTGAACATCTCGTACTGGCTCTGGGACAACAACCAGCAGCCCTTCTACCAGGAGTGCGCGGACAACTTCACCGCTGCCAACCCGAACATCACGGTCGAGATCACCCAGTTCGGCTGGGGCGACTACTGGGACGGCATCACCGCTGGCTTCGCCACCGGCGACGTCCCGGACGTGTTCACCAACCACCTCGCTCAGTACCCGGGCTTCGTGGACTCCGGTGTGCTCCTTCCGCTCAACGAGCTGATCGAGCGCGACAGCGTCCCGACCGACATCTACTGGGAAGGTCTCGCAGAACTGTGGATCGCTCCGAACGGGGACCGTTACGGACTCCCGAAGGACTTCGACACGGTCGCACTCGTGGTCAACGAGAACCTTCTCGAAGGTTCCGGCCTGACGACCGATGACCTCGGCGACCTCGACTGGAACCCGGAAGACGGCGGCAGCTTCGAAGCAGCCATCGCGGCGCTCTCGGTCGACACCAATGGTGTTCGCGGCAACGAGGAGGGCTTCGACGCCAGCAGCGTCGCCACCTACGGTTACGTGTCGAACACGCCGTACGCCGATGCGTACAGCCAGACCGGCTGGAGCGCCTTCGCCGGCGGCACCGGCTGGGAGTACCTCGACTCCAACCCGTGGGGCAGCGAGTACTTCTACGACGACGCGCTGTTCACCGACACCATCGCGTGGTGGGCCACGCTGGTGGAGAAGGGCTACATGCCCGACTCCGAGACCCTTTCGGGTTCCGGCGCTGACACGATCTTCGCTGACGGCACCGCCGCAACGATGACCGACGGCTCGTGGAAGATCGGCACCTGGACGTCCACCGACGGTGTGGCCGGCTCGTTCGTGCCGACACCTGTTGGCCCGTCCGGCTCACGTGCATCGATGTACAACGGCCTCGCTGACTCGATCACGACCGCTTCGCCGAACCCGGACGAAGCATTCGAGTGGGTCAAGTACATGGCGTCGGCCGAGTGCCAGGAGATCATCGGCGGCGGCGCTGTCGTGTTCCCGGCGATTCCGTCGGCAACGGCGATCGCGCAGGAGGCCCACGCGGCCAACGGCGTGAACGTCGAAGCCTTCACGGTGCACGTGGACGAAGGCACGACCTTCCTGTTCCCGATCACCATCGAGGGTGCTGACATCCAGACGATCATGGGCAACGCGATCGACTCGGTGATGCGTGGCGAAGCCGACACCTCGGTGATCGTCGATGCCAACGCCGAGATCAACGAGCTCATCGCTGGTTGATCTTCGATAGCTGAACCGTGATGTTTGATCGCACTGCTCGTGCCGTGCGACCACTCATCGCCGCAGTAATCATCGGGGTCGTCCTCGCCGCTTGCGGTGCGGGCGACCCCGATTCTGGGGGAAATCAGGGGACCACCGAGATGCCTTCGACGAACACAGTCGACGCAATCGTGAGCATCACACCGCATGCCGCTTCGGCATGCTCAGGCGTCT
Organism: uncultured Ilumatobacter sp.; assembly: GCA_938044705.1. Taxonomy (GTDB): domain Bacteria; phylum Actinomycetota; class Acidimicrobiia; order Acidimicrobiales; family Ilumatobacteraceae; genus Ilumatobacter_A. Next base: position 18,589 of record CALIOL010000071.1, on the reverse strand, counting down.
TCGTGCGCCACGAGCTCGATCACACCACCGCCCCACGCGGCGACGTCGGTGCCATGGTCGACGGCACCGGCGCCGGCGTCTTTGCCGACGACCTCGACGACGACGGCCGAATCGACCTCGTCCTCCCGAACCTCACCGGCGAGACCAGCATTTTCTGGAACTCGACGGAACCCGGCGAACCCCCGACCTTCGAGCGCGCAGTGCTCGACACCGGCCGGTTTCGCCAAGCGATCGCCGCAGACGTCGATGACGACGGCGACCGCGACCTGCTGCTCTCGACCGCCATCGGCCCACCCATCGCGTTCTTGCACGACGGCGCTCGCTCCTTCGAGCGCGCAGAGGTGCGCAGCCGGGTCGTCGCGTTCTCGATGGCACCGGGCGACCTCGACGGCGACGGGACGCTCGACGTCGTGACCGGGTCGTACAACGCCGAACTCACGCAGAATCGCGACAGTCGCGTCCTCACCGGGACCGACGTCGGAGTCGCTGTGCTCCAACCCACCGCGGACACGCTGGCCTCGGGCGTCGCCACCGAGTTCCTCACCGACTCGGCGCAAGCACTCGCCACGATGGTCGTCGACATCGACGGTGATGGTCTGGACGACGTCGTCGTCGGCAACGACCTCGGCACCCCCGATCGTGTCTGGCTCGCCAGCGCTGACCTGCCCGGCGTGGACGGCCTGACGGTCACCGAGCTGTTCGACGTCACGAGCCTGTCGACGATGAGTCTCGACCTGGCCGACATCGACAACGACGGTGACGTCGACCTCGTCAGCACCGACATGGCTCGACTTCCCGGTGAGCCCGACGACGTCTGGGAGTCCGTCGAGGCCGACATCGAACAGGCCCGCATCGATGAGGTGCAACATCCCCGCAACGTCGTGCAGATCGCTGGCGACGACGGGTACACCGAGAATGCCGTTGACCTCGGTGTCGAAGCAACCGGCTGGAGTTGGGCGGGCCTGCTCGGCGACCTCGACAACGACGGGCTGGTCGATCTCTACGTCGTCAACGGCATGCAGGCCGTCAGCATCTTCGACATGCTGCCCGACGGAGAACTCGTGGAGCCCAACCAGGTGTTCCGCAATACCGGCGGACCGTTCGAGCCGATGCCCGGTTGGGAGCTCGCATCGACCGACGGCGGACGCGGAATGGCTCAGGCTGATCTCGACGGCGACGGTGACCTCGACATCGTGATCAACAACCTCGGTGTCCCCTCGACGCTCTGGGAGAATCAGCTGTGCGCTGGTTCGTCGGTGATCGTCGAGCCGATCTGGTCGGGGACGCAGAACATCGATGCCCTCGGTGCCACGGTCACGGTGACCGCGAGCGACGACGACGCCACGACCCGAACCGGCCTCATCACAGGCGCGCGGGGGTATATCTCGACCAGCGCCACCCAAGTGCACGTGGGCCTCGGGTCCAGTGACGTCGCCCTCACGGCAACGGTGCGCTGGCCCGATGGAGCCGTCACGTCAATCGACGATCTCGCAGCGGGGAACACCGTTCGGGTCGAGCGTGCAACGGGTACGGCGACCACGGAGGCGGAATGAGTAGTGCCGTGACGAACCACACCACGACCGCCAAACGTCGGCCCACCACTCGCGGTTGGGATGTCGCAACACACGTCTCGCCGCTCGTCGTCGCGATCCTGGCGACCGCTGCGGTCGGTAAGCCACTCGGCTGGATTGCGTTCTTGTTCCCGGTGGGCCCGGTCGTGGTCGCGATGGTCATGCGAGCAGCAGGCCGCGGCCTGCCTCGCGGCTTTCGCTCGGCCGTGGCATTCGCCATCGGGTCCGGGCTGCTGGTGGGACTCGGATGGCTCGGCACGCAGGCGGGCAACTGGATCTCTCCGATGGCGTTTCTCTTCCCCGTGGCCCTGCTCATCTTCATCGTCGGCCTGGTCAACTGGTTGATGATCGTGCTGAGTCGCACCATCCGCGCCATCAAGTTCGACGCCTTCGACTACCCGTGGATCCCCGACCGACTGGCACGCGCCGTCGGGCTGCCGATGGGGTGGTCGGAATGAACCGGTCGCCAGTGACCACTGCGTCTTCGCACCCACGTCCGCCTGACGTCATCTCAGGCGCCCAACTCTCACGAATCGAACAACCCAGGAGCACAACATGAGCTACGTATCCCTCAGAGGATTGACCAAGGTCTACGCGGGCAGCGACGAGCCAGCCGTCGACGGTCTCAGCCTGGATATCAACGAAGGCGAGTTCGTCGTCTTCGTCGGTCCGTCGGGTTGCGGCAAGTCGACGGCGTTGCGCATGGTCGCCGGTCTCGAATCCATCACGAAGGGCGGTCTGCACATCGCCGATGAAGAGATGACCAATGTCTCGCCGCAGAACCGAGACATCGCCATGGTGTTCCAGAACTACGCGCTGTACCCGCACATGTCCGTCGGGAAGAACATGGCGTACCCACTCAAGATCGCAGGCGTGTCCAAAGCGGAGATCGCCGAACGGGTCCAATCGACGGCGAAAGTCCTCCAGCTCGAGGAATACCTCGACCGCAAGCCCGGAAACCTGTCCGGTGGTCAACGCCAGCGCGTGGCGATGGGCCGAGCGCTGATTCGTTCGCCCAAGGTGTTCTTGATGGACGAGCCGCTCTCGAACCTCGACGCCAAGCTCCGCGTGTACATGCGCACCGAGATCGCCCGCATTCAACAGGACCTCGGCATCACGACGATCTACGTCACCCATGACCAGGTCGAAGCCATGACCATGGGCGACCGCGTCGTCGTGTTGAAGGACGGCGTCCTTCAGCAGGCAGACACGCCAGCCAACCTGTACTCGAACCCTGCGAACATGTTCGTCGCCGGCTTCATCGGCTCACCAGCCATGAATCTGTTCGAAGGATCGGTCAGCAACCTCGACGGCGAAGTCGCTGTGCACCTGGGACCCAACACCGTGCCCGTCCCTGCAGCGGTGTTGGCTGCGCACCCGTCACTGCCCGACAAGGTCGGACAGACGATCGCGGTGGGTGTCCGCCCCGACGACATGTACGACGCAGCGCTCGCCCCACAGTACGAGGCGAGGATCACCGGCACGCCGGTGTTGCTCGAATCGCTCGGCTCGGAGATCGTGACGCACCTCGACATCGGCGTGCGACCGATGGACTCGACCGACCCGGACATGGAAGACCTCACAGGCGGCGATGACGACGCGCACGCCGTCGTCGCTCGCTTCAGCCCGCACTCAACCGTGAAGCAAGGTCAGCCGATCGAGGTGTCGATCGACACCAATCGTCTGCACTTCTTCGACATCGCCACAGGGAACAAGATCTGATGACCAAGATCACGTTCGTCGGTGCGGGCAGCACCGTCTTTGCCAAGAATCTGCTCGGTGACATCCTCTCCATTCCTGAACTCGCGGAGTCGGAGATCTCGCTGTTCGACATCGACGATGAGCGACTGCACACGTCGGAGATCGTCGCCGGGAAGACCGCTGCTGCGGTGGGGGCCATGCCGACCATCACTGCCACGACCGACCGACGAGTCGCGCTCGACGGTGCCGACCACGTCATCACGATGTTCCAAGTCGGCGGATACGAGCCGTCGACCGTCGTCGACTTCGAAGTGCCCAAGCAGTTCGGACTCCGTCAGACCATTGCCGACACGCTCGGCATCGGCGGCATCATGCGAGCGCTTCGCACCGTGCCGGTACTGCTCGACATGCAAGCCGACATGGAGGAGTTGTGCGACGACGCAACGCTGCTTCAGTACGTCAATCCGATGTCGATCAACATGTGGTCGCTGGCGCGAGCTGCGTCACCGCAGTCGAACATCTCGAGGATCGGGCTGTGCCACAGCGTGCAGCACACGTCCGAGCAGCTCGCCGGCGACATCGGCGTGCCCGCTTCCGAGGTGCGATACCGCTGTGCGGGGATCAACCACATGGCCTTCTACCTCGAGTTCGAGCGTCGTCTCGCCGACGGGACAGTGGAAGACCTCTACCCAGCAATCGCTGAGTTCGCAGCAGCGGGCAACATCCCTGACCGCGGCGACCCGACGCGTGACGACGGCGCAGCGAGTGGTCTGCCCGACGCGGTTCGGTACGAGATGTTCCAGCGGCTCGGATACTTCGTCACCGAGTCGAGCGAGCACTTTGCCGAGTACACGCCGTACTTCATCAAGCGTGACCGCCCCGACCTCATTGAAAAGTTCGGTGTTCCGCTCGATGAGTACCCGGTCCGTTGCGAACGCCAGATCGCAGGATGGGAAGATCTTCGCGACGAGATGGAGGACCCGGACTCCACGATCGACGTCAACCCGTCGGTCGAGTACGGAGCGTCGATCATCAAGGCGATCGAGACCGGTGAACCGACCGTCGTCTACGGCAACGTGATGAACGATCAGTCAGGGAGCGGGTCGACGTTGATCTCGAACCTGCCGACGGAATCGTGTGTCGAAGTGCCATGCCTCGTCGACCACAACGGCATCCAACCCACCACGATCGGGTCGATCCCTCCTCAGCTCGCCGCGATGATGCAGACGAACATCAACGTGCACTCACTCACCGTGGAAGCGTTGATGACGGGAGATCGCGAGCACATCTACCATGCCGCGATGTTCGACCCGCACACTGCAGCCGAACTCGATCTCGAGCAGATCTGGGCGCTTGTCGACACGATGCTCGAGTCCCACGGCGACTACATCCCTGAGACCTTCCGGGCCTGACCGGAGCTCAGCGCGACTGGCGGATTGGTTCGAGCGTCGTCAGGTAGTCCACGAGCCGGCTGGCGATCTCGAAGCCGAGCTCCGGGTCGTCCAGGTCCGGTTCGAGCCAGATGTCGCTGATTCGCCGCCAGCCGTCGTTGCCGAGAAACGCACCTGACTCCGCCTCGGCACCGAGCTCGCGCTGCCAACGCTTCTTCGCCGCGAGCAGCACCCCGATCACGGCGTCATTCTCGGTCTCATCTTTGTGCTCGGCGTGGAATCCGATTTCCAACGCGAGCCCATCGGTTCGATCGACGTGCCGCCGAGGAATCAGTTGTGCTTCGTAGTGCTCCTTGATCGGGGACGTCGGCCCGAACCAGACCTTGAGTCCCCGGCGATGGCTGCGCATCTGAACGTCCCCGAGCTCGTCGGGGGCCATCGTCCGTACCAGCTCGCCGACCTCGTCGAACAGCTGCATCTCCACGCTGGAATCGTACGAGGTCCGAGCGGCGTGACGGCGCCGAATCTCGGTTGCGTCAGGGCATCTGATCCCCGAAGTTGATGCCGAGGTCCCTTGCTGTGAGGATCGTGTCGCAGTCCGGCGGAACCGTCTTCATCTGGTCGGTTGCTTCGGCCAACGGCACGTACGTGACCGCCGGAGGGTTGAGGGCGACCATCACCCCGTCGTGGCCTTCGTCGAGTGCTCGCACAGCGGCGGCGCCGAACCGCAAGCCGAGCAAGCGATCGAGCGACGTCGGCGAACCGCCGCGCAGCAGGTGGCCGAGCACGACCGTGCGGGCCTCCTTGCCGGTCAGCCGTTCGAGCTCGGCAGCCACCGTTGCGCCGACGCCCCCGAGCTGTTCCGCCTGCCCGACGGCCTTGCCCTTTACCGACACCTCTCCCGCGACAGGGGCCGCTCCCTCGGCAACCACGACGATGGAGAACTTCGCGCCGCGCGCTTCTCGCTGCTGGATCGTCTCGGCAACCGGAGCGAGCTCGTACGGGATCTCGGGAATCAGAATGGAGTGAGCGCCGGCCGCCATTCCGGCATGCAGCGCAATCCACCCGGCGTAGCGTCCCATGACCTCGACGACGATCACCCGTCCGTGCGATGTCGCGGTTGCGAAGAGCCGGTCGATGCACTCGGTGGCGAAACCCACCGCCGTGTCGAAGCCGAACGTCGCGGTCGTCTTGTCGAGGTCGTTGTCGATCGTCTTGGGGACGCCGACGACGCGAAGGCCATGGCGATGAAGATGATTGCCGATCGTGAGCGAACCGTCGCCGCCCACGGTGATCAGCGCGTCGATGCCGTGCTCGTCGAACCGGCCCAGGAGTTCGTGGGTGCGATCGACCTCGACCCAGGAGCCGTCGGCCTGTTGGACCGGATAGGCGGTGGGGTTGCCGCGGTTGGTGGAGCCGATGATCGTCCCGCCGAGGTGGGTGATCCCGCGCACCGATTCTCGTTCGAGGTTGACGACCCCGCCGTCCGGATAGTTCTCCGGAAACAGGAGGCCGTTGTACCCGTCCCTGATGCCCGCGACCTCCCAGCCACGGTTCAGCGACGCCAGGGTCGCCGATCGGATGACCGCATTGAGGCCGGGTGCGTCTCCGCCGCCCGTGCTGATTGCAACTCTTCGAATGTCGGCCATGGCGCCAAACGTATGTCATCTCATCACCGTGATGGCGCTGATGAACCGATGGATCCACCACGCTGCGCCTCGACAACTGGCGCAGGGCCTGTGCAACAGTCAAGGCCATGACCGAGCCGACGAATCAGCAATCCCAGAGCCACGTTGCCGGACTCGATGGCCGTGCGGGCGTCGTGACAGGAGCGACCGGAGGGATGGGTCGGTCGATCACCGCAGCACTGGCTGGGGCCGGCGTCAACGTCGTGGCAACCGATCGCGACGACCGACACGCTGACGAACTTCTTGCGCTCACCGCAGCGGCGCCAGGAACCGTGACCTTCGTCCCGGCGGACGTCGCCGACGCAACCTCGGTGGCGGCTGTCGTGGCGGAAGCCGTGTCGCTCCACGGTCGGCTCGACTGTGCAGTGAACGCGGCGGCGATCGAGTTCGAGACGGTGCCGTTGGCGGACTGCGCCGATGACGACTTCGACACCATGATGGCGGTCAACGTGCGCGGCGTCTTCTTGTCGATGAAGCACGAGCTCCGTGCCATGGCCGCCACGGCCGACGTCCGGGCCGGGCACGGCGCATCGATTGTCAACATCGCATCGACGAACTCCTTCAGACCCCAACATGATCAGCCCGCGTACACGGCGAGCAAGCACGCAGTGCTCGGCCTGACCCGCAGTGCGGCCATGGACTACGCACAACACGGAATTCGCGTGAATGCGATCTGTCCGGGAGCGATCGACACACCGATGCTGCGCCAGGCGATGGATCGGCGTGGTGGGGAGCCCGCCGCTGTCGCGAAGCGGCTGAGCAAGTTCGAACGCTTCGGAGAGCCGAGTGAGATCGCCGACGCAGCCCTGTGGTTGTGTTCGGACGCGTCGTCGTTCACGACGGGGCATGCGCTCGCCGTCGACGGAGGCATGTTGGCCTGCTGAACGTCGAGCGTCGGCGATGTGGCACGGCGACGTCGAGCGGCCAGACTCGCGGGGTGCATGCACGTAAGTCGCTGACGACAGTGTTGATGGCAGGGGCGCTCGCGGTGTCGGCCTGTGCGAGCGACGACGGTGTCGGCTCGGATTCCGAGGTGCCCGACGCGGCGGTCGAGGCCGAAGGTGGGCAGTGCTCCCCGGGCGAAGCAGCCTCGATGTACCGGCTGTGGAACGACGCCGCACTCGATGCGATCCGCCTCGACTTTCCGGCTCCGACCGTGCACGCCCGCAACCTGTACCACCTCTCCGCAGTCGCATGGGATGTCTGGCGTGCGTACGAACCGGGAGCATCCGCTGGCACCGCAGTCTTCGTCGACGAGCAACGTTCCGCGGACGACGTCGACGCCGCTCGAGACGAGGCGATTGCCTTCGCAGCACATCGAGTGTTGACGCAGCGCTACGAACTGAGTCTTGCTCGCCCCGAGACGCGACTCGCGCTCAACAACTCGCTGACGCAGGCATGCGGCGTGCAGTCGGAGTTCGCGGGTGAGAACCCGGACAGCGCAGCGGCGTTCGGGGTCGAGGTCGCCGACGCGGCGCTCGCCGCCACGATCGACGACGGGTCACTCGAACGCAAGGCGTACGAAGACGTCGACTACGAGCCGGTCAACGAACCGCTCGTCGTTGCCGAATCCGGTACCGAGCTCGCGGATCCAGATCGTTGGCAGCCCCTCCTGCTCGAGAGCAATGTGTCGCAGAACGGTGTGCCGCTTCCCGGTGGCGAGCAGACGTTCATCGGTTCGAACTGGGGGTCGGTGACGCCGTTCGCCATCGAGGTCGATACCCAGCCGCCGCTCGACCAGGGTCCTCAGCCGCTCATCGCTGATCCGGAAACGGCGGATGCCTATCGCGACGAGGCGGTCGACGTGATTCGTGCGTCTTCGGAGCTGCAAGTGGGAGCGTCGACGATCGACATCGGGCCGGGCTCGGCTGACATCGCGACGCTGGACTACGAAGACTCCGCTGGCCACGAGGCCAACCCCGTGACCGGGGAGGCGTACGCCATCAACGAGGTCGACGCAGCGGACTACTACCGGGCGATCGCCGAGTACTGGGCCGATGGCCCTACCTCGGAGACGCCGCCGGGACACTGGAATTCGATCGCGAACTCCGTGTCGGACGCGCTCGCCGCCGAGGGTTCGCTCGACCTGTCGCAAGGTGAGGCCACCGCGTCGGTCGGTCGGCTCGAATGGGACGTCAAGTTGGGGCTGATGCTCAACGGAGGGCTCCACGACGCAGCGATCACCGCGTGGGGCAACAAGGCGTTCTATGACTCGGTGCGACCGATTTCGATGATCCGGTGGATGGCGGTTCAGACCGGGGACCGGTCACTCCCGCTCAGCGACGGGCTCGTGGAACAGGTGACCGCCGAAACCGCGGCGAGCGGCGCCCGCCACGCCGGTCTTCCTGTCGGCGAGATCGCGATTCTCGCCTGGGCTGGTTCGCCCGATGACCCGGAGAACGACGTGGCCGGCGTCGAGTGGATCCGCGCGGTCGATTGGGTTCCGTACCAGCGAGCGACCTTCGTGACCCCGGCGTTCGCGTCGTATGTGTCCGGCCACAGCGTGTTCAGCGCGGCGGGTGCAGAGGTGCTCAGCGTCTTCACTGGTTCGGAGTTCTTCCCGGGCGGACTCTCGGAACACCCGATCGAGGCGGGGTCGTTCCTGCACGAGGACGGTCCCACCGAGAGCATGACGCTGCAGTGGGCGACCTATCGCGACGCTGCCGATGAGGCCGGCCGATCTCGGATCTGGGGAGGAATCCACATCCCGAGCGACGACCGAGTCGGTCGATCCCTCGGTCGAACGGTCGGGGAGATCGCGGCGAGGCACGCACAGAACCTCTTCGACGGGCAGATGTGACGCTGCAAGCGCAGATAGCGTCACGTCCTGGTTCCAGAGGAAGTCGATGCCCCAGTTCGTTCGCTTGTCACAACACGTTGCCTCTGGCCCTGTCGACGTCATCGTTGACGTAGCGACCGGAGCGCCGACCATCGCGTACTGGGGCGAGTCGTTGGGCGAGACGGCAGACCTCGAGTCGATCTCTTCGGCGCTGACGCGGCCGATCGTGCACGGCACGTTCGACGACGTCGCCCCACTCTCGGTGGTTCCCGAGCACGGTGCGGGCTTCACCGGTCGCCCCGGCCTGTTGGGGAGACGCGGAGGCGGACGCGGATGGTCGCCGCGGTTCTCTGTCGTGGCTCACCGATGCGAGGGCAACACCGTCGTCGTCGAGGGTCGCGACGACGTCGCCGAACTGGAGCTCACCACCACGATCACGCTCGACGAGACCCTGCGGGTGTCCGCGACCGTGAAGAACATCGCCGACCGCCGCTATTCGCTCGACGGATTGACCGTGACGCTGCCCATCGCCGAACACGTCGACGAGTTGCTGACGTTCGCCGGCCGATGGTCACGCGAGTTCCAACAGCTCCGGCGCGAATGGCTCGACGGAGAACTGCTGATCGAGAACCGGCGCGGGCGGACCTCACACGAGGCTCCGCCGATGGTGTTCGCAGGCGAGTCGGGGTTCGGTGAATGGGACGGAGCCGTGTTCGGGGTGCACGTCGCCTGGAGCGGCAATCACACGTTGTTCGCCGAACGCCTGCCCGACGGCCGTCGCTACGTGCAGGCCGGCGAACTCCTCCACCCCGGCGAGGTCGTTCTCGAAGCCGGCGAGTCGTACACGACACCTGACGTACTCGGCGTGTTCTCGCCCGAGGGGCTGACGCCCGCGACGTGGCAATTCCACGCGGCGGTCCGGGCGCACGAGGTGCACCCGACCTCGCCTCGGCCGGTGCTCCTGAACACGTGGGAGGCTGTCTACTTCGACCACGAGACGAGCAAGCTCACCGCGCTCGCCGATGCAGCCGCCGACCTCGGCATCGAACGGTTCGTTCTCGACGACGGTTGGTTCGGGTCCCGACGCGATGACACCAAGGGCCTCGGTGACTGGTGGGTGTCGACCGACCTGTACCCCGACGGCCTTGCGCCGCTCATCGATCACGTGACCGGGCTCGGCATGGAATTCGGCATCTGGGTCGAGCCGGAGATGGTCAACCCGGACAGTGATGTGTTCAGGGCGCATCCGGATTGGGCGCTGGTCACTCCCGGCTACGACCCGGTCCTCGGTCGCCAGCAGTTGGTGCTGGACCTCGCCAACCCCGACGCGTACGAATTCATCGAAGATCACCTCGATGCGCTGTTGCGAGACCATGAGATCTCCTACGTGAAGTGGGATATGAACCGGGACCACATTCAGGCGAGCGGTGCCGACGGGGCGGCTGGTACCCGCGTGCAGACGCTGTCGTTGTATCGGCTCGTCGATGAACTGCGTGCGAAGCACCCCGACGTCGAGTTCGAATCGTGCTCCAGCGGCGGTGCGCGGGTAGATCACGAGATCCTGAAGCGGACCGAGCGTGTATGGACGAGCGACTGCAACGACGCGCTCGAACGTCAGGCCATCCAGCGAGGCGCGTCGATGTTGATTCCGCCCGAGGTGATGGGCGCTCACATCGGGCCGAGGAAATCGCACACGACGGCGCGGACGCAGTCGCTGTCGTTCCGGGCGGCAACGGCACTCTTCGGTCACCTCGGTGTCGAGTGGGACGTGACGCAACTCAGCGACGCCGACCGCACGGCGTTGCGTGCGGTGATCGCGATGCACAAAGAGCATCGCGAGTTGCTGCACACCGGAGACACCGTGAGGTTCTCCACCGAATCAGCGTTCTGTGCGCACGGCGTGTACGCGAAAGACCGGTCGCGTGCGATCGTGTCGTTCGCACAGCTGACGACGGCGCCGAGCCAGACACCGCCACCGCTGCGCATGCCCGGACTCGACCTCGATGCGCGCTACCGAGTCGAGCATCTCCCCATTCCCTACGAACGGTGGGGTGCGGCGCGAGTGCAGCCAGATTGGCTGCGCGACGGAGTGACCCTGACCGGTCGACAGCTTGCGTTCCATGGCATACAGCCACCCGTACTCCACCCGGAGTCGGCCGTGCTCATCTCGTTGACTCGAGTCGAAGGCGCTCGCGGTGGCTGATCCGACGGCTGCGACCGGCGACGAGCACCGAGCGCTCGCCATCGCTGCCAACAACTCCACCTGGGAGTACCTCGACGGGCGTGACCACACGCCTGACGACGCAGACGAGTTGCTGCAGCGTGCGTACGCAGCGGCGTACCACTGGAAACGTGCAACCGGAGCAACCGTCGTGAACTCGGCACGCGCCGCATGGTTGATCTCGCGTGCGCACTCCGTACTCGGTCACGGCGAGTTGGCGTTGAGGTACGCCGAACGGTCGCTGCAGTTCGTCGAGCAGGCCGGGCCGCTCGCCGCAGACTTCGACGCCGCCTACGCGCACGAGGCAAGGGCACGAGCACTCGCGTGTCTGCGTCGCCGAGAAGAGGCATCCCTCGCGTATGAACTGGCGCGGAGCGCGACCGTCGCCGATGCGCAGGACCGGGCGGTCTTCGAAGGAGATCTGGCAGCCGAGCCGTGGTTCGGGCTCGACCGGCTCTGATCTCGGCCGACCACCGGAAAAACTCGGTTCACGGGAATCTGCCTGATCGACGAGGATGGAGCGATGAGCGTCTCCATCCGACCTGCGGTCTCAGACGATCTCGACGCGCTGATCCAGCGCGACCTCCAGGCGTTCTCCGGCACGTTCACCGCCGAAGAGCGCACGACCTGGCGTGAGTTGCTCGACCTCGAACGATTCAGGGTCGCCTACGACGGAAGCGACCTGGTCGCAGCAGCGGGCTCGCACGAACTCGAGCTGACGCTGCCGGGAGGCGCCGTCGTGCCGCTCGGTGGAACCACGTGGGTGTCGGTCGCACCCACGCACCGACGTCGGGGCATCGTTCGACGGCTGATGGATGAGGTGCACGCCGACATCGACGAGCGTGGCGAGCCCGTCGCAGGTCTGATGGCGAGCGAAGGCTCGATCTACGAGCGCTTCGGCTACGGCGTGGCGACGCGGTGGCGCGTCGTCGAGATGGATACCCGCGATGCGACGGTCGACGACCCTCCCGACGACCCGCTGCGTTTGGTCGCGCCGGCCGATCACATCGATGACCTGTATGAGCGATTCGACCGATATCGCGTGAATTGCCCGGGCGAGGTCTCCCAGTCTCGGGCGTGGCTCGCGATGCGTGTCGCACAGCTGAAGCAGCCCTTCTGCGCGTTGCATGAGGACGGCTACGCCTTGTGGACGATCGACGCCGACTGGGGGGAAGCCGAGCCAGCGCACACGTTGCGCCTGTTCGATCTCGTGGCGGTCACGCCGGAGGCGCACGCGTCGCTGTGGAACCTCGTGCTCTCTGTGGACCTGGTTCGCACCGTGGTCGCACGGCCGCCGGTCAGGCTCGACGATCGATTGCCGTACTTGCTGTCGGATCAGCGTGCGGTTCGCACCAAGGGTGTGCACGACTTCTTGTGGCTCCGCCCGAGCCGTGTCGGTGAGCTGCTCGCTGCACGCCGGTACCGCGTCGATGACGAGATGGTCGTCGAGGTCGTCGATCACGAAGTCGGGGCCGACGTCGAGCGGTGGCGTGTCAGCGGCGGCCCCGACGGAGCGGTGTGCGAGCCCACAGGAGCCGAACCGGATCTGTCGATGAGCCGCGCGGCGATGGGGTCGATGCTCCTCGGCGGGGTCACGGCGAGCGAACTGGCTGGTGGCGGTCGGCTCGTGAGCCCGACCGGCCAACTGGGCCGAGCCGACGCGTTCTTCGGGTGGTCCCCGGGCGCGCATTGCACCACATCGTTCTGATTCCGTTCGTCAGGGCGAGTTGGCCAGACCGCGAAACCTGACAGGGCGCTCCTCGAGCTCTTCGAGGTAGTGCGCGGTCCACCCGGCGATGCGGGCGATCGCGAACAGCGGGATGTCGCAGGGAAGCCCGGCGAGATAGCTGAGTGCGCCGAGGGCGAGGTCGATGTTCGGAACTCTGCTCACGAGCGCGCCTGCCGATTCGATGGTCTCGTCGACCACGGCACGCCGATGGGCCGGAGCAGGGATCTCGCGAACCCGTTCGAGGAGTCGTTCGAAACGAGGGTCGCAGTCTCGATAGATCTTGTGGCCGAAGCCAGGGACCCGACGGTTGTCGCTTCGATACCTCGTCAGCACGGGAACAGCCCCTCGCTTCTCGACCTCGACGAACAGTCCGTGGGCGTGGGAGGCAGCCGCGCCATGCAGCTCGCCCTGCACGGTGGCCAGTCCAGCGACCAGCGCCGCAACGGGGGCGGCGCGCACCGATGCAGCGACCCGCACGGCCAGTGTGCTGGTCGCGAGTCCGTGATCGGCGAGCAACACCAGCGTCGAGTTCACCGCCCGAACCAGCTGCGGAGACGCATGAGGGGCCCAGCAGGCGACGAGTCGATGGGCGAACGGTGCACCTTGTTGCTCGCCGGTCTCGCTCGACGCAATCGCTGCGAGCAGCTGGCAGGCTGCTGCGACCGGCTCGAGGAGCGGGTCGACGTCGGTCGCGAGACGAATCAACGACAACACATCCGATCGAGCCGCATTCGGTGTCGGACTGGCGCCTCGGAGTGCCGCGTCGTCCAAGCTGGTGAGCGATCCGTTCCACAACAGCGAACACACCCGCTCGAAGGGTTCGTCGACGAGTTCGTCCACGGGCACGCCGCGGTATCGCAGACCGCTCTCATCCAGCCGAGTGATCGAGGTCGAGATACGCACATCGATCGTCGGTGCCGGAGGTACCGGCCGCGACGAGGCGGCGATCAGCGCATCGATGTCGGCGAGGTCGAACAGCGAGGAACGACCATCCGAGCCGAGTGTGCGCTCGATTCGGCCACGGCTGACGTACGAGTACAGCGTTGCGGTGGTGACACCCAAGCGCCGTGCGGCTTCAGGAGCCCGCAGGTACGTCGTCATACCTGCATCGTGACGCCGCGGCCGAGGATCGTCAACGTTGATCGGTCAACGTCGATCGACGCCCGATGGCGAGCTCAGTCAGTGCTCTGGAGGGCCGCGTGCATGGCGCTGGTTCCTGCACGGAGCGCATCGGCTTGTTCTCGAGTGAGTGCGAAGAATGCTCGCTCCAACATCGTGTTGGTGAGCTCTTCAGCGGCATCCATGCGGTCGTCGCCATCGATCGGGACCGACGGCGCTTCTTCCCACCCGAACACCGCGACGTCGCCAGGCCGTTTGATGGCATGGGCTTGTGCGTCGCTGAGTCCACTCGCCAACACTGCGCAGAGGTGAACGCTCCCGCGCAGCTCACGAAGCACCGCTGCCTTCTGCATCGCTCGACCGGCGATGTTCTCGCTGCAGGTGAGCTGGGCGGTTCCTGCGAACAGGGGAGCAGCCGCGAGGTCGGCGTGATCGATCACGATGTCGGCCGCTGCGACGTAGGCACTCAACACCTCGGGGTCGATCCCACCGAACGACTCGGTCCCGCGCTTGCCACACTCGTCCCAATACGCCTGCGCCGCAGCCGACGGGGTCATCGTCGCACTCGCCTTCTCCCAGGCCGTAGCGATGGTGTCGGGGTTGAAGTAGCCGAAGGCTGCAGAAACGATCGCGGGCGACACGTCACCGAGCGCGCCACCACGGCCGAGGATGTAGAAGGTGAAGCCGTTGAGGCCGAGTTCTTTGCCCGCGGCCACCGTCGCCGGATGAAAGTAGAAGGCGGCGCCGATGTCCCCGGTCGGTCCGGCGATGGCGGTCAGGGTGTCGCGTGCGGTCATGTCCCATCGTCTCAGAACCACCAGCACGACAGAAAATGCCGAGCAGCCTCCTGCAGGTCGAACGTCCGTGGCCGGGGGTGCGGTGGAGGGGGTCGATAGCCTTGACCGAGTGTCAGACCGGATTTCCACCGCAGACGTGAGCAAGGTGGCCACGCTGGCCAGGCTCACCCTCACCGACGATGAACTCGCCACGGCGACCACTGAACTCGGGGCCATGCTCGACCACTTCGCTGAGATCGATGCGCTCGACCTCGACGGCGTCGAGCCGATGAACAACCCGACCAACCTGGTCAACGTGATGCGCGACGACGTGGTCGGCGAGACGCTCGACCGCGACGAAGTGCTCGCTGCGGCACCGATGGCCGAAGACGACCGCTTCCGCGTTCCGCCGATCATCGGCCTGGACGACTGAGGCGGGCGCGATGAGCAACGAGATTCCAGAACAGGCGACGATGATCGCCGAAGCCGTGCGATTCGGCACGGTGAGTGCCTCCCAGGTACTCGAAGAGCACTTGGCCCGCATCGATACGCGGGAAGCAGAGATTCACGCGTTCAACCTCGTTCTCGCGGACGAGGCGCGCGAACGTGCAGCAGAGATCGACTCGATCGTCGCCGAAGGTCGCGATCCCGGCCCGCTCGCCGGTGTTCCGGTCGCGCTGAAGGACAACCTCTGCACCCGAGGGATCCCGACGACGTGTTCATCGAAGATCCTCGGCGACTGGAAGCCGCCGTACGACGCAACTGTCGTGAAACGGCTCAGCGAGGCTGGAGCCGTCGCGGTCGGCAAGACGAACCTCGACGAGTTCGCCATGGGTTCGAGCACCGAGAATTCGGCATTCGGTCCGACGCGCAACCCGCACGACACGACCCGCGTTCCCGGCGGGTCGTCCGGCGGTTCGGCCGCAGCGGTCGCGGCGGGGTTCGCAGCCATCAGCCTCGGATCCGACACGGGTGGTTCCATCCGCCAGCCGGCTGCGCTGTGCGGAACCGTCGGCGTGAAACCCACCTACGGCGCTGTCAGCCGGTTGGGTCTCATCGCCTTCGGTTCGAGCCTCGACCAGATCGGCCCCTTCACTCACACCGTTGACGATGCGGCACTGACACTCGAGGCGATCTCGGGGCACGATCCCGCCGACTCCACCAGCATCGAGCGTCCACCGCTCGACCTGCGCTCCAAGTTGATGATGGGAGCCGCCGGACTCCGTGTCGGGCGCGTCACCGATCTCCCGGCGGGAGCAAGCCCCGACGTGCAGCAACGACTCGACGAAGCCTTCGATGCGCTCGCAGCCGCCGGCGCAGAGATCGTCGACGTCGAAGTCCCGGCGTTCGGCTACGGCCTCACGGCGTACTACCTGATCGCTCCGGCTGAAGCCTCCAGCAACCTCGCCCGATTCGATGGCGTCAGGTTCGGCGCTCGAACGAGTGCGCCGGACACCAACCAGATGTACATGGCAACTCGCACCGATGGCTTCGGAGCAGAGGTGAAACGCCGCATCATGCTCGGCACGTACGCCCTGTCGGCTGGCTATCAGGAGGCCTACTACGGCCGTGCGCAGAAGGTTCGACGCCTCATCGCCAACGACTTCGCAGCGGCCTATGCGAACGTCGATGTGATTCTCACGCCGGCGTCGCCCACCGTCGCGTTCGAAGTCGGGGACAAGGCGTCCGATCCGCTCGCCATGTACCTCTGCGACACCTACACGATTCCGTCGAACCTGTCCGGCGACCCCGGAATGAGTGTCCCGTTCGGAACGGGTGACCATGGTTTGCCCGTCGGCGTGCAGGTGCTCGCTCCGGCGCTGCAGGACCACACGATGTTCCGCGCCGCAGCCGAGTTGGAGCGATACGTGCAGTCCCAGCAGGAAGGAGCCCTCGCGTGAGCGCGCAACCCTTGTACGTGAACGACGACGACTTCTTCCCGTCGAACGACGAACACGAGAAGTGGACTCACGCTGGCTACGAGATGGTCGTGGGCCTCGAAGTCCACGTCGAACTCGCTACGCAGACCAAGCTCTTCTCGGCGTCCCCCAACCGTTTCGGTGACGAGCCGAACACCAACATCGACCCGGTGACGCTCGGCCTGCCGGGAGCGTTGCCGGTGCTCAACCGCCATGCGGTGGAACTCGCGATGCGCCTCGGCCTCGCGCTCAACTGCACCGTCCAGAAGTCGACGTTCGCCCGCAAGAACTACTTCTACCCGGACATGCCCAAGGCGTATCAGATCAGTCAGTACGACGAGCCGATCAACGCGGACGGTTGGCTCGACCTTCCCGACGGGTTCAGAGTTGGCATCGAGCGCGGTCACCTCGAAGAAGACACCGGCAAGTCCACCCACATCGGTGGGGCCGGGGGCCGTATCCACGGTTCGGACTACTCGTTGATCGACTTCAACCGAGCCGGCGTGCCGCTCGTCGAGATCGTCACGCGGCCCGATATCCGCCACCCCGAGCAGGCCAAGGCATATGTGTCGGAGTTGCGCTCGATCCTCGTCGCCGTCGGTGCGTCCGACGCGAAAATGGAAGAGGGCTCGATGCGCGTGGATGCCAACGTCAGCGTGCGCAAGCCCGGCGCTGACTTCAACACCCGCTGCGAGATCAAGAACGTCAACTCCGTGCGATCGGTGGGTCGGGCGATCGAGTACGAAGCCAAGCGTCAGATCGCACTCCACGAAGCCGGCGAGCCCGTCATTCAGCAGACCCGTCACTGGGACGAGAACGATGGCAAGACGCACACGCTGCGCTCGAAGGAAGATGCCGACGACTACCGGTACTTCCTCGAACCCGACCTGGTCACGGTCGACCCCGGGCCTGAATGGATCGAACGGGTTCGCGCCGAGCTGCCGCCGCTCCCGGCGGAGCGTCGCGCTGCGCTCTCGGCCTCTTCGGGTCAACCGGCGAACTCCGAAGCGGTGATGCAGGTCGTCGAACGCGACCAGGATGCCTACGTGCTCGAAGTCGGTACCGCGGCGAACGGCGGCGATGTCGCCCTTGCCTTGAAGCACGTCAAGGAAGCACCGGATCTGTCGACCGTTGTGCCGGCCGGCCGTCTCGCGGCGTTGACCGCCATGGAGTCGAGCGGAGCCGTCACCGCAACACAGGCCAAGACGATCGTCGAATCGATGATCGCAGGTGAACATGAGCGCGACCCCGAAGCAATCGCCGCAGCCCTCGGCTTCGAAGCCATGGACACATCAGAGCTCGAATCGATGGTCGACGCTGCGATTGCCGAGCAGCCCGAAGCCTGGGCGAAGTTCTGTGCCGGCGAAGGCAAGGCGATGGGTGCGCTCGTGGGTGCCGTGATGAAGGCGTCGAAGGGCCAAGCCGACGGCAAGGCGGTCACGGCCCTGCTCAATCAGAAGAAGAGCTGATCTCGCGCTCGACCGAGTCACTCGGTCGGCGCGAACATGGCCGCATGCGCGACCACACCGATCCGGAGATCGTTGCCGAACTCACTCGCGCGAAATCCGGGCCGATCACGGTCGACATCACCACGATCGGACGCCGCTCCGGCCGCCCTCAGCGCATCGAGATCTGGGTGATCCAGGTCGGCGATCGGCTCGTGATCGGCGGCACGCCAGGAGCACGCGACTGGCT
>CALIOL010000070.1 GCA_938044705.1 uncultured Ilumatobacter sp. | reverse complement strand
CGCCCGGTGTGGGCGCGCCGCGAGCTCTTCGGAAGCAATCTGACCGAGTTCGCTCGCATGGGGCGCCGGTTTCCGGCTTGGATGGTCGACCTCAGTGGGCGGATCATGCAACCGCTGCTGTTCGGTCGGATGAAGCCGTTCGGGCTCGGGCCGCCGCAGCGAAAGCTGAGCCGAGTTGCCGAAGCCTCGGGGGCAACACTCGACAGCGGCTTCGTCGACGACGTGAAGTCGGGCCGGATCCCCATCGTTGCAGCACTCGATTGGATCGACGGTCGGCGATGCGTGTTGACCGATGGGTCGCACATCGAGGTCGATGTCGTCATCGCGGGCATCGGGTACACCCCGGCGCTCGAGGAGTTCTTGTCGAGTGACGTCGTGGAGGACGGATGGCCAGCCGTGACCTCTACGCCGTTCGAGCAGGCACCCGGACTGTTCACCGCCGGGCTGAACCCGGCGAAGTTGACGGCGTTCCACCCCGACTTCATCACCGAAGCCGATGAGATCGCCGCGTCGATTCACGCCGCTCATTCGGGCGGTTCCGGCGAAACCGGTTGATAGAGTCAGCACCCGTCACGGGCTGTGGCGCAGCTTGGTAGCGCACTTGTCTGGGGGACAAGGGGTCGCAAGTTCAAATCTTGTCAGCCCGACGCAGATGACCAGGGGTTCACCCCCTGGTCATCTTTGTGTTTTCGGCCAAGTCGGTTGTCGGTCATGCCCCGGAGGACCTCCTGATCTCGCTCTGGGATCACGAGGACTCGGACGGCGCCCCCGGACTCAGTTGACGACCGGTTCCGGGTCGAGCGCGACGGCATGGACCGAACAGGCGCACATCCCGCAATCGGCATGTTGCTCCGGTGTTACCTCCGTTCCGTACGGTGCTTCATGGACGCAGCTCGCGCCCACGAGAAAAACGGGAGAGATCGTGATGAGACTGAAACACTGTTTGCTGAGCCTGGCGCTCGGCACAACGCTGGCCGCAACCGCACCGGCGGGACCGATCGAAGCAGCCCAGACAGGCGAGCCCACCATCGTCGCACCGGGAGTGAATGGTGCGGCCTGGGACGTGGCCTACAACCCAGAACGCGACGAGTACCTGGCGGTCTACCGTCAAACGTCGCCTCATATGACCAATGCCGTGCTCCTCAATCCGCGAGGTGAGACGATCCTCGGGCCGTTCGACGTCACTGGTGAACTCGGCGGGCTTCCGCGATATGAGCCTTCCGTCAGCTACAACGCGACCAGCAATCAATACCTCATCAGCTGGCACACTCGCGTCGACGAACAGTCGGTGACCTTCGGAAGGCTCGTGTCCGACACCGGCGGCCTCGTTGGAGGTCCCGTGCAACTCCATGCCACATTGGGAACGAACGACAGCTGCGCATCGGTCTATCCCCAGCACGAAGCCAATCCAGCGACAGGCGGATACACGCTGTTGTACACCTACTGGTACGCGACCACGACCGACGTCGGGCCGTGCAACGGACTGGCACCCGCGGAAAGCCGCGCGGTGGTCGCCTCACTCGGTCCAGACCTGTCGCTCGGAACGTCGGTCAACGTTCCGGGCACTCACGGCGGCATCGAAGACGACGCCCTCAGCGTCAACCCGCGCACCGGCGATGTCCTCGTCGCGACCCGAGGCACTGGCCGCACAGGCCTTGCGACGCTGCTGTCGCCGTCACTCGATGTCACCGGCTCAGTCGTGCTCGACACCGACCCACAGTTCAGTCGCGTCCAAGACATCAGCGCCGCCTCCGATCCAGAGACCGGCAACTGGCTGGTCACGTGGAAGGACCCGGACGGAGGCGGAGTCAGCACCGTCATCGATGGCGCCGGCGAAACGGTGGTCGCGCCGGACACGAGACTGAGTTCGACACCCGCCGACATGGCGGCGGCGTCCGATGGTTCATTCTGGGGGGTCACAGAGAGCAGCGATCTGATACACGTTGCCGCTGAGGGCAGCGAGATCTCGAAGTTGAGAGTCCACCGCACCAGCCGACCCGCTGCGATTGCGATCGGGACGGCAACAACCGGCGTGAGTGGCATGGTGTTCGGCCCCAACCTGACCGACTTCAGCCCGACCGCGACACCATTCAGCGAGACTCCGGTGGCAGAACCGCTTGCGCCTGCGCGTCTGCTCGAAACTCGGACAGGAACGCCGGATGGAACTGTCGACGGACTCTTCGAAGGCATCGGGGCGCGCCGCGGCGGAACGACACTCGAGCTGCAGGTGGGCGGGCGGGGCGGCGTGCCCGCCGGTGCCGACGCCGCGTTTCTGAACATCGCCGCAGCGCAAGCATCCAACACCGGCTTCGTGACGGCATTCCCATGCGGCGGAGACCTCCCAACGTCATCGAACCTCAATTTCCGACGAGGTGCAGCTGCCTCGTCTGCGGCTTTCGTCAAGCTCTCCGATGACGGCAAGGTGTGTCTGTTCACATCGGTCGATGTCGACCTGATCGTCGACGTGAACGGCTTCGTACCGCCAACGGCATCGGTGATCTCGCTGGACCCTGCGCGCCTACTGGAGACGCGGCCGAGCACTCCGAACGGAACGATCGATGACCTGTTCGACGGCGAGGGCCGCCGAGTGGCCGGATCGACGTTGGAACTGACGGTAGCCGGGAGAGGCGGCGTCGACGCCGACGCCGAATCCGTGCTGATCAACGTGACCGCGGTGCGCCCGGAGCGCCGCATGTTCGTCACCGTCTACCCGTGTGGGCAGCCACAGCCGACCACGGCAAGTCTCAATGCCGAAGCGAATGTCAACGCCACGAACCTGGCCTTCGCCAAAGTCGGCGACGGTGGAAAGGTCTGCCTGTTCGCGAGCGCCGCCACCGACCTCATTGTCGACGTGAGCGCCTACGTTCCGGCGGACGGGGGCGTGATCGCCCAAACACCTGAGAGGCTCGTCGAATCCCGAGAGGGCACGCCCGACGGCACGATCGACGGGAGCGACTCCGGTCTTGGCCGCCTCACCGCCGACAGCGAGCAGACGTTCACCATTGCTGGGCGCGGCAGCGTGCCAGTCGACGCGATCGGAGCGATGCTCAACGTCGCTGCGATCAACGCCGACACCAATGGATTCATCACGTTGTTCCCCTGTGATGAGCGACCCAATGCCTCGAACGTCAACTTCGCAGCGCGCACGGTCGTCTCGAACGGCGTGTTTGTGGCGCTCAGTCCGGGCGGCGACGTCTGCGTGTACACATCGACGGGAACCGACCTGGCGATCGACGTGACCGGATACGTCTCTCAGCCCTGACGCCCCGTCATGGGGAAGCTCCACCGGCTGGCAGTACTCGACTCGATACAGAGCGCTGTCAGTCGCTGGACGCCTCGACAAAGATCCAGCGGATCAGAGCCCACCCCGCCACGGCCCCGACGAGTTGGGCACCGATGAACGCCGGCGCCGACGCCGGAGCGATGCCAGCGAACGTGTCGGACAGCGTGCGAGCGATCGAGACCATCGGGTTCGCAAAGCTCGTCGACGACGTGAAGAAGTAGGCGCCACCGATCCACACGCCGACAGCGACGGCGACCACATGTGGCTTCGAGAGACGGGCGGCCCCGTGGATGACGAGGAGAAGGCCGATCGTGGCGATGACCTCGGCAAACAACGCTGGCCCCGTGTCCCGACTCTTCTCAGACAAGAAGATGGCGCCTCGCCCCGTCTGGTCCATGAACATGAGGTTCGCGGCGACCGTGCCGATACAACCGCCGACGACCTGTGCGGCGACGTACGCGCCGGCGTCGCGAGTCGACGTGTTGCCGAGCAGTCTGTCGACGAGGGTCACCGCCGGGTTGAAGTGAGCGCCCGAGACCGTTGCGAACATCACGATCAAGCCGATCAGCGCGCCAGCGGTCGCGGCAGCGTTCTCGAGCAACTGCAGACCGACGTCATCGGGCGACAGTGTTTCGGCCATGATCCCTGAGCCGATGACTGCGATCAGCAAGAACGCGCTGCCGATCGCTTCGGCGGCCAGCCGTTGCGCCAGCGAGAAATTCGGGGGAGTGGTGTCGGATGTCGTCACGGCGTTCGCACTCGGGTCGGCGGCCACGTCGCCCGAGGACGCGCACGGTAGCGCGCCCTCGGCGATCTCGAACGACCCGCCCGGCGATCGGCGTCGGGCGACTACGGACAGGTCGTGGTCAGGAACCCGCCGATGGTCGAGGTTCCTCGACAGAGGGTTGCCGGAGCGACCGAACCTCCTATCCCACCGCCTCGCAGCGTGGACGAGGTCATCACGACGGTTCCGCCGTTGTCCAACTCGACCACGAACACGCCGACGCCGGTGAGCGTCGACCCTTCGATCTCGACCGCCATCGGGCTCAGCTCGGCCTGGATCGCTTCCTTGCTCACGTCGATCGTCGAATGCCGAAGGGTCAGCTCGCCGGAGTTCGAGAAGCAACACGAGTAGATACCCACCGCGTCTCCGCTGAACGATGACGATTCGATGATCATCTCGCCGCCGTCCATTCCGATCAGCTCGACCGATGTTCCAGAGAGCGCAACGAACGTGCTGGTCATCACCGTGACATCTCCACTCGATTGAATCCCGCGAGCTTGAAACGGTGACAGCACCTGAAACTCGCTGCCCACCACCACATGGGGCCCGTTGTCGAGGTCGAGACCTGTCGAATCGTCGGCGATGAACCTCACCGACTCCACGCGCAAGGAATCCTCCGACTGCACCAGGTCGCTTTGGTCCGACCCGAGGATCTCCAGGTTGCGCAGTGCGCCGACGCCGAAGCCCAGCATGGGCATGGCCGCGAACTCGGGATTGGTCTTCTCGATGGTCGTCGCTTCCATGCCCGAACCGACGATCGTGACGTGGTCGGGTACGTCGACGTTTCGCTCGATCTCGAAGCGGCCGGGTTCGAGCCACACGGTCCACGGGTCGTTGACCGTGGGCTGGTTTGCCGCAACCTGATCGATCGCGGCCAGGAGGGCCTCGCCGTTCTCTGCACTCGACGCGCCACCGTTCAAGACGATCGTGCGATCGAACAGGGCTGATCCATCCACGCCATCCTGCCCTGGTGCGCCCTGTGGGCCGGCCGGCCCGCCGACCTCCGCAGCGGCAATCAACGCGTCGACCTCCGCTTCGGTGAGGTATCGGTCGTCGTGTGCGTGGTCCATGTAGTACCCGTTGACGTCGATGATCACGTCGACCGACCCTGCGAAGTTGAAGACGTTGAATTCGCCGGCGTCGGAGAGTTCGGTCGTGACCGCGTTCGGTGTCGGTGGCTGACCCGGCGCCGGGTTCAGACTCGATGCTCCCGGGCGGTTTCTGCCGGTGTTCGCCCAGACCGTGAGAAACGTCGGCTGCGTTGCGTTCACTGCCGTGACGTTGAGCGACACCGCTGTCGCGGTCTCGGGGAGGCCGATGCACTCGCCGGTGTCACCGCGAGCGATGACCGTGTGAGTGTCCCCAGCCTCCAGCGGGGTACTTCGCGGGCCGACGTTCGCCGATGGATCCGACCGCGTGTCGACGATGCGACACGGTTCGGTCGGCACGAATGCCACCGCGTCGGTGGGGGAGGTGGCATCCACCATGGCGAGGCCGCCGCCCCCGAACGTCACGGCCAGTGCCGAACCGAGTGCTGCCCATCGGGTTCGTATCGCTGTCATGACATCAACGTAGGAACCGAGCGATAGGCAATGTCGGGAATATTGAACCGAACGGTACATCTCTCTTTCGAGGCTCGCCGCCATCGTTCGAACGACAGCAACGTCGACGCAGCGCGATACCTTGACATCGACAGCACGGACACTCGACCATGACCACATCACACGCAAGCACCGACCCCACTTCGATCGAGGCCTGTTGCGGGGGAGCGACCGGCTGGATCGACGGCGATGACGCTGCACTACTCGCTCGCCGGCTCGCTGCGTTGGCCGACCCCGTACGCCTGCAGGTCCTGTCCATCATCGCGAAGTCGCCGGCCGGCGAGGTCTGCGCGTGTGATTTCGTGGAACCGTTGAACAAGTCCCAGCCGACGATCTCCCATCACCTCAAGGTGCTCACCGAGGCCGGCCTGGTCGATGGCGACCGCCGCGGTCGCTGGATCTGGTACCGGTCGACAGATCGTGCCGTGACGATCGCTGACGCTGTGCGGGAGCTGAGTCGAGGGGCCGACTGACGTGTGCGGCCGGTTCGTCTCCACCAGCCCACCCGATCAGGTCGCTGCATTCTTCGGCGCCGACGTCGCCGTCGAGACGCTCGGCGAGAACTACAACGTGGCTCCGACGCATGACGTCTACGCCGTCGTCGCACCCCGCAACGAGCCCGAGGGAGCGCCTCGCCTGGAAGCGTTTCACTGGGGTTTGATCCCAAGCTGGGCCAAGGACCGGAAGATCGCGTCACGGATGATCAACGCTCGCTCCGAGACACTCGCCGAGAAGCCAGCGTTCAAAGGTCTCTTCAAGAAGAAGCGCCTGCTGATCCCGATGGACGGCTTCTACGAGTGGAAAGCAGGCACGGCCGACGGACCGAAGACGGCGAAGGGCAAACCGGCCAAACAGCCGATGTTCATTCACCGATCCGATGACGAACCGATGGCGGTCGCAGGGCTCTGGACTGCGTGGAAGGACCCGGAGTCAGCAACCGAGGGCGATGAACCTATGTGGCTGCTTTCCGCCACGGTCATCACAACTGCAGCCAACGAGACCATGTCACCGGTGCACGACCGAATGCCGGTGATGGTCCCGAAGTCACGGTGGGCCGAATGGTTGTCGCCATCGAACGACGACGTCGCATCGCTCTCGACACTGTTCGACATGAGTGACGACACGTCACTCGTGATGCATCCGGTCTCGACCGAGGTCAATTCAGTGCGGAACAACCGGAGCGAGTTGATCGACGAGGTCGACCCGCTCAGTCCCGACTCGCCAACCCTGCTCTGATCCGCTCAGCCCACGACTCGAGATCTCCACGGTCGACGGACGCAGCAGCGTTTGCGAAGCTGAGCTCGCTCATGTCGTTGGTCGGCACCAGGTGAATGTGTGCATGGGGCACCTCGTAGCCAGCGATCACCATCCCGACTTTCTCGCAGTCGAACGCGTGCTGCTGGGCCAGTCCGATTCGGTGGGACACTTCGAACAGATGCGCAGCGAGTTCGGGCGACGCATCGACCCAGTGGTCGATCTCTTCGATCGGTACGACGAGCGCATGGCCGGGCGCCATCGGGTTGATCGACATGAAGACGACACAGCGTTCATCGCGATGCACGAACGTTCCCGGAATGTCGCCGTCGATGATCTTGGTGAAGATGGTGCTCATCACCCACGATCATGCCGCATCGACGCGACCTCGGGCATAGTCTGGCGGTGTGAGCCCTGCGGACACCTCGGTCGACAGCGCCCAGAACGGCGTCCCCGAGGGTGTGTTCGACAACATCTGGACGATCCCGAACCTGTTCACGCTTGTTCGCCTGCTGTGCCTGCCCATCTTTCTGTGGCTGCTCTTCTCTCAAGAGAATCGAGCGGGTGCCGCATGGCTTCTCGCCGGGTTGGGCAGCACCGATTGGGTCGACGGCTACCTCGCTCGACGGTTCAACCAGACGAGTGAGTTCGGCAAGGTCTTCGACCCGACGGTCGATCGGTTGTTCTTCTTCGTGGCGGTCATCGCGATTATCATCGACGGCTCGATCCCCGTCTGGTTCGCGGTAGCGGTACTCGTGCGCGAGGTCCTCGTCGGCGGAGTCATCGCGTTCAGCACCGTGTTTCTGAAGATGCAGCGGTTCGGCGTCACCTGGCTCGGCAAGTGCGCCACCTTCTTGCTGATGGGCGCCGTTCCCAGCTTCCTGATCGGCTCGACCGATGTCTGGGAGGCCCCGTTCTTCGCCGTTCTCGCCTGGGTTTTCGGCATCCCTGGTCTCATTCTGAGCTATTGGACTGGGATCGCCTATATTCCTTTGATCCGTGCTGGTCTCGTCGCAGGCCGCGCCTCGACCTCGACAGGAACTCAAGACGCATGAACATCCCCGACGATCTGCGCTATTCATCGGACCACGAGTGGATCCGGCGCGATCCGGACCAAGCCGATCTGATCACGATCGGCATCACCGATTACGCCCAAGACGCGCTGGGTGACGTCGTGTTCGTCGAGCCGGCCGAAGTCGACGCCGAAGTGGCTGCTGCTGACACGTTCACGGAGGTGGAGAGCACCAAGTCGGTGAGCGATATCTACGCCCCGGTCTCGGGCACCATCACCGAGGTGAACACCGCACTCGACGACAAGCCCGAGCTCCTC
>CALIOL010000069.1 GCA_938044705.1 uncultured Ilumatobacter sp. | reverse complement strand
CTCGATCCCGAGTTCACGGAAGCGAACGAGAACCTCGAGGCGTACACCTCCCAGGTGTGCGGCATCGACCTCGGTGCAGAGTCGGAGGATGAGATCGGACTCGACGAACTGGACGATTTCGACGCCTGACACCCGAGCGTCATGGACCATTCTCCCGCCGACGTACCCTTGGGCATGGTCGAGGTGGTGAGTGAGTTCGTCTCGCAGGCTCCTCACCCGCGACTTCGGCGCTTCGTCGAGGGATACACCGGATACCGCAGCGCAGGCATGGCACCAGGCGCCCACGCCGGCCTTCCGTCGCGGGCCCTCACGTTCATCGTTGCCTTCGACGACCCGCTCGACGTCGAACACGGCTCCGGCGACCATCGGTCGCGCAGCCGGTACTGGGCGATGCTGGGCGGACTGCACACGAGCCCGGCCGTGGTTCGCCACGACGGGCGTCAGCACGGTGTCCAACTCCGTATCTCGCCCAGTGGCGCCCGTGCGCTCTTCGGCCTACCGGCCTCGGCGCTCGCCCACGAAGTCGTGCCGCTCGACGCGGTCGCTCCGCACGTGACCGCGGAGCTGGTCGATCGCCTGTCCGCAGCGCCGACGTGGTCGCAGCGCTGGGCGGTGCTCGACGACGTGCTGCTCGAAGCGATCGTCGAGACCGAGCAGCCGCCACCCGAGGTCGCCGCGGCGTGGGAGACGCTCGTGTCCACGCACGGCACGGTGGGCATCAGCGAGCTCGCGGCGAGTGTCGGATGGAATCGCCGCACCTTGTCGGCTCGCTTCAAAGAGGCGGTCGGACTCTCGCCGAAGTCGATGGCGCGCGTGATGCGTTTCGAACGCGCACAGCGACTGCTGCGGTTGCCGTCACGCCCGTCCCTCGCTGCAGTAGCTCACGCCTGCGGGTATGCGGATCAGGCGCACATGACTCGTGACTGGGTCGAGTTCGCTGGTTCGGCCCCCACCGTGTGGCTCGCCGACGAAACGGTCCCAATTGTTCAAGACGTCGGGGATGCTCCGCTGTCACCGTGACAGCCATGACAACCACGACATCAACACCGCAACCGTGTGACACCATCGTCTTCAACGGTCATCTGCTCGACCCGCACGCATCGCCCGAGCCCTCGGCCGACGGCGCCATCGCCATCTCGGGCGCCGAGATCGTTGCGGTCGGCACCAGCCAGGCCATTCGCAGCGAATGGATCGCCCCGAAACACATCGACGCACGAGGCGGTGTGATTTCGCCGGGGTTCATCGACGCCCACGTCCATCTGTCCGGATATCTCGCCGCAGCGGCGCGGTATGTCGAACCGGTCGGTGAGGGCTTGTTCAGCGGTGGAAGCAACGTCCGCGAGATCGTGCCCTTCGTCGCCGAGATGACCGCGATGACGCTTCCGCCGGAGTTGACGGCGACGGTGTTGCGTCCGGCGTTCGCGGCCATGCTGAAGTCGGGGATCACCAGCGTGGTCGACGCAGGCAGTTCTGGACACGATGGCATCGTCCAGGCGGCCAACGAGATGGGCATCCGAGCGGCAATCGGCCCGTCACTCGCAGACTCATGGCACGACGACGACGGTGTGGTCATCCGCCAGGTCGAGTCCGGTCCACTCCTCGACGCCGCCGAAGCCTGGCTCACGGACAACGTGTCGACCGAGGGGCTCGTCTCCGGGCTCATCTCCGCCGTGGAGACCATCGCGTGTTCCGACGAGTTGCTCGCCGGCATCGCTCAGCTCGGCGAAGCGTTCGATGTCCCGATTCACATCCACAGCCACATCACCGAGCCGTCCGATCGAGCCCACATCGACGTCTACGGCCGCACCGCAACGGCACGACTCCGCGACTCGGGATTCTTGAGTCAGCGCTGTGTGGCGATGCACGTCGGCAACGCCAAGAAGGCTGACATCGACGCGTTCTCCGAAACCGGGGTCACGGTCAACCACAACGCCCTCGGAAATGCGATGCTCGGCTTTGCGACGTCGCAACATCAGGCGATTCCCGCGATGATCGAGGCGGGGATACCGATCGTGCTCGGAAGCGACTTCGCTCCGTCGATGGTGGCCACGCCGTTCGAGTCGATGCGTGCCGCACTCGCCATGCACCGAGAAGCCGTCGGCACCGACAACGCGCTCAGCTTGGAGCAGGCGATCGCAATGGCGACGAATTCAGGCGTTGCTGTCGGGCGTCCCGGCCGGGTCGGCCGCCTCGAGGTCGGGCAACTCGCAGATGTCGTCGTGATCGACACCGCCGGGATTCACCACCTCGGCGACCGCCACCCGATTCCGAGCGTCGCGTTGCGGGCTCGCCCTAACGACGTTCGTACCGTCATCGTCAACGGCGACATCGTCGTGGAAGACGGTGACTTCACCGCCATCGACGAATACGAAGTACTCGAATCCGGCCAGGCGATGCTCGCATCGATGCGTTGAGTGCCGACACTGCCTCAATCGGCCGGTGAGCGTGTGAGCCGGTGCGTGATGCCGGGGACGTCGACGGCCTCGAAGCCCAACGCTTCCCAGAACGGCGGGGCTGCCGCCGAGGCGCCAGCGTTGCAGGTGAGCTCACTCGTGTGCTCGAAGCCCGACGCGATCAGCTGTTCGGCGAGTCGTCGGGCGATCCCCCGACGTCGCACGTCTGCACTCACGAAGAATCGGCGGACGCGAAGCGCCGCCGGAACGTCACGACACTGCGACAGCCCGCCGACACCGACCACGCGAGCCGACGCCCATGCAACGAGCATCGACTCGCCGGGCCGGTCATACCGTTCCGTTCCGTCAGCCCATCGGTCGATCAACCTGGTGACGTTGTTGATCCCCGCCGCTTCGGCTTCAGCGGCCAGCTCCCTCAGGTCCTGCGGGAGACTGTCGGTAGCGGCGGCCA
>CALIOL010000068.1 GCA_938044705.1 uncultured Ilumatobacter sp. | reverse complement strand
TACGCCGAGGGCGATGCTGCCGAGGCGAGCTTTCCGGAGTACTGCCAGCGCCCCCAGGTCGACGACGATGCGGAGGTCGCGATCACCTTTGCCGAAGAGACCGGCAAGGGCTTCTACGACCAGATCGAAGATGCGGTCGCTGCGGGCGACGAGGAGCCATTCTTCGACTTCGCTGCAATGCCTCATGACTGGACGGTTCCGTCACCGACACCGCGCCCCGAGTTCGTGTCGTAGCCCGTGAGGCGAGACGATCACATGACCGCCTCCGCAACCGACCAGCGCTACCGCCTCGCCGATCGCTACGAGCGAAGCGACGGGCGAGTACTCCTCACCGGCATCCAAGCGCTGGCTCGCCTGCCGATCGAGCAGCTGCGGCGTGACCGCGAGGCGCAGCGGAACACCGCAGCGCTGCTGTCCGGATATCCGGGTTCACCACTGGGCGGGTTCGATCAGGAAGTCGCCCGAGCGCTGAAGTTGGCTCCCGAGCTCCCGATCGTCCATCGGCCAGCGGTCAACGAAGAGCTCGGTGCAACCACCGTGATGGGTTCGCAATTGGCCGCGTCGCGGCCCGATGCGCGCTACGACGGTGTCGTCGGCATCTGGTACGGCAAGGCCCCAGGACTCGACCGTGCGTGCGACGCACTACGTCACGGCGTATTCGCGGGTGCGTCCCGACTCGGCGGAGCGGTGGCGCTCGTCGGCGACGACCCGGCGTGCAAGTCGTCGACCATGCCGTCGTCGTCGGACGCGTCGCTGGTCGATCTTCACATGCCGATCCTGTACCCCGGAACGGTGGAGGAGTGCCTCGAACTCGGGCTGCATGCGGTCGCGATGTCGCGGGCGACGGGGTTGTGGTCGGCGATGAAGATCGTGACACCCGTGGCTGATGGCTCCGGCACGGTCGACTTGCCCATCCTCGACCGTGACCCAGAGATGCCGACCTGGGAAGTCGACGGTCGCCCGTGGGCGCGAACTCCTTCCGCGCAGTTTCTCGGCGCCGCACGGATGTTGGAGGTGGAGCGCGAGTTCCGCGAAGTGCGTTTGCCACTGGCTCGGCAGTACGGCATCGACAACGAGATCAATCGGATCACCGTCGATCCGAGCGACGCCTGGATCGGCCTGGTTTCGACGGGGTTCACCTCTCGCGAGCTGCTCGCAGCGCTCCGGCGACTGGGCCTCGAGTCAGAAGCGCAGATCGAAGCGGCCGGAATCCGGCTCTTGCAGCTGCGGATGCCGGTCCCGTTCGATGCAGACCTGGTTCGTCGTTTCGCATCGGGGCTGGAGGAGATCGTCGTCGTCGAGGAAAAGAACCCGACGCTCGAGTGGCTGATCAAGGACGCGCTCTACGGAGTCACAGATCGACCTCGCGTCGTCGGCAAGACCCACGAGGACGGACGCACGTTGATGCGATCGTGGGGCCAACTCGACGCCGATGCGATGCTCGAAGGACTTCGATCCCGGCTGGAGGTGCGGCTCGGCGACCGTCTCCGCCCACGCACTCCCGAACGGACGGCGCGCGAGCTCATCCCGTTGACGGTCAACAGGACGCCGTTCTTCTGTTCGGGCTGTCCGCACAACTGGGGCACCAAGGTGCCGGACGATGCGCTCGTCGGTGCGGGAACCGGTTGCCACGGGATGACGCTGTTGATGGACGAAGAACGCGTTGGCGAAGGCATCGGCATCACCGCCATGGGCAATGAAGGGGCTCAATGGATCGGGATGGAGCCGTTCGTCGAGCACGACCATCTGTTCCAGAACTACGGCGACGGCACGTTCTTCCACTCTGGTCAACTCGCGCTGCAGTACTGCGTGGGCGCTGGGGTCAACATCACCTTCAAGATCCTCTACAACGGCACGGTTGCGATGACCGGAGGACAGGACTCGACGTCTCCGGTCGCTGTCCCAGAACTCGCCACCATCCTGCTCGCGCAAGGTGTGCAGCGTGTCGCGGTGACGACCGAAGACCCCGACCGGTATCGAGGAGTCCGGCTCCCCAGCGGTGTGCGCGTGCACGACCGCGACGACATCGTCGCGGTCCAAGAAGAGCTGCGTCGCGTGCCCGGTGTGACGGTGCTCATCCACGATCAGTTCTGCGCTGCTGAGCTCCGACGCAGCCGCAAACGTGGTCGGGTCGCGACGCCGACGCAGCGGATCGCGATCAATCATCGGATCTGTGAAGGCTGCGGCGACTGCGGCGACGTCAGCAATTGCCTCTCGGTGCAGCCAGTCGAGACAGCAGTTGGGCGAAAGACGACGATCGATCAGGCGTCGTGCAACTTCGACTACAGCTGTGCGAAGGGTGACTGCCCCGCCTTCATGGTGGTCGACGTCGACCCGGCGGCGGAAGGGCCGGGTGCGAGTGCCGGCACCGCCGCCGTTGCGTCCCGCGTGCTCGATCCGCCCACCAGTCGCTTCGAAGGGCGAGGCCTCGTTCGGATCCGGATGGCCGGAATCGGAGGCACCGGTGTCGTGACCGTGGCGCAGATTCTGGCGACGGCCGCAATGCTCGACGGCTGGGAGGTGCGTGGTCTCGACCAGACCGGGCTGAGCCAGAAGGCCGGACCCGTCGTGAGCGACGTGATCCTCGCACAGCCCGGAGTCGGAGCGTCGAATGTCATCGGCGTCGGCCAAGCGGATCTGATCGTCGCATTCGATGCACTGGTCGCCGCCGGCGATGCGTCGCTCGCAGCTGCCGACCCGGATCACACGGTCGTGGTGGTCTCGTCCGCGTCGACCCCGACCGGACGAATGATCTCGCACCCCGAGATCGAGTATCCACGCGGTTCGATCATGGCGCGTCTCGGTGAGGTCGCCGTCGAGAGCGTCGATGTCGACTCGACATCGCTCGCCGAGCGGCTGACGGGGAGCGGTGCGCAGGCCAATCTGCTGCTCCTGGGTGTTGCGTTCCAACGCGGTGATCTCCCGGTCGCGGTCGAGGCCATCGAGGAGGCGATCGAGCTCAACGGTGTCGCCGTCGAGGCCAACCTCGCCGCATTCGATTGGGGGCGTCGGTGGGCACTCGATGCTGCCGCAGTCGAGAAAGCAGCCGCACACCCTGGAGGGAGCGCTGCGCTCGACCCGACGTCGGTGTTCACGGTGCCCGAACTGCCGTCGGGCCTTGTTGCACGCGTTCGTGCGCTGCGCGTCGGGTCGATCGAGGACCAGGTCGAGATGCTGGCTGCTGATCTCGTCGGCTACCAGGACGAGACCTACGCACGACGGTTTCTCGACGACGTCGCTCGTGCGGCTGCGGTCGAGCGCTCGGTCGAGTCGTCGTCGACTGCGCTGACCGAGACGTTCGCCCGCGGACTCCACAAGCTGATGGCGTACAAAGACGAGTACGAGGTCGCCCGGCTGATGTTGTTGCCCGAGGGTCGGCTCACGGCGGAGTCGGTGGGCGGACCCGGGGCGAAGGCCGCGTGGAAGCTGCATCCGCCGGTGCTCGCCGCGCTGGGCCGCAGCGAGAAGCTGACGTTCGGGGCCTGGACCACGCCGGCCTTCGCGGGCCTTCGGGCGGCGCGACGCCTCCGGGGGAGCCGTCTGGATCCGTTCGGTCGAACGCAGATGCGACGCATGGAACGAAAGCTGCCCGATGAGTATCGAGCGGCGATGGACGTGGTGTTCGAACGGGTGACTCCTGCGACGCTCGAGCAAGCGGTTGCAATCGCTCGACTGCCCGACCGAGTGCGCGGATACGAGGACCTGAAGCTCCGTCGGGTCGCGGAATTCCGTGCTCAACTCGAGTCGTCGGTCGAGGAGTTCCGCTCTGAGGTCAGCTGACGGTGCGAACTGACCGGTGCGAGCACGGTCGCCGCTTCGAGCCGCTTCGGATCGGGTGGATACGTTGCGAGCATGAGTCTGACGGGGCGATGTCTGTGTGGTTTGATTTCGTGGGAGTTGACGGGTGATGTCATCGCTACGGCGGTGTGTCATTGCGATCACTGCCAACGCCAGAGTGGCGGGGCCTTCTCGGTGAACCTGGTCGCGCACGAGTCGCAGCTCAACGTGGACGGCAACCTCGCCACCTACGGCGACACCGGGGACCACGGCGGCGACACGGTGTTCGTGCGCCGGCACTTCTGCGGCGCATGCGGTTCGCCGATCGTGTCCGATCTCGTCGAGACCGAAGGGATCATCGCGGTGAAGGCCGGCACGCTCGACGACAAGTCGAACATCCGCCCGACCGTCGAGGCGTGGTGCGAGGCCAAGCAGTCGTGGGTCGACCTTCCCGGGATCGACGTCTCGCTCGACCGTGAGTGACGTGTTGAGAGGTATCCAGTGACCGACGCGCCCCGCCACCGTCAGTCGGAAGTAACCGTCACCACCCGGAAGAGGAAATCATGAGCAGCCCCGTCCATTTCATTGCGCACTTCACGGTCGACGACGCAGATCGCTACCGCATCTACGAGAAGGGGTTCTTCCCGATTCTCAAAGCACACGGTGGTCGGTTCGTGACGTATGACGACGACGTTCGCGTGCTCGAAGGTGCTCGCGCCGACGGTCGCACTGTGATCATCGAGTTCGAATCCGAAGAGGCGCTCGACGGTTGGTGGAATTCGCCGGAGTACATCGAGCTGGCGAAGCATCGTCAGGAAGGTACGACCACGCATTCGATCGTCGTCGTGCACGCGCCACCCGCTCGCTGACCAGGCGTTCACCGTGAAGTCGATCCCGCCTGCGTGGAGAGTGGTGGTCATCACCGCCCTGGTGCTGGTCGTCACCGCTGGCTCGCGGGCGGCGCCCGGTGCGCTGCTCACGACGATGGAAGACGACACGGGGTGGAGCAATGCCTCGCTGTCCTTCGCGGCGGCACTCGGCTTGATCATGTACGGCCTCGGTGGACCATTCGCCGGGACGCTGATGGGGAGGTATGGACCGCGCCGGATCACGATGCTGAGCGTCGTGATCACGTCGGTGAGCGTGCTGGCCGCCTCCCAGGTGAACAGCCTGTGGATGCTGTCGATCGTGTTCGGAATCCTCGCTGGACTTGGCGCAGGTCTCGTCGCCAGCGTCTTGGGTACCGTCGTGGCGACGCGATGGTTCGAACAGCGCCGAGGGCTCGTGCTGGGCATCTTCGGGGCCAGCGTGTCCGCTGGAGGACTGGTGTTCTTCCCGTTGCTCACCAAGATCGGCGTCGACGCAGGCTGGCGAGAAGCGCTGATCGCCTTCGGTGTCCTCAGCGGCTTGGTGGTCATCCCCGTGGCACTGTTCATGCGCGACGACCCGGCCGACATCGGGCTCAAGCCGCTGGGCTCCACCGGCCCGATCCGGCGGGCTCAGCCGCCCGAACCTGGCGTCATGCGCCGGGCGGTTCAGCAACCTGCGTTCTGGTTGATCGCCGGCACGTTCTTCGTGTGTGGGGCCACGTCGAATGGGCTCGTGGGCCAGCACTTCATCTCTCATGCATCCGACCACGGCTTCGAAGAGGTCACCGCTGCGAACTGGCTCGCAGTGATGGGCGTGTTCAACTTCGTCGGCACGATCGGGTCGGGTTGGCTCACCGATCGCTACGACCCACGCAAGCTGCTCCTCGGCTACTACGGCTTCCGAGGCGTCAGCTTGCTTTTCCTCCCGTTCGTCCATGACTCGCTCTCGATCGGAGCGTTCGCGATCCTGTTCGGGCTCGACTACATCGCGACCGTCCCGCCAACGATTGCGTTGTGCGCAGACCTCTTCGGTTCTCGCAACGCGGGGGTCGTGTATGGCTGGGTCTTCGCAGCGCACCAGGTCGGTGCGGCAGGAGCTGCGTGGGCTGCCGGAGCGGCGCGTGACGGGCTGGGCGACTACGACGCTGCCTTCCTTTCCGCTGGTTTGATTGCCATCGCAGCAGGGATTGCAGCAACGACGATCCGTCGCCCGACAACCCAGGCGGTCGGCTCAGTCTGAGTGGGCGCGGTCCGGTCGGGTCGGCGTCGGGGCCGCAGCCATCTTCGCTCGAGCGTTCGCGGTGACGAGCAAGTACACGCCTGCGACCACGAGGACGCCGCCGGCGAACTCGATCGCGCCCAGTCGCTCGTCACGGATCAACCACCCGAAGAACACCCCCGAGATCGGAATGAGGTACGCAGTGGCGGCTGCCTGCGTGGCGGTGGCGCGCTGCACGATGGTGGCGATCAGTGCGAAGGTCACGGCGTTTGCGGGGATTGCGGCGTAGGCGAGTGGCACGAACAGCCCGACCGACCAGTCGGTATCGGCGACGCCTTCGGTGACCAAGGCGATCGGGATCAGAACGGCAGCCGACATCGGCAGTTGCACCGCAACGATCATGACGGGTGAGACACCGCTGAAGTCGCGCCACTGCATGAACACCGTCCCGAAGGCCCAAGCCAACGCCGACAGCGCGAGCGCGATGATCCCGATCGCGGTGGTCTCGCCGCTGAGCGACGGCCAGGCGAGTACGAGGGTGCCGCTGAATCCGACGGCCAGGCCGAGTGTGCCGACGCGCGTCGGGCGGGTTCCCATCAGGAGCAGCACCAGGAGTGCGGTGAACAAGGGCATGGTGCTGCTGAGCAACGAGGCGACGCCCGCGGAGACGCGGCTGACGCCGAAGACGAGCAGGCCGCTCGACACCGTGGTGATCGCCAGACTGACGACGAAGATCTTGGCGAGCATCGACCGATCGGTCGGGATGCGTTCGCCTCGGACCAGCGTGACGAAGCCGAGCAGGAAGGTTCCGCCCACGACGGTGCGCAAGCCGGCGAGCAGCAGCGGCGTGGTGTGATCGAGTGCGAACTTCAACGCGGTGAAGTTGGCGCCGATCAGCAGAGCGACGAGGACGACCAGCGCGAGGGTGACTCGAGAGCTCGAGCTCATCTGCTCACTTCGGAGCGAATCGTTGACCGCCGTCGAGGCGGATGGTGTCACCGTTCAGCATCGGGTTCTCGATGATCGCGATCGCGAGACGACCGAACTCATCCGGCTTGCCCAGACGCCGCGGGAACGCAGCATCCTTGGTCATGTTGTCGGCGCGGTCGGGCGTGACTCCAGCGGTGAGTCCGGTCGCGAAGAGGCTCGGCGCGATCGTGTTCACGCGGATACCGAGTGAGCCCAGATCGCGCGCCATCGTCAAGGTCATCCCGGCGATCCCCGCTTTGGCTGCGGTGTAGGCGACCTGCCCGATCTGGCCCTCGAACGCGGCGATCGACGCGGTGTTGATCATGACGCCGCGTTCGTCGTCCTCGTTCGGCTCGTTCTTCGACATGTGGACGGCGCACAGCCGGTTGGTGTTGAACGTCCCGACCAAGTTGAGGTCGATGGTGGCGCGAAAGTCATCGAGCGAGAACGGTCCAGTTCGACTGATGGTCCGTCCTCCCTTGCCGCCACCTGCTGTGTTGAGCGCAACATCGAGGCCGCCGAGCGCGTCGGTTGCTTCGTCGATCACGATCTCGATCCCGTCGAAGTCGAGGACGTCGCACGGGTGCCACGAGCCGCCCAACTCGGCGGCGACTTCAGCTCCCGCCGACGCCTCTCGGTCGAGGATTGCGACCTTGCCGCCGCCCGCAGCGATACGGGTCGCGGTAGCTCGAGCGAAGCCCGAGGCTCCGCCGATGATGATGGCTCGCAGCCCGTTGATCTCCATGATGTCGCCGTCCTCGTCGTCAGTGTCGAATCATCGTGGCCTGCTCGACGGTTGCATCGTGAGCCGGACGATCTCAGCGGGGGGTCAGTCAGCGGTGATCTCGGCGAACTGATCGCGCAGCTCGCGCTTGAGAATCTTGCCGCTGGGGTTGCGTGGGAGCTCGGTGACGAACTCGACGGCCTTGACCGCCTTGAACGGAGCGAGCTTGCCTTTGCAGAACTCGATCACTTCTTCGGCGGTCAGCGACTCGTCTTTCGGCACGATCGCAGCGAGCGGCGATTCGCCCCACTTGTCGGAAGGGATGCCGATCACGCCGGCGTCGGCGATCTTCTCGTGGGAGAGCAGCACGCTCTCGATCTCGGCGGGGTAGACGTTTTCGCCGCCGGAGATCAGCATGTCCTTCACGCGGTCGACGATGGTGACGTAGCCCTCGGCGTCCATCGTGGCGACGTCACCGGTGTGCAGCCACCCGTCGACGAGCGTGTCAGCCGTGGCTTCTTCGCGGTTCCAGTAGCCGAGCATGACGTGTGGCCCCTTGACGAGGACCTCGCCGGACTCGTCGGGGTCGCAGTCGGTGCCGTCTTCGCGCACCACCCGCACTTCGGTGAAGAAGAACGCCTTGCCGGTCGAGCCGGCACGGGTGATGGCATCGGCCGAGCTGATCAGGCACGCCGGGCCGCACGTCTCGGTCAGCCCGTACACCTGGTGGATCTCGATGCCGAGCTCGTTGTACTGCTCGATCAGGGACTTCGCGACTGGTGCCGCACCACTCATGCACCAGCGCAACGTGCTGGCGTCGTGTGTCTCGGCGTCGCGCGTGAGCAGCATGAACTGGAGCATCACCGGCACCATCAGCGTGATCGTGATCTTCTCGTCTCGAATGAGCTCCCAGGACAACGTCGGATCGAATGCCTTGAGCATCACGATCGAGCAGCCGGCGTACACGCACGACAGCGTCGGTTGAAGGGCTCCGACGTGGAACAGCGGAAGCGAGTTGAGGTAGCGGTCGCCTGGCACGAAGTCGGTCGTGGACGTGCCGGTGAGGATCGCCCACATCACGGTGTCGTGTGAGTGCATCACGCCCTTCGGAAGGCCGGTGGTGCCGCTGGTGTACATGATGAACACGAGGTCGCTGCCGATACCTGCCGCTTCCGGCTCATCGGTCGACGCCGAGCCCATCCAGTCGTCGTAGTCGGCCACTCCGTCGCTGACATCCCCGCCGACCTGGATCCACGTGGTGATCGCGGTCTTGTCGCCCCGGCTGCGCAGCTCGGCGGCGACTTCAGCGAAGTCCGAACCGAAGATCAGCACGGTGACACCTGCGTCGTGAAGGATGAACTCGAGCTCGTCGGCCACGAGCCGCCAGTTGAGCGGGACGTTGACCGCTCCGATCTTGCCGGCCGCGAAGAACGACTCCACGAACTCGACACCGTTCATCAACAGCAGCCCGACACGGTCGCCGAGCGACACGCCCGAGTCGCGCAACGCGTTCGCGACCTGGTTCGATCGTCCGTTGAGGTCAGCGAACGAGAAGCGACGGTCGCTTGCTGGCTCGAAGATCGCTTCGACGTTCGGATCGCGGTAGGCCCGCTTGGTCAACAACTGCCCGACGTTTTGACTCACACCTGTGCTCATGGAGGGATTCTCGCGCATTCCTGG
>CALIOL010000067.1 GCA_938044705.1 uncultured Ilumatobacter sp. | reverse complement strand
GGGCGAGACAGGCCGACAACCCGACATGACGCTCCTCGAGGCGCCTCCCACAACTCTGACACGCGCCGACGCAGTGCGGTTTCTTCAGCGCGCCAGCTTTGGAGGCACTCCCGCCGAAGTCGACCGACTGATCTCCATTGGAATCGACAGCTGGTTCGACGAGCAGTTCGCTCTGACGCCGACGAGAACGCATCACCAACGGCGCCTCGACGACCTCGGGTTCAACCAGTCGACCTGGCAGAGCTTCCTCTCCGACCCCGACCAACTGCGCAAACGCGTCGCCTACGCGCTGTCGCAGATCCTGGTCGTCTCCGATCAAGACCTCAGCGATCGCGACGTCGCCGTCTACGCCGACCTGCTCGAAGCGAACTGCTTCGGGACGTATCGCACGCTGATCGAAGCCGTAACTCGCTCCGCAGCCATGGGCCGCTACCTCACCTACGAACGAAACCGTCGAGCCGACGACCGCCGCGGGACCGTACCCGACGAGAACTACGCCCGCGAGATCATGCAGCTGTTCTCGATCGGCCTGTGGGAGTTGCGCCAGAACGGAACCCGTCGCCTCGATGCAGCTGGCAACCCGATCCCGACGTACGACACCGAGGACATCCTCGGACTTGCACGGGTGTTCACCGGCTTCCAAGCCGAGGCAATCAACGACAATCCCGCGCGCTACCAGCTCCCGATGATCTCTGACGGCGACTTCGCAACCAGCCAGCACGAGACCGGCGAGAAGCGGTTCCTGGGCACGACGATCCCCGCCAGCGACACGCGCACGCTCGACGAAAGCCTTGCCATCGCGCTCGACACGTTGGCGGCACATCCGAACGTGGGCCCGTTCATCTCCCACCAGTTGATCCAGCGGCTCGTGACATCGAACCCATCCGCGGGATATGTCGGTCGGGTGGCCGCCGTGTTCGCCGACGACGGCACGGGGACACGAGGAAATCTCGCTGCGGTCGTCCGAGCGATCTTGGTCGACGACGATGCCTGGCGAACGAACCCGCCCGCCACTTCAGGCAAGGTTCGCGAGCCGGTGCTGCGGTTCACCGTGGTCACGCGAGCCCTCAATGTCGGGATGTCTCGCCAGCCATGGTTCATCGGCGACCTCGGTGACGCCGCCACCGAGCTCGGCCAGCAACCGTACGACGCGAACTCGGTGTTCAACTTCTACCGGCCCGGGTACGTCCCACCACAGTCGCCGCTGAGCGATGCTGGCTTGACCTCACCCGAGATGCAGATCGCGAACGAGACCACCGCCATCGGCTGGGTGAACTATGTCGCGCGGTTCCTGCACCGGCCGCCTGGCCGCACCTTCAATCGTGACGAGCCGAACGAGTTCCGAGCCGACGTCGTGTTCGACATCGACGATCTCCTCGCGCTGGTTGCCACGCGGTCGGTGTCGACCTCGCAGGCAGGTGCGCTCGTGGACGAGCTCGCAGCCCGGCTGTGCCCGCAAGGTCTGTCCTCGGCGGTGCGCAACATCGTGATCCGGCGCGTCGCAGAGGTCTTCGACGAGGGCTATGACGCTGACCGGACGGAGGACTACCACGTCCGCCGGCGAGAGCGCGTCCACCATGACCGGGTCATCGGCGCCGCAACGATGATCATCGCTTCGACCGACTTTCTCTGGGAGCGCTGACATGCTCGGACCACACTCTCGCCGAGAATTCCTCCGTCGTTCCGCAGTGGTGGCCGGCGCCGGTTTCGCAGCTCCCTGGGCTCTGGACCTGGCCGGGCTTGCCCAGGCGGCACCTCCGGGCAACGACTACCGCGCGCTGGTTTGTCTCTTCATGTTCGGCGGCAACGACCATTACGACACGTTCATTCCGAACGACTCGACCAGCTATGCCGCATACAGCGCGGCGCGTGGCAGCATCGCACGCGCACGGGGATCGATCCTTCCGATTTCTCCGCTCGACGGATTCAGCGGAGCCGGGACCTTCGGTTTCGCGCCGGAGATGGCGGGCCTCAAGCAGCTCTTCGACGAAGGCTCGCTCGCAGTCCTGCCCAACATCGGAACGCTCATCCGCCCGATCGACAAGAACGGATACGAGAACCGAACGAACCGACCGCCCCAACTCTTCTCCCACAACGACCAACAGTCGTATTGGCAGTCGTCATCTCCAGAAGGTGCAACGAGCGGGTGGGGCGGTCGCATCGGTGACCTGCTCCTGGACAGCAACGCATCCTCGACCTTCACATGCGTCTCGGTCGCCGGCAACGCGGTGATGATGACCGGTAAGGAGGCCTTCCAGTACCAGGTGTCGAGCCGTGGAGTGACGCAACTGCGCGACGATACGTTCTACTACGACGCCGCAGCTGCGGGAGTTCGCGAGATCATGGAGCTTCAGTCGTCAGCAGTGTTCCCGTCGACGTATGCGAC
This sequence comes from uncultured Ilumatobacter sp., assembly GCA_938044705.1. Lineage (GTDB taxonomy): Bacteria > Actinomycetota > Acidimicrobiia > Acidimicrobiales > Ilumatobacteraceae > Ilumatobacter_A. Next base: position 3,596 of record CALIOL010000067.1, on the reverse strand, counting down.
GGTGGCACGACGAGCGCTCGATGCGGCCGACGATCTCACTGGTGCGGTGTCGACTGCGGAAGCTCAGTACGACTTCGACGCGATGTTCCCGGGCGAGTCGCGCAATACCGACCTCGACCGGGCGATGAGTCAGTTGAAAATGGTGGCGAAGCTGATCGCTGCCGGCCGAGACACGCTGGGCGTGCGACGGCAGGTCTTCTTCGTATCGATGGGCGGGTTCGACAACCACAACGGTCTGCTTCAGCGCCACCCCGAACTGCTCGCCGGTCTGAGCGGTTCGCTCAGCGCATTCCACCGCGCCACCCAACAGATGAGCGTCGCCGACAACGTCACGACGTTCACGGCGTCAGACTTCGGACGAACGCTGACCAGTAACGGCGACGGGTCGGATCACGGCTGGGGCGGGCACCACCTCGTCATGGGCGGCTCGGTGCGCGGCAAGCGTGTCTTCGGAACGGTGCCCACCATCGCCGACGACGGCCCAGACGATGTCGGCCGCGGGCGCCTCATCCCGACCACCTCGGTCGATCAGTACGCATCGACCTTGGCGCGATGGATGGGTGCCGGCTCGAGCGAGCTCGAGGCTGTGGTTCCCAACATCGGCAACTACTCCGTGAAAGACCTCGGGTTGCTGCGAGAGCCGGGCGCAACGTTCGACACCATCGACGAGGGCTCCGACTCGACGTACAGCAAGGCCACTCGCATCAGCCAGTCGTGACGCTCACCGACCTCTGAGTTCGTCGATCTTGCGACGATCGCGCTTGGTCGGCCGGCCGGCTCCGCGATCGCGCTCGGCGAACACCGCGACCTCGGGGAGGCGTTCGGGTGGTGGTGGCGAGTGGTCGTCGAAGCACTCGGCTGCAATCGCTGCGCCGACGCGTTTGGCAATCACACGCGTCACGACGACGCTGCGCTCCCTTCCGGCGAGGCGAGCGTCGATTCGGTCCTCGGGCTGCACTTTGGTCGCTGGCTTCGCCATCTTCCCGTTGATCTCGACCCGGCCTCCGCGGCAGGCGGCCGCAGCGTCGGCACGCGTCTTGGTCAGTCGGACCGACCACAGCCACTGGTCGACTCGGGCTGATTCCGTCACCACCCCAGCTTGCCACTCGCTCGCCGCTCCGACATGACCAGATGTGCGAAGTATTTCTCGCAAAGGGGTTGACTTCCACGCAATGCGTAGTAAAGTACGCAGTACGAACAACGACCTGGCATCGACGTCAGGGTCGCAACCCCCTACAACAGGAGCAACATCATGGACTTCACCGCCCAAATCAACGAGAACATCGACACCGCCAGCAAGTCCTTCGTGGACGCCAACGAGCGCATCCTCGACACCGTCGTGAGCGTCAACCGCCGCATCGTCGACACCGTCGTCAGCGTCAACAAGAACCTCGCCGACCGCGCACCGAAGGTCGATCTCCCGATGGCCGACAAGCTCCCCACCCCCGCAGAGACGGGCGCCCGCTACATCGACTTCGTCGAGCGAGCCGTTTCGGTCAACCGCGACTTCACCGCCAAGGTCGTAGCCCAGCTCCCGACCGGCGTCGCCACCACCGCCAAGGCAAAGGCCACCAAAGCCGCCAAGTGATCAACGCCGCCTCGTGCGGCAGGCAACACCTCTGAACGATCCTGGACCTCCCCCCGGTCCGGGATCGTTCGCGTACGGCGCCGTCCGCGAGGGCCGCATCTTCGAGAAAAGTAGGATCGACCCATCATGAGCGAGTCCAACTCCCCCGCTGGCGCATTCGGCGACTTCATCAAGAGCCAGCGCAAGCTCGCAGAGATGAGCCAACGCGAACTCGCCAAGCTCGCCGACCTCTCGGACGCCTACCTCTCGCAACTCGAGCGCGGCCTACACGAACCGTCCGTTCGGGTACTCCACGGTCTGTCCGATGCGTTGAACGTTCCGACCGATCGATTGATGCGCTTTCTCGGCAGGAACGACGACTCCGCCGATGCCGACGACGTCGTGACGACCGAGAAGGCGATCCTCCTCGACGAGGATCTCACCGATGTCCAGAAGCAGTCGCTTCTCGACATCTATCGCAGCTTCATCACCGCGAACGATCTCTGACCCACATCGCTGGCTCAGGCGAGTTGAAGCTCTTCGGCCTGCTCCCGCTCGCGCTTCGCGGCGTATCGGTCGGCGACACGCTGGCTCGTCGCCATGCGCTTCATCAGCCGCTCTTGGGCAGCGGCGCCTTCGCCGCTGAGGCCACCGATGTTGGCCGCATCCCATTGGCGCAGAACCACCGGAGCCAGGATCTGCTCGTGGTGGATCTGCAGGTCGTAGATTCCGGCCTTGGCGATGCGCTTCGAATGCTCATCGAAACCCGGGATGCCAGTTCCAGGCATCGCGAACTTGCGGACCTGCTTCTCCATGGCGATCATCATCGCGTTCGGGTCGACCTCTACGGCCGCCGCAGCGAGGTCACGGTAGAAGAGTTGGTGCAGGTTCTCGTCGGCACACACACGCTTCATGACGTCGTACCCGACCGGGTCACCCATCTGAAGGCCAGTGTTGCGGTGCGAGATCCGCGTCGCCAGTTCCTGAAGCGCGAGATAGACGAATCCTTCGTGAAGCGTCTCCGGGTTCGGTGTCTCGCCGAGCGAGACCTGGGCCATGCGACCGCGCTCGAGTTCGACGAGATCGATCGCTCGTGTCGCCGCCAGGTAGCCGTAGATCACCATCGAGTGACGACCTTCCTCGGCGGTCCATCGACGGACCCAGGTACCCCATGGCCCATCGGCGCCGAAGAGCGACTCGACGGTGCGGAAGTAGTACGGCAGATTGTCCTCGGTGAGCAGGTTCACATACAGCGCACTGCGCACCTCGGGCGTAAGGGAATGACCATCGAGGTCTGCATCCGCTTCGGTCCACTGATGACCCGGTTCGAAATCACGTCCGCGTGCATGCGGGACGTGTTCGTGGGGAAACCACTCCTTGCTGCTCTCCAAGTGGCGTTCGAGGAGCTGTTCGACCACGGGCGTCAGCTCGAAGAGGATCTCCTGGTCGTTCATATGTCCAGCCTACCTTCCGGTAGGTAGGGCGTCCAGGCGCTTCGTCGTTTCCCGGAAAAACACCGTCAGAGCAGGCGATTCACCGCCGCGAGCACGTCGTTTGGGGAATCCCCGAGCGCTGAGGCTGCCGCGAGGACGTCCTCCCACTCGACGCTGCGGTTCACGACCTCACCGTCGCGACCTGCCAACTTGATCCGAATCGTGTGGCCTTGATGCACGACCGTGTCCATGGACCGATCGAGCACGGTTCGCTCCACGAGATGCTGACGGACCCCGATGGTCGACGTCTGTCGGAAGATCGATTCGGTGACGGCCTCGACCGCTGCCGCTGGGGCGAGCGCGCTGAACGTGTGCGCCGGCCGCCCCTTCTTCATGATGATGGGCGTGACCCATGCGTCGACGGCCCCGGCGCCCATCACCGCGGCGATCGCTTCGGGCCACACACGCGGGTCGAGGTCGTCGACGTTTGCGTCCAGTTGCATCAACGAACCTTGTCCATCCGGGACCGAGCCGACAGCGGTACCGATCAACAGACGAGACACGTTCGCGACCACGTCGGTGTCCTTGGTTCCCGC
>CALIOL010000066.1 GCA_938044705.1 uncultured Ilumatobacter sp. | reverse complement strand
CGCTCGTAGAACCGAGCGACGACCGCCAGCTGTACGGCCACCTGCAGGTCGATGTGGCCCTCTGCATGGCTTTCGAAGATCACCTGGATGAACTGTCGATGGAGATCATCGAGGTAGGCGTCCATGTCGTGGAGCGCCGCTGCGCGCACGCCGTCGTTGTTGAGGTACGCCTCGGTCGCCTCTTTGAAGAGCAGCGACGCCTGGCTGCCGCACTTCTGGATGATGCCGCGAAGGTGCGCATCCAGCTCGTGGCTGTAGATGCGTCGCGCAGCTTTGCAGATGTTGACGCACAGGTCGGCGGAGCGCTCGACGTCGGAGATGATCTTGATCGAGGAGACCAAAGCACGCAGGTCGCCGGCGACCGGCGCTTGTAGCGCGATCTGGCTGAAGCACTGCTCTTCGAGTTCGATCGACTTCTTGTCGTAGACGTCGTCACCCTTGATGACGTACTCCGCTCCCTCCAGGTCGCCGTCGAGCAGGATCTCGGTGACGCGAGGAACCAGTTCGGTGACACCCGCGCCGAGTCGGGCGATGCCCGTGCGGATCTCGTCGAGCTGCTCGTGGAAGTTGGAACGCAGGGCTTGGTTCATCCGAACCGTCCCGTCACGTAGTCCTGCGTTTCCTGCTTCGACGGGTTGGAGAAGATCTTCTCGGTCGCGTCCATCTCGATGAGCTTTCCGGGCTTGCCGGTCCCTTCGATCGAGAAGAAGCCGGTGCGGTTGCTGACGCGAGCGGCCTGCTGCATGTTGTGCGTGACGATCACGATGTTGTACGCGTCCTTCAGTTCGAGCATGAGCTCTTCGATGGCGAGCGTCGAGATGGGGTCGAGAGCTGAGCACGGCTCGTCCATCAACAGCACGTCGGGCTCGACCGCGATCGCCCGTGCGATGCAGAGCCGTTGCTGCTGGCCACCCGACAACCCTGAGCCGGGCTTGTCGAGGCGGTCCTTGACTTCGTCCCAGAGGTTCGCACCGCGCAGCGACTTCTCGACGAGATCGTTCGCGTCGCTCTTGCTGAGCCGCTTGGAGTTGAGCTTCTTGCCGGCGAGCACGTTGTCGGCAATGGACATGGTGGGGAACGGATTCGGCCGTTGGAAGACCATGCCGATCTTGCGACGCACGGCAACCGGGTCGACGCTCGGGCCGTACAGGTCCTTGCCGTTGATGATCACGCTGCCATCGACGTATGCACCACTGATCACTTCGTGCATCCGGTTCAACGATCGCAGGAAGGTGGACTTGCCACAGCCGGACGGACCGATCAGCGCAGTCACCGAGTTCGGGTTGATCGTCATCGAGACGTTCTCCACGGCCTTGAAATCGCCGTAGTAGATGTCGAGATCTTTGACGTCGATCCGATTCGGCATGTCGACCGGAGCGTTGGGGTCGACGACGGAGTCGGTCTGAGTTGCCTGCAAGGCGCTGATGGATTCGGTCACGGGAGTATCGACCTTCGACTGGTTCGGGTGCTTGACGGCAGGGCGGTTCACTTGAGCCCCTTCGGCTTGAGGATGGACGACAGAATACGTGCGATCGAGAACAGGATGACAACGAGGATCACCAGGGTCAGCGCGGCTGCCCACGCGCGATCGATGCTCGCTTCCGGCGGGAGCGTCGGGAACTTGTACGAGTTGTATGCGAAGACGGGCAGTGTCGCCATTCGACCCTCGAACGGGTTCCAGTTCACGTCTGCGGTGATTCCGACGGTGACGAGGAGCGGGGCGGTTTCACCGATCACGCGGGCGATGGCGAGCACGATGCCGGTGAGAATGCCCGAGACCGCCGTGGGCAGCACGACCTTCAGGATGGTCTTCCAGCGCGGCACGCCGAGGGCGTACGACGCTTCGCGCAGTTCGTTCGGAACGAGGCGGAGCATTTCTTCGGACGTACGCACGACCACGGGCGTCATGAGCAGCGTCAACGCAACCGCGCCGGCGAGACCCGACCGATGCCCGACCCCGGTCGACAGTGCGGTGAGGACCGGTACGTCGTCGAGGACGACGAAGAGCGCATAGGCGAAGAGGCCAGCGACGATCGATGGAATACCGGTCATGACATCGACGAGCGACGTCACCGCTTTAGCGAATCGGCCGCCGTCGGCGTACTCGACGAGGTAGATCGCCGTGAACAGACCGAACGGAATCGCGAACGCCGCAGTGAGCGCGGTGACGATCAGCGTGCCGACGATCGCGTGGTAGCCACCACCGCCCTCGCCGATGACCCCGCGCATCGAGCTGGTGTAGAACTCCCAGTCGAATCGGTTGGAACCTCGGTCGATGACGGTCCACACGACCGAGAACAAGGGGAAGAGCACGACGACGAACGCGCTCGTCATGACTGCGGCGGCGAATCGGTCGGTTGCTTGCCGCGGCGACTCGACGACTCGAGACACGAGCAGCGTCGCCACCATGTACGTCGCGAGGGCGATGACCGCCCACAGCGCCCAGTTGACCGAGCCGAAGGCGACGTAGCCGAGTAGGCCGAGGGCGATCGACCCGAGGCGGATGCCCCACATCGGCGCGCCGTCGAGGCTGCCCGAAGTCATCGGGTCGCGCCCGCCACCATCGTCGGGCACGAGGTCGGGTTCGAGCGTCGAGGTGGTGAGGCTCATCCGTCGGCTCCCGAGAAGCCGGCGTTGGCAACGCGGCGGGCGATTGCGTTGACCCCGAAGGTCAGCAGGAACAGCACGAGTCCGGTAGCGATCAGTCGGTTGACTTCGAGGCCTGACGACTCGGGGAACTGGAGTGCGATGTTCGATGCGATCGAGTTCGAGTTCTGAGCGGTCAAGACGTCCCAGAAGTAGCCGCGGGCCGGCGACAGGATGATCGCCACCGCCATGGTCTCGCCGAGTGCTCGGCCGAGCCCGAGCATCGCTCCGGAGATCACGCCCGAGCGACCGTATGGGATGACCGCCTGACGGATGACCTCCCATCGCGTTGCACCGAGCGCCAGTGATGCCTCTTCGTGCAGCCGGGGCGTTTGCAGGAAGACCTCGCGAGAGATTGCGGTGATGATCGGCAGCACCATGACTGCGAGGACCACACCGACGGTGAAGGTCGAGCGACCGGATTGAGCGATGGCGACGTCGGATCCGAAGACCGGGATGAACCCGAGGTTGTCTCGCAGCCAGGGGAACATGCTGGTCGAGATCACAGGCGCAAGGACCGTGATGCCCCACAGTCCGTACACGACACTGGGAATCGCAGCGAGCAAGTCGATGAAGTAGCCGAGGGTCTGAGCGACCTTGCGGGGCGCATAGTGGCTGATGTAGAGCGCTACGGCGATGGCGACCGGAGTAGCGAGGAGCAGCGCGATGCACGAGAGGTAGATCGTGCCGAAGACGAGCGGGCCGACATAGGCGAAGAAGCTTCCATCCCCGTCGAGTTCGGTCCCGTCGCCGGTGAACGTCGGCAGACCCTGGATGAACAGGAAGAAGGCGACGGCGGCGAGCGTGATCAGGATGAGCGCAGCGGCACCGAAGGACAGTCCGAAGAAGACCTTGTCGCCGGCTTTGCCGACGGGTTCGTCGAAGGCTGAGTCGTTGTCGCTGGGTGGCGATTCGAGCGTCGTCACGGGGTGAGACTCCGGGGGGCTAGATGGGTATTCGAGCTGAGGTGGTGGTATCCCAACGCCACGATCTCGATAGTAGGCGAGATGGCCCAACGGCCGACCATGAACTCGTCACGAGGGTTCATGGCCGACCGCAGGTCATCACAGTGATATCGGTGTGCGTTGGCCGAATCAGCCGGCGACGGCGATTGCGTCGATCGACACCAGAATCTCGGCGCGGACGTCGTCGGAGATCGGAGCGGAACCTGCCGAGGCAGCGGACGCAGCCTGACCAGCTTCGGACCCGACGTAGGTCATGAAGGCCTTGACCAGGTCGACCTCTTCTTGAGTCTCGTACTCGAGGCAGACGATGTGGTAGCTGACGAGCGCAATCGGGTAGACGGTTGCGTCGTCGGGCGTGCGGTTGACTTCGATGGCGAAGTCGAACTCACTGCTGCCACCGGTGCGCTCGGACGCATCGACGATACGTCCGGCAGCTTCGGGGCTGAACTCGACGAACTCGCCGGCAACGCCGACCGCAGCTGCGGGCAGATCACCGATCTGGCTGGCGTCGGCGTAGCCGATCGAGCCGTTGCCTGCGCCGACTGCGGCGACGACACCCGAGGTGCCCTGGCCGCCTTCGCCACCGCCGGGACCATCGTCGTCCCACAGTTCGATTGCTCCGAACGTCCATGCCTCAGGTGCGGCTTGGCCCATGTAGTCGGTGAAGTTCTCCGTGGTACCGGATTCGTCCGAGCGGTGAACCGGGTTGATCGCCAGGTCGGGGAACTCGGTGTCCGGGTTGAGCTCAGCGATCGCAGGGTCGTTCCAGTTGGTGATCGTGTTGGCAAAGATGCCGCCGATCAATTCCGGGCTCAGGTTGAGGCTGTCGACACCGTCCACGTTGAACGGAATGGCGATCGGCGAGATGTAGTGCGGGAGGTTGATCGCTCCGCCATCACCGGCGCAGCGCTCGATCGATGCTGCGAACTCGTCTTCCTTGAGGAAGGCATCGGATCCGGCGAACGTGGTGCCGCCCGCCAGGAACTGCTCGCGGCCACCGCCGGAGCCGATGGGGTCGTACTCGACGGTGACGTCGGGGTTCAGCTCCTGGAAGCCGACCTGCCAGCCCTGCATGCCCGCGGCTTGGGAAGACGCTCCGGCGCCGACCAGGGTTCCGGACAAGTCGCTCGATGCGACAACCTCTTCTGACTCCTCGGCCTCTTCTGACTCCACGGCCTCTTCGTCATCGCTACCGCCGCAAGCTGCGGCGAGAAGTGAGAGGGCCATTGCCCCGGCGAAAATGCGACGTTTGCTGTTCACGCTGTCGTGCTCCACTGATTGATGGTTGTTGTTGATTGGTTGCATC
>CALIOL010000065.1 GCA_938044705.1 uncultured Ilumatobacter sp. | reverse complement strand
GTGGTCGGACGAGTCCGCGAGATCGAACTCACCGTTGCCGCGATCTCCTCGGATCGCCACATCGTGATCGAGGGTCCTCCCGGTACGGGCAAGTCGACGTTGTTGCGCGCCGTCGCACGCGAGCTCGGTATCGGCTTCGAGTTCGTCGAAGGCAATGCGGAACTGACCCCGGCGCGCGTCGTCGGCCACTTCGACCCAGCCCGCGTGCTCAGCGATGGCTACGACCCGGATGTCTTCGTGCCGGGCCCGCTCGCCTCGGCGCTGCGTGACGGGTCGTTGCTCTACATCGAGGAGCTCAACCGGGTTCCCGAGGAGACGCTGAACGTCCTGATCACGGTGATGAGCGAGCGCGAGATCACCGTCCCGCGCCTCGGACGGTTGGAAGCAGCACCTGGTTTCCGACTCGTCGCTGCCATGAACCCGTTCGATGCGGTCGGCACCGCGAGGATCTCGGGCGCGGTCTACGACCGAATGTGTCGGATCGCTGTGGACTACCAGTCGGTCGACGACGAGACGATGATCGTGCGTCGAGCAGTCGAGGACGACGAAGCAGCGAGTTGGGTCGAGCTCGTCGTCGAGTTGGTCCGAGCGACGAGAGATCACGCCGACGTCCGCGTTGGTTCGTCGGTGCGGGGAGCCATCGACATGGTGTTGGTGGCCAACTCGCTCGCAGTTCTCCGCGGTGTAGAGGCCGTGTCTCCGAGGGCATCGCTCGATGCCGCACTCGTCGCGCTGTCCGGGCGGATCCGGGTACGCGAGGGTTCGATGCGGACGCCGGAGGCGATCGTGACCGAACTGTGGGAGTCGATCTTCCGTCGGAGTGCATCCGATGGCGAAGGTGACGGCGAGGGAAAAGGTGGAGCCCCGATCGGGGCCACGACCTCGATCTGAAGTCTCCCCCGTCGAAGGAGGGTGACGAGGCCGACGAAGAAGTCGCGTCGGCGCGCCGCAAGACCACGTCGCGACGCGAGCTCGCACAGCAGCCGAACTTCGAACAGGTGTCGCCCGACGTCGGTGAACTCGATGAGTCGGCGATCGAAGAAGCGATGTCGGATGATCCCGATGAGATGCTCGCGATGCTCGCGGACCTCACCGGAGCGACCGACCCCGTGTTGCGCGACCTTGCTCGTCGACTCGCCGGGCGGCTGTTTCTGGATGTGGCGAAGCGTGGTCCGTCACGACCGCGTGGGACCGGCAAGCTCGCCACCCAGCGCTACCGACCAGACGGTGGTGACCTCGACGTCGACGCCAGCTTGGATGCTGTGGTTTCCGCTCGTGCAGCTGGATCTGCGGTCGATCCCGACGATCTACGGATTCGCGCGTGGGCGAAACCTGGAACCGCGATCTGCCTGCTGGTGGACCGAAGCGGTTCGATGGGTGGGAAACCGTTGGCGACGAATGCTGTGGCTGCATCGGCTGTCGCCTGGCGTGCTCCCGAGGACTATTCGGTGTTGACCTTCGGGAAGGACGTGGTCGCAGCGAAATCGCAGGACATCCCGAAATCGAACGAGATGGTCGTCGACTCGGTGCTTGCGCTTCGCGGGTTCGGCACAACCGATGTCGCGGGTGCCCTGATGGCCGCACGTGCGCAACTCATGCGTTCGACCGCTGGACGCAAAGTGACCGTGCTGCTCTCGGACTGTCGTTCGACCGTCGACGGTGACGCTGTCGCCGCCGCGATCGGTCTCGACGAACTCGTGATCGTTGCTCCCGAGTCCGATGACGCCGAAGCTCGAGAACTCGCGGCGGCGGCCGGCGCGAAGATCACGACGGTGTCGGGGCCATCCGATGCCGCCGCTGCGCTGACCCGAGTGCTCGACTGACCGCTACGTGCAGGAGACGTCGTCGTCGGGGAAGATCCCGAATCCGATGTCTTCGGTCTCGACCTCGGGGAGCGTGACGAACGGCGTGGCCTCGTCGGTCGTCGGAACCGAGTCGACGACCGTGGTCGATGTCGTGGTGGTCGAGATGTCGGGGTCGACGACCGGCACCGTGGTGTTCGGCGCGGTGATCTCGGGCTCGTCGGTGTCCGCGTTGATGTCGGGATCCTGCTCGGGGCGTTCCGCCAGCGTGACTTCGCCCTGGAAGAGCGCGAGCACGGCCTGCATGTTCTCTCCACCGAGGAGCGGCTCCAGCACCGAGTTGCCCTGAATCGTCGTGCCCCGAGCTTGGATCTGATACGTCGTGATGTCTGCCGGGTTGGTGTTGGCCAAGACGCCCGAGAACTCCAAGGTCTTTGCGATGGTGAGCCCGGTGTCCATGACGAGGTAGTCCTCGCTGGTGTCGAGCAGGGCGGTGACCACCGATGGCGAGAATGCGTTGGACAACAGTTCGTCGCCGATACGTCGGATGAAGTCCTGCTGGCGCGAGATGCGTCCGAGGTCGGACGTTCCGTCGCTCTCCCAGTCCTGTGTTTCGGGGTCGAAGTACTCGAGCTTGCGACTCCGAACGTAGGCCAGTGCGTGTTCTCCGTCGAAGGTGAAGCAACCGTTGACGAGTGCCTCGGGTGGCACAGCGAGACCTGTGTTGCCGTCGCGGATGCCGGTCTCGAACGGTACGGCGACGCCGCCGACTGCGTCGACGAGTTCCTTGAATGCGCAGAAGTCGACCTGGACGTAGTGGTCGGTCTCGATGCCGAAGTTCTGCTCGATCGTGTTGATCAGTCGCTGGGGATCGTCGCGAACGTAGGCCTCGTTGATTCGGCCCTTGCTCGACCGGCCGTCGATCACGACCCACAGGTCGCGAGGAAAGGACAGCACGGCCACTTGGTTGGTGGCCGGGTTGACCCGCCACATCATGATCGTGTCCGAGCGCTCGCCGGTGCTGGAGCGGTCGCCGAATGCCAACGCGTACGGAGAGTCTGGGTCGAGGCAGGCGTTGTTGTCTGCGCCCGTAATCAAGATGTTGCGAGCGCCCGGCTCGGCGAGCGGGAACGTCTCGACCGGTTGAGGCACGTCGGTGGCGTCGGTGAACGGGTCTTCGTCCTCGCTGCCGTCGGCGAGGATGATCGGGTCGCGCTCGTCGCTGACCGACGCCTCCTCGTCGGGGGTGGCGCTCTCGGGGTCGGGGCCTGCGTCGAGTTGTACGAGCACGCGCTCTTCGAGTTGCTGCTGAACGAACCACGCGCCCGCAGCGGCACCGAAGCTTCCGA
>CALIOL010000064.1 GCA_938044705.1 uncultured Ilumatobacter sp. | reverse complement strand
ATCGACGCCGTCGTGACCGAGCAATTCGATCAACGCCGCCGATTCCGCTGCGGCGCTGTTGGGAGTGAACGATCGGTTTGGGTCGAGACAGTTCGGGTTCCACCGGTTGATCACCTCGTATCCCCATGGGCTGATGCATGGTGCGACGAGGAGGTTGAGCCGGTGCCGGTAGCTCGGCGCGTGTGCGGCCAGGAACTCGAGTGCGCCCTGCACGCCACTGGTTTCGTAGCCGTGCACGCCACCGGTGATCAGCGCCCATGGCGCGTCGGCCCGGTCGGACGGGACCTTCACCGCCATCAGCGGGTAGCGCTCCGGGTCAATCGGCAGTGCCCCGTACTGGAACACCTCGACCGTGTCGTCGAGCAGGTCGAGCTTCGCAAGCACCTCGTCTCGATAGCTGCGCTGCACCGCTTGCGCCTCGAACCACTGCTGCTTCTCGGCGTCGCCCCACGGCTCGCCGGGCGTTCCGATCGGGTAGAAGCGCTCCATGACGCGGCAACGTACCAGCCTCGGACTCGAGCTCATCGACGACGCACGCCAAGGCCGATGTGCTCGCTCGCCGGACGCCTCCGGACGCCGAGGTCTAGCGTGTCGGGCGAGGTGAGTACGTGAACATCGAACGCGCAGCATCAGATGTCGAACTCGTCGAGAATCGGCGAACGATCGTGACCGCCCTGCCGCTCAAGCGGCATGCCCGCGAACGCCTCGCCGAGCTGTTGGACGCCCGAGTGATCGACGTTCGCGAACCGTGCGACGAACCCGACCTCGTGCTCACCCCTGCGTGCAGTCCGCAGCTCATCGGCGCACTCAGCGCGAAATACGACGGCGCGAAGGTCGTCGTCGTCGAGCTGGACGATTGGGAGTTCGGTGTCGAGATGTCCGGCCCGGTGAAGCGGATCATGCGCAGTGGCGCCACGGCATACGTCCTCGCCGACAGCATCGAAGAGCTGGCAGCGAAGATCGCTGCTCCGACAGCACCGGGTGAAGCGGCTGGCGAACGCCAACATGTGCACGAACTCGATGAGGCGCCGACCGTCGACGACGTGATCGCCGCGTTCTTGCGGGAATCGGTCGAGTACTCGACGCGTCACCGTGTGGTCGATGACTGATCCGGTCGAAGGTGGGCGAGCCACGGCCAGTACCTTGGATGCGAACCGAGGAGAAGCACGATGTCTGACCTGATCATTCGCAATGGCACCGTCGTCGATGGAACGGGTGCACCGAGCGGCGTCGCTGATGTCGCGGTCGATGGCGACCGGATCGTGGCGGTCGGCGACGTGTCCAGCCACGAGCCCGCGGACCGCGAGATCGACGCGACGGGCCTGCTGGTCACGCCTGGCTGGGTCGACATCCATACGCACTACGACGGTCAGGTCACGTGGGACCCCGACCTCGCACCGTCCTCGATCAACGGCGTCACGTCGATCGTGATGGGCAACTGCGGTGTCGGGTTCGCACCGGCGCGGCCCGATCGCCACGATTGGTTGATCCGACTCCTCGAAGGCGTCGAGGACATCCCTGGCACCGCGCTGACCGAGGGGATGACGTGGGGGTGGGAGAGCTTCGACGAGTACCTCGACGTGCTCGACACGCTGGAGTGGACGGTCGACGTCGGCGCTCAGGTTCCGCACGCGGCCCTGCGGACGTACGTCATGGGCGAGCGTGGCGCTGACCACGAGTCAGTAGCCACGGACGATGAGATCGAGACCATGTGCCAGATGACGGAGTCGGCGGTCCGCAACGGCGCACTCGGTTTCACCACCTCTCGGACATGGGCGCATCGGACCTCGTCGGGCGAATCGATCGGAACACTGCGAGCGACAGCCGATGAGGTCGTCGGTGTCGCTCGCGGGCTCGATCGTGCAGGCGCCGGCGTGATGCAGCTGATCTCGGACGTCTACCAATCCGGCGACGACGAGCTGGTCGCTCGCGAACTGGACCTGCTGGGTCGGATCGTCGACGAGATCGATCGTCCGCTGAGTTTCACGGTGCAACAGAACGACGAGACACCAACCCGATGGCGCGAGCTCGTCGATCGCATCGAGCGATGGTCGGATTCGGGCGCCGACGTTCGCGCTCAGGTCGCTGTCCGGCCGATCGGCGTACTGCTCGGCCTGGCGGCAACGGCGAACCCGTTGCGCCGGTGCCCCACCTACGCCCGTTTGCACGAGCTGGACGTCGCGGAGCGAGTGGCACACCTGGCCGACCCCGCGGTTCGTGCCGACATCATCGCTGAGCACGCCGAGGTGCGGGTCCGCGACTTCCCGGCGCTGATCCATGCCGGGTTCGATCGGATGTACCCGCTCACCGACCCGCCGAACTACGAGCCGACTCCGGAGGACAGCGTCGCTGGTCTCGCAGCTGCAGAGGGCATCGATCCGGTCGAGAAGATGTACGACCTGATGCTCGCCGATGAAGGCCGTCAGCTGCTCTACATGCCGCTGATGAACTACGCAGCGGGCAACCTCGACGCTGTGCGCGAGATGATCCTCTCCGAGCACTCGATGTTCGGGCTGTCCGATGCGGGCGCACATTGCAACGTCATCTCGGACGGCACGTTCCCGACCACGGCGATCACGCACTGGACTCGCGACCGGACACGTGGCGAGCAGATCGACCTCGAGTACGTCGTC
>CALIOL010000063.1 GCA_938044705.1 uncultured Ilumatobacter sp. | reverse complement strand
GTCGATGGGTAGCCACACTCCTCTCGGTCGACGGTTCTTGACGGTGTGGGCTGGACAAGCACTGTCGACGATCGGTTCAACGGTGTCCGGCGTCGGAATCGGCGTGTTCGTCTTCGTCGAAACCGGGAGCGCAGCCTGGCTCGGAGTGCTCACTGCGCTGGCCTCACTGCCGGTCGTGCTGACGTCACCACTGCTGTCGCTCACCGACCGCTTCGCTCGGCGATCCGTGATGATCGCCGCTGACACGTTCGCGGTGCTCGGGCCCGCCGTGGCGTTGCTGCTCGCTGTGACCGGCCAACTGGAGGTCTGGCATTTCGCCCTGGCTGGATTCGTCGGCGGAGTCGGGAACTCATTTCAGGGACCCGCAGCGCAAGCGGCGATCCCGGCACTCGTCGCGCCCGATGCGCTCGACCGGGCAAACGGCCTCGGCCAGCTCAGCATGGCCGGCGGGATCGTCATCGGCCCGCCATTGGCCACACCGCTGGTCACCCGGTGGGGCATCGAAGCGGTGCTCATCGTGGACGTCGTCACCTTCTTCGTTGCCATCGTTGCGACGCTCGCCGTTCGCTTCTCGGACGTGACCGACGATTCGGATGTGGCCGACGACGGGACGTGGGCAGCGACCCGAGCGTGGTTGCGTGACCGTGGCCGACCGCTCGTGACGCTGCTCATCGCGATGGCGGTGGTCAACTTCGCGCTCGCGTTCTTCAACGTCGCCGTACTGGTGTTGGCGACGGACTTGGGCGGCGCAGCGCGGGCGGGAACGGCGCTCGGCGCGGCGGGGATCGCCATGGTGGTCGGCTCGCTTGCGAGCGCTCGGTTCGGAGTTGCCGACGATCGGGTGAAAGCGATCGCTGTCGGGCTCACCGTTGTCGGAGTCGGGTTCGTCACGGCGGCGGTGCGGCCGTCATTCGCACTCCTCATCGTCGGCGCTGGCGTCGCATTCGCTGCTGTGCCGGTCGTCAGTGCGGCATCGGCGACGTTGTTTCACGAGCACGTGCCGGCGTCGATGCAGGGGCGAGTGTTCGGCGTGCGGGCGGTGTTGGGCCAATCTCTCGGCCCCCTCGGCTCGCTCCTTGCTGGCTTCATCATCGCCGATGTCGCTGCGCCTGCGATGCGTGACGACGGTGTGCTGAATTCGACCATTGGCCGGCTCATCGGCACCGGCGACGCCAGAGGCGCGGCGCTCGTCATCGCGATCGTGGGCGTCTGCTGCGGTGCGGTCGCGTGTCGGCTGGCGACCTCGTCGATTCGCGAGGATCTCCGTCGAGACCCGCTGGCAAGCGATCAGACGTCGAGTTCTCGGCAGGCGTCGTAGAAGGCGCCCCAGTCCGAGCGGTCGCGCACGACTCCTTCGAGATACTCGCGCCAGGCGACACCGTCGTGGACAGGATCGCTGACGACCGCTCCGACGATGCCCGCCGCGATGTCGCTCGGCCCCAACGTCCCGTCGCCGAAATGCGCGGCAAGCGCGGTGCCGTTCGTGATCACCGAGATCGCCTCTGCTGTCGACAGCGTTCCGCTCGGCACCTTCAACGTCGTGCGTTCGTCCTCCGTCGCACCCGATCGCAGCTCGCGGAAGATGGTGACCACCCGCCGGATCTCGTCAGCAGCGGCAGGCACCTCGGGGAGGGCGAGAGCCCGGCCCAGCTCGGCGACGCGCTGCGACACGATCGCGATCTCTTCTTCCACGGTTGCCGGGAGCGGCAACACCACGGTGTTGAAGCGTCGACGCAGCGCTGACGACATGTCGTTCACGCCGCGGTCGCGATCGTTCGCCGTGGCGATGAGGTTGAACCCCTGGACCGCAGCCAGCTCGGTATCGAGTTCCGGGACGGGCAGCACTTTCTCGGACAGCACGGTCACCAGAGCGTCCTGCACTTCGGGCGGCATGCGGGTGAGTTCTTCGACGCGCACGATCGCTCCGCGAGACATTCCGCGGTGGATCGGACTCGGGACCAATGCGTCAGGCGTCGGCCCCTCGGCGAGCAACCGCGCGTAGTTCCAGCCGTACCGCAACGTCTCCTCGGTCGTTCCCGCGGTGCCCTGGATCAACAGGGTGGAGTCACCGCTGATCGCCGCAGCAAGATGTTCGGCGACCCACGTCTTGGCGGTGCCCGGCACGCCGAGCAGCAGCACAGCTCGATCGGTCGCGAGCGTAGCGGTGGCGATCTCGATGAGTCGGCGAGCACCGACGTACTTCGGCACGATCACCGTGCCGTCCTGCAGCGTGCCACCCATCAGATAGGTGACCACCGCCCACGGCGACAGCTTCCAACCCGGAGGTCGGGGTCGATCGTCGGTGGCGACGAGGGCAGCGAGTTCGTGCTCGTACTCGACTTCGGCATGCGGCCGAAGCACGGCACTTGCTTGCGGCTCACTCATCGACGACGACGCTACCGAAGCGGTACTCGCTTGGCCCGGATCAGCCGCAGTCGGTCTCCAGCGTGAGTTCCACCTCGGTGTTCGGCTCGACGACGGTGCCGGGCTCGATGCTCTGTGCGAGCACCATGTCGTCGCAATGCGCCGACCAGACGATGCGCAAGCCGACGACGAACTCTTCGTCGACGATCGCTCGCGCGTCGGGGAGGCGGAGCCCGACGAACTCCGGGACGACACAGGGTGGGAACTCGAGCGACACGACGGTGTCGCTATCCACTGCGGTACCCGCCGCTGGCGACTGAGCATCGACCGTGTCGAAGCAGCGCGCCGGGATTGCGACCTCGAGGCCGGATTGGTCGATCACCTGTTGCGCGTCGGACGTGCTGAGCCCGACGACGTCGGGTACGTCGCTGCCGTCGGTGATCAGCGGGGCGAGATCGACGGTCACGACGGGCACGGTGTCGTCGGTCGGGTCCGTTGTGGTGTCGGGCGCCGTCACCGTCGCCGAGTCGTCGCGCCGCACGAGGATGAACGCGAGCAATCCAGCAAGGAGGATCGCGACCGTGGCGAGCACCGCGACGACGCCTCCCTTCGAACGGCGCCGCGCTGGCGGCACCTGCGGGGCGGGTGGGATGTGCTGGGGAGTCGGCGTGCGCGGCGTTGGCGGTGAGGGCGTTGGGTCAGCGACGGGCAGCGGAGCGATGTGATCGTCGGAGACAGGACGCACGACCGGGTTCGACCAGTCCAGCGCTTCCGGCAACGGGGGCCGCTCCCCTTCGCCAGACCAATCATTCGACGGCTGGTTCGGGAGGACGGA
>CALIOL010000062.1 GCA_938044705.1 uncultured Ilumatobacter sp. | reverse complement strand
ACGGGGACCAAACTCTCAGGCACCGTGACAGCGGGGGACTCACCATCACCCATCGCGTCGTGGAGGCGTCATGCCCATTCCCCTGTCTGAGTTGATCGAGTCCGACGAGTTCGTGCGCCGGCACATCGGCCCGTCGCCCGAAGACATGAGCCACATGTTGAGCGTGCTCGGAGTCGAGACGTCCGAAGAACTGATCGAGCAGACCGTCCCGGAGTCGATCAGGTCGACCGCTCCGCTGGCGTTGGGTGACGCTGTCCCCGAGCACGAGGCGATTGCGCGGTTGCGTGAGATCGCCGCACAGAACTCGGTGGTCACCAGCATGATCGGAATGGGATACCACGGCACCATCACGCCGCCGGTCATTGCCCGCAACGTGCTCGAGAACCCAGCCTGGTACGGCGTGTACGCGGTGTACCAGCCCGAGATCAGCCAGGGGCGGCTCGAGGCAATCCTCAACTTCCAGACGCTCGTCACCGAGTTGACCGGCCTCGACGTGGCGAACGCATCGCTGCTCGACGAAGCGACGGCGGTTGCGGAAGCAATGACCATGGCGCGACGCCGCTCCAAGGCCAAGACGCAACGCTTCTTCGTTCACCACGACCTTCACCCGCAGACGCTGGCGGTGCTGCGCACGCGGGCCGAGCCCGTAGGCGTCGAACTCGTTGTTGGCGACGTGGAACTTCTCGACGGTGAGGTCGAGCAGGCCGCAGTGTTCGGTGCGGTGTTCGGGCATCCCGGCTCGAGCGGAGAGATTCGCGATTGGACGACGTCCATCGCCCGCGTCCACGAGTTGGGCGGAGTCGCCATCGTGACCACCGACCCGCTCGCGTGCGTGATCGCTACTCCCCCGGGCCAGATGGGCGCGGACATCGCCGTCGGGTCCGCCCAGCGTTTCGGTGTCCCGATGGGCTTCGGTGGGCCGCACGCCGCCTTCGTGGCGGCGCGCGAAAACTCGGCGCGGTCGATGCCAGGACGGATCGTCGGTGTGAGCGTCGACACCGAAGGTCGCCCGGCGCTTCGGCTTGCGTTACAAACCCGTGAGCAGCACATCCGTCGAGAGAAGGCCACGTCCAATATCTGCACCGCTCAAGTCCTTCTGGCGAACATCGCCGGGCTGTACGCCGCATGGCACGGTCCGGAAGGCCTGAATCGAATCGCGGAGCGCGTGCAGCGCCTCACGTCGATCACAGCGGCGGGTTTGAAAGCCGGCGGAGTGGCTGTTGTCAACGAGACCTGGTTCGACACGCTGACGATCTCAGGTGATGCCGACGCCTTGGTCGCTGCCTCGCTCGAGGCAGGATTCAACATCCGCCGAGTCGACGCCACGACCGTTGCGATCTCGTTGGACGAGACGACGACCCCCCACATGGTCGCCGACCTGGTGACGGCGCTCGGCGGTCAGGCGATCGAGACCAGCGACTACGACAGAGCGCCGGACGGTCTGACGACTGCGCTTCGTCGCACCGACGAGTTCCTCACCCAATCGGTTTTTGAGCGGTATCACTCCGAGCACGAGATGCTGCGCTACCTCCGTCGCCTCAGCGACAAGGACCTTGCCCTCGATCGCACGATGATCCCTCTGGGTTCGTGCACCATGAAGCTCAACGCCACCAGCGAGATGCTGCCGATCACGTGGCCCGAGTTCGCGAACATCCACCCGTTCGCCCCCGAGGAGCAGACCACGGGGTACCGCCACATGATCGAGGACCTCGAGCAGCGCCTCGCGGTCGTCACCGGGTACGCAGCGGTCAGCATCCAACCAAATGCGGGCAGCCAGGGTGAGTTCGCAGGCCTTCTTGCCATCCGAGCGTTTCACCGAGCCAACGGCGACCTCGACCGCACCATCTGCCTCATCCCGTCGAGTGCCCACGGCACCAATGCAGCGAGCGCGGTCATGGCAGGGCTCGACGTGGTCGTGGTGGAGTGCGACGAAGGGGGCAACGTCGACCTCACGGACGTTCGCGCCAAGATCGACCAGTACGGCGACCGTCTTGCGGCGCTGATGATCACGTACCCGTCGACTCACGGAGTGTTCGAGGCCGATGTCACCGACCTGTGCGCCGCAGTGCACGATGCTGGGGGGCAGGTGTACGTGGATGGCGCGAACCTCAACGCTCTCGTCGGCCTCGCAAAGCCCGGCCGTTTCGGCGCCGATGTGAGCCATCTGAACTTGCACAAGACCTTCTGCATCCCCCATGGCGGCGGTGGCCCCGGTGTCGGCCCGATTGGTGTGGGCGAGCACCTGGTGCCGTTTCTGCCCGGTCACCCGCTCGACGAAACGGCCCCGGTCGGAGCGGTCTCGGCAGCACCATACGGTTCGGCGGGGATCCTGCCCATCCCGTGGATGTACCTCGAGATGATGGGCGCCGAAGGCTTGACTTCGGCAACGGTGACGGCGATCGTCGCGGCCAACTACATCGCAGATCGCATCGATCCGCACTTCCCCGTGCTGTATCGAGGTGCGAACGGCCGTGTGGCTCACGAGTGCATCATCGACTTGCGCCCGGTGACGAAAGCGACCGGTGTCTCGAACGACGATGTGGCGAAGCGGCTGATGGACTACGGATTCCACGCACCCACGATGAGCTTCCCGGTGGCCGGAACGCTGATGATCGAGCCGACGGAATCCGAGACGCTGCGTGAAGTCGACCGGTTCATCGAAGCCATGATCGCCATTCGCGCCGAGATCGCACAGGTCGAGGCCGGCGAGTGGAGCATCGACGAGAGTCCCCTCCGCCACGCGCCGCACACCGCAGAAGACCTGCTCGGCGAATGGTCACGGCCCTACGACCGCGAACATGGAGCCTTTCCCGTTCAGGGCACCCGTGGAGCGAAGTACTTTCCGCCGGTGTCCCGTATCGACGGAGTCCACGGGGACCGAAATCTGGTCTGTAGCTGCGAGCCGCTCGAAGCTCTTGCGATGGCCTGACAGAGTTCGGCGGGTCTGAATGCTCGAAACGCGCTTGGCTTCGATCTTGATCTGATCTGTATCCAGGGTTTGGCATTGCCTGAGGTCTGCTGTCGAGGACAGTTGCATGACTCAGCAACAGCACCCTTCCTTGTCTCGCCCACTCGTTCTCGTTGCTCACCACGACGACGACATGCGCCTGTCGATGATGGAGCGTCTCATGCAAGGCGGCTTCAGCGTGGTCGGCGCCTCAGACGGGGACGAAGCCCTGGAGATCGCCCATCACTCTGCGCCTCGTGCAGTGGTCGTCGACCTTGCGATGCCTGAGGTCGACGGATTGAAGATGATTGCCTGGATGCGATCGGAGCGCAGCCTGCGTTCGACCCCAGTGCTCGTCCTCTCCGATATCGAGGACGGCGAGGTCGCCAAGCGAGCGTTGGCCGGCGGAGCCGACGACGTGATCGTGAGCAACCTGAGCGCTGAAGCGTTGGCGAGCCGTATCGACTGGCACCTCTCAGTTCCAGCGACGTGGACCCAAGCGCACGCCGAATCGATCGACTTCGAAGACGAGTGAGGAACGCCTCCTCAGAGATGGAGGCCGCATTCGGTCTTCGTCGTTCCCGCCCAACGGCCGGACCGGGCTCCGTCCAGCGGCAGCGTGGTGCAGGTTCGACACCCGATCGAGTCGAATCCCTCGCGAAGTAGCGGGTTGGTGATGACGTTGCGCTGCTCGATGTAGCCATGCCGATCTTCGTCGCTCCATTGAGCGATCGGGCAGACCTTGATCGCTCCTCGGCGGTCTTCGCCGATCAATTCCGCAGTGGCCCGTTGGGATGTCTCGATGCGCTGCAAGCCAGTGATCCACGCGCTGCGACCCTCCAGGGCCTGCTCGAGCATGGCCGTTTTGTTCGAGCAGCACTCCCCTGGTTCGATGTCGTCGACGGGGTCGGCCGCCGACGTCACCCGCTCCACCGTGATCCCGTACCGATCCTCGACTCGCCGAACTGTCTCCAGGGTCTCGTCGAAGTGGTAGCCGGTGTCCAAGAACACGACCGGAATGCGCCGGTCGATGCGCATGGCGAGGTCGATCACGACGGCGTCTTGCATCGATGAGAGTACGCAGACCTGCTCCGGAAAGGTCGACCAGGCCCAGTCGATTGCGGCGAGTGCGGTCGCAGCGAGGACATCTTCCGCTATACCTGACTGAGTTGGTCGGGTTTGCATGAAGGGCAACATAGCAGTCTCGCCACAGAAACCCGACTCATCTGGTCGGCTTTAAGTTTTGGCACTACGGACAACGGGCTCACGACGCTGGCACCACGGCGAAGTAGGTTGGCCCGATGGCCGATTCCGATCCGTTGTCCCAGATGTTCAGCTTGTTCGCCGCTCCCCTCTCGGCGACCGTGCAGTCCTTCGAGCAGTTC
>CALIOL010000061.1 GCA_938044705.1 uncultured Ilumatobacter sp. | reverse complement strand
GGGACCTACACGGTTTCAGCCACCGGACTGCTGCCGGGTCAGTCCGCTGTCGCCACCTGCTTCGAACCCGACGGCGGCGTTGGCGCGATGGCTGACCTGGAGGCTTTCCCGTTCGGCATCTTCTGCACGATCCAAGTCGATGCGCCTCAGATCGTGCTCGGAGGCGTTGATGTGGCCGGCCCCGCGACCTACGTGATCTTGGACAGCGACGGCAACGACGTCGGGGCCTCGTGCGGGCCGGCCGTCGTGTTCGGCGACCTCACCGTGAGTTGCCCACTTCCGCTCGGCAGCTACACCATTCCCGAACAAGAGGTCGGGAACCTCGGTGTGACCGGCTTCATCTGCGAGCAGGACAACCCATGGTTCTTCGAGAACACCGCGACGCTGTCCGGCTCGCCCGCACCGTTTCCGACGCTCGTCGTCACGTGCTTCCCGGGTCAACCCGACCGCCTCACCTTCCTGCAGGTCGAAGTGCTGAATCGGCCGGCGGACGCTCGGCTGCTCGTGAACGGCGCACCGGCGTTCGACGTGCCCGGTTGTTTCGAAGACGTCGGTGGTGACCCCGAATCAACCGATCTGTTCTACTTCTGCGAGTTCCAAGGCGAGCAGACCGTCTCGTTGACGATCGACAACCCCGGCCCCGTCCTCGAGCCCAGGATCGAGTGTCGCTCATCGTTCGAGCCGTTGGAGTCGACACCGAGCGCTCGAGCTGAACTGACGGAGGAAGAGCCCGACTGGCAATGCCAGGTCACCTTCTTCGCCGAGCTTCCGGCGACCGGGTCCTCGGTCGAGACGCCCTACATCGCAGCCCTGGGGGCTGTGTTGCTCGCAGCCGGCGTCGCGTTGACGGCAGGCACGCGCCGACGCCGGCTCTTCTAGACCTCAGCGGGTGTCGTTGTTCGCACGGCGAACGCGAACCGGCTTGTTGCGGATCTTCGCGCCTTCCAAGCTGCGCAGGATCTTGCCGGCCTGCTTCTCGGGAACCTGGACGAATGCCGACTTGTCGTTGATCTTGATCGCGCCGATCTCGCTGCCGCGCATGTTCGCCTCGTTGGCGATGGCCCCGACGAGGTCGCCCGGGCGCAGCCCGGCCGACCGGCCGAGGTTGAACTGCAGGCTCACGAATCCCGCTTCGACCCGATGGGTGCCGTCCGGGTTCCGAACGGCGCGGTTGTCGTCGCCCTGGTCGCGACCCCGATCGTTGCGTTGGCCCCGATGGCCCTGCTTCTCGAATCGGCCGCCACGATCGTCGCGGTCGTAGCGATCGCGCCGGTCGCCGCGGTCGTTGCGGCCCTTCTGCGACCGCTCGTGGACCTCGGGGATCTCTTCTTCTTTGCTCGTGCGTCCTGCTGACTCATGCGCGAGGCGTACGGCGGCGATGGCGACCTCGATCGGGTCGTGGTCTGCCGTGAGGCCTTCGACGATCGAGCGATACAGGTCGGCGGATTCCTCGGCGCCGATCTTTTCAGCGACCTCTTCACCCGTCTTCTTCATCCGGCGCATGGTCAGGTCGTTGACCGACGGCACCTTCTCGATCTTGATCTCCTGCTTGGTGTAGCGCGACAGGTTGCTGATCTTGCGGTGATCTTTGGGCCCGCCGAGTGTGATCGCGATTCCCTCGCGCCCTGCACGACCGACCCGGCCGATCCGGTGGGTGTACGCCTCGGTGGTCTGCGGGATGTCGTAGTTGACGACATGGGAGAGGTGGTCGACGTCGATACCTCGAGCGGCGACGTCGGTCGCGATTAACAGCGTGGCGACGCCACTCTTCAATCGTCCCATCGCACGGTCGCGCTGATCCTGGCTCATGCCACCGTGCAACGCCTCGGCGCGATAGCCGCGGCCGTTCATCGTGTCGGTCAGCTCGTCGACGTCACCACGCGTGCGGCAGAACACGATCGCTGCCTCCGGGCTTTCCATGTCGAGGATCCGCCCGAGCGCCATCGCCCGATGCGCTCGATGCGAGAGGTAGGCGCGCTGGGTGACCTTGGGCGTGGTGCCCTCGGTGTCGGTGGCGCGCCGGATGCTGATCCGCACGGGGTCGCTGAGCTGGCGCGTGGCGATCGAATCGATGCGGTTCGGCATCGTGGCCGAGAACAGCACGGTCTGACGCTCCGGCGGAGCGGCATCGAGAATCGCCTCGAGGTCTTCTGCGAAGCCCATGTCGAGCATCTCGTCGGCCTCGTCGAGCACGACCATGCCGCAGTTGGTCAGGTCGAGCGAGCCGCGCTTCAAGTGATCGAGCACGCGACCGGGTGTACCGATCACGATGTCGACGCCCGCGTTCAGCAGGCTGAACTGCGGACCGATGTTCGTGCCGCCGAACAGCGCTGCCATCCGGACACGACCCGTGGCGCCGTACTCCTTGAACGCTTCGGCGACCTGGTTGGCGAGTTCGCGTGTCGGCACGAGCACGAGGCCGAATGGCAGCTTCGACTTCTTCATGCTCGTCACCCGGTCGAGCATCGGCAGCGCAAACGCCGCGGTCTTGCCGGTGCCGGTTGCTGCTTGCCCGAGCACGTCGAAACCGTCGAGCAGCGGCGGAATCGACTCCGCCTGAATCGGG
>CALIOL010000060.1 GCA_938044705.1 uncultured Ilumatobacter sp. | reverse complement strand
CGATCACTCGATGCTCAGCCGTCCGATCCAGCGGGACTGATCAGGAACGCAATGGCTGCGGCGGCTTCGGTCTCACCAGCGGCGAGGTAGCACGCTTCGAGTTCGGCGGTCATCCCAGCGACTTCTTCCGGCGTCGGGTTGGCTTCTCGAGCTGTTGCGACGTCGTCGCACAGACCGGGACGTCGCTCTCCGACTTCGGTCAGAACGTCCAGCGCCTCGTCGAGTTGCTCTTGGTATTCCTCGCCGAGCTCACTGCTGAGGTCGGGGAGGCTGGCGTCGACGATTTGCGATGGTTCAGGCGCCGAGATCTCCTGCGGCTCGCCGTATCCGGTGTAGTCGATCGTGACCGTGGCATCGATGACTTCCCCAGTGGGTGACGTTCCATCCATGTCGACCACGACTTCGTGGAGCAGGTTGTCGGTGACCGCCACCGACAACCTGACCTCGGTCGGAAGTTCGTCGGCGGGGTCGTCACCGCCTGCGAGCAGGCGAAGTCCAGGTGGGAGGTTCTCTCCGATCTCGACCAGTTCGGTTGCTGAGATCGTTCCCGCGAACGTCGTGGTGTTCGTGTCGCTGGAGGCAACGGCCAAGTCATCGGCCGCCTCGACCAATTCGACGATCGAATCTGGCGTCGTCGGCTCGTTCGACATGCCAAACGTCTCGAGCGCAAGAAGCGCTCCCGATTGGTCGCCGCCTTCGACCCACTCGTTCTCGGTCGTGCTGGTGAAGAGCACTCCATCGACGCGCAGTTGACCGATCACCACGCTGGTGTCGGCGACTTCGGTGGTCATCTGTGTCCTGAAGTCGTCGCCGTCGAAGCGGTAGTCGATGATGCCGACGAGACCGCTCGACTCCGGGTCGTCGCCGAGCTCGTCGACCTCGATCGTTGTGGTGATTCGACCGGATGAGAACTCAGCCGACTCTGCGGCGGCTTCGAGGATCATGGCTTCGGCGGTTTGCGCTCCGCCTGACTCGACGATGATCATCCCTGCCCCGACGAGGCCGACGCCAGCGGCCGCCGCGGCGAGCGTCGTGAAGGCCCGCCGCCGCTTGGACCTGACGGGTTCCAACGAAATGACGTTCGGCTCGTGCGATGCCGGCGGGGCAACCTCGGTCTGCTCATTGGGGGGTGTGGTGATTTGGGTCATGGTGATCTCCTCGAAAAGTGCCGCCTTGGCGGCTGGATGGTCGACGGACCGATCCGGCTTGCCGTTGACGACGTCGAGGAGTCGGAGCTTGCGATCGAGTTCTGCGTCGTTCATCGGCTCGTCCTTTCAAGAGTGCTGTCGTTCGTTCGGTGCCGGGTTGGCTCGTCAGCCGGTACCTGTCGCAAGGCGGTGCGACCTTTCTCGCGATCGATGAGATCTGGCTGTGAGTTCATGACGTCCTCTCAGTTGCCGATGCGAGCTTGGCTCGCACACGATGGAGTCGGATCGCGACGGCGTTCTCGCTGCAACCCAAGGCGAGCGCGATTTCTGCGTGGGGCAACTCGTCCCACACAGCGAGTTGAATCAGCTCACGCTCGGGTTCTTTGAGCGCGGCGAGTGCGGCCGCCAACGACGCCAGATCATCGACCGGGGTCTCGGGTGCGATGGGCTGAACGTGGCGTTCGTGGACCAGCCGAGTGGTGAGGTCGTCGTCGCGTCGCCGGCCCCTCCACCTCGAACGCACGTGGTTTCTCGCTACTCCGAACAGCCATGGACGCGCACGGTCACCGGGCGGGACGTCGTCCAGGCGTCGCCAGGCGACCGACATCACGTCGGCGATCGCATCGTCGGCGGCTTCGTCGCTGCCGGTGCGGCGGCGGCAGTACCGCCAGAGGTCGTCGTACAGCGCGTCGTACAACTGCTCGAAGCGTTGCACGCGGTCCGCTCGTTCGGCGGTGTCTGCGTCGGTCGGCGGACATGGCGCGGTGCTCACATCTGTCACCTGCGCGATCCGAGGACGACCTTTCAGAATTTCTCGGAGGAACTTCGGACGTCGGCGTTCGACGCGCCAGCCGGGTATCGAGTCAGGCGTTCGCGAGTTGTTCGGGGGCGTCATCCTCGGACGGGTCGTCTTCTCCGGGTGCGACATCGTCGTCGACCGGGACGAGCATGCGTTTGTAGCTCAAGAACGCACCGATTCCGAGCACGATGGCTGCGATCGGAAGAAACGCGAGCCACGGAAACCCTGAGGCGCCCTCCCCGCTCGGTTGGCCGTACACGAACGATGTCGCTCCGACGACCTCATCGCCGTTCAGCGCGTTGCTCCCGTTGTAGGCAACGATGTAGGTGCCTTCACGATCCAACGCTTCGAATTCGACCATCGCCGAGTTCGGGCCGGTCTTGGTGGTCTCGCTCGGAAGGTCGTCGAAGTCGACGCCATTGCCTTGGTCGTAGACGAGTTGCAGTCGGATGTCGTCTTCGAGGTCGAGCTCGAAGACGATCTCGGCGGACGTGATGGGTTCGGTGAGCACTTCGAGCGCTCCCGGCGTCGATGTTCGAATGTCCGGGTTCGGGCTGTCCAGCGTCGCGGTCGGAGTGCCCCAGGTGAACGAGATCGAGCCTGCGACGACGTGCCCGTCGGACGGTATCGGAGCGAGGTAGCGGACGAAGTATGTGCCCTGCTCGCTGATCTCGGGGAAGTCCAGTCGGGCGGTGGTGTCGCCCGTACGAACGGTCTCGCCACCGATGTCCACGATGGACCCGTCGCCAGGGTCGTAGGTCAGGAACAGCGACACGTCATCGGAGATGCCCTCGCCGAAGTCGATCTCCGCCGACGAGATCGGCTCGTCGATGGTCGAGCGATTCTCCGGTGTTGACGCGTCGATTCCGTCATGGGCCGCAACTCGTGAACCCGACACGCCGAGCGTCCCCAGGACGCAGAGCGTCGCTGCCACGAGCAACGCCCGGAGCCGGCCCGTTCGGGCGACGCTCGAGGTCGGTTGAGCGAACACTCCCATCTCTCCATTCAATCAGCCGCTGCGGGCACCCACCTGTCGGCCCTTCCACGTCACGTCTCGCCGCAAGACGACCAGAAGCGCGCTCCGCACGAAGATCACCACGAAGACGACCACGAGTACGGGGAACAGGACAGCAGCGATCGGGCGGGTCGTGCCCGCACGACGGCCGAGGACCCACAGCTGGAGTGCGGTGAGCGGGTACACGATGGGAGCCGCCAGCCAACCGCCTGCGACCGAGCACATCCAGCACGCGACCGCCAGGCCGACCCACCAGCGAGTGAATCGGGCACCGGTCGCAAGGCTGCGAGTCCACCCTCTCGTCAGGTCGAGGACTCCGCCGGGGTACATCCGAAAGGTCGTCGTCGATGACGACCCGACAGCGAGGCGGGAGCGACCGACAGCCCGAGCCAGGCCGATGTCCTCGGTGTGCATCGAGCGGACCGAGGGCGCGCCGTGTCCTCCGGACGCCTCGTACGCCGCTCGCTCCACGCCGATGACGGGCCCGAATGCGACGTTCGATGACGTGAGCCGGGGGGCCAGCGTGAAGGCGCCGCAGCCCATCAGGGCCGTGACGTTGCACAGCAGGCTGGGTTGCTCGCTCAACGTCTCCATGTCGTGCCATGGCTGCATCGACACGATCGCATCGGGGCTCGCGGCCACGGCGGCGGCGACATCGTCGAGCAGCGTGGCACCCGGCCGGACGTCGGCGTCGAGAAACACCAGCACCGGCTGAGTGCTCTGCGAGGCGCCGTGCCAGCAGGCGTTCGGCTTGCCTAGCCAGCCGTCCGGTGGAGGAGGCGGTGTGGTGACGTCTGCGCCGAGTGAGCGTGCCACGTCGGCGGTGCCATCGGCGGAGTGATCGTCGACGACGAGGATCTGGTCGCCCGGGCGCTGCTGGGCGACGAGCGGCGTCAAGAGGTTCGGCAGCGAGCGTGCCTCGTCGCGAGCGGGGATGACCACCGCGACCGGAGCGCGATCGTGCGAATCGATCGACCCTGCAAGGGACGCCAGGTCGCGCGGTCGCCACAGCAGCAGCCACCCGAGCGTCCAGCCCACGGCGTAGAGCGCCACCTCGAGAGCACCGTGGTCGAACCCGGCAATCTCCACGCTGAGCAGGGACGACATGCATCCACTGTGGCACGGGAGAAGAAATTTCAGGTTCTTCGTCAAGAAAAGTGCAAGGACGCGCTGTCTCGGCCCTCTTGCACTGTGAACACGCCACACAGGAGGAACCCCAGACCATGACCACCGCAAATGCTCATCCCGCCATCGTGACGATCTCGACCACACCGCTGGTCGCGTCCGGAGGCCTTGGACCGGGAACTCGGCTCCGAGGTCGCTCGCGAAATGCGAGCCCGTTCGTCGGTCTGGTCGCCCGAGTTGTCGCCGGCCTCGTCGGCGTGCTGCTGGGCGTGGCGATCGGACTCGTATCTGCAGGGTTCGACACCACGCGGCTGCTCTTGGCGCTCGGCGCCATCGCACTCGGCATCGGCTGGGTCGTTGCATTCGTCAGCGATCGGACCGGCACACCGCCGAGCCATCGATGACCAGCTGCCCACTTCACCTCATCCCATCCACCGACTCGTCACACACCGTCTCACTGAAAAGGAATCCCGCCATGAACCTCACACTCGCCACCAACGCCACCATTTCGATCGACCGGCCGGTCGTCGCCGACACCGGCGACTTCGACGAAACCCCTGTCGGCAGTAGCTTCGCCCGCTGCGCCGACGGCAATGGGACGCTGTCCTATCTGTTCTTCTCCGAAGACGATCACGAGCTCGCTCGGGCCAAGGCGATCTGTCGGCCCTGTGGTCTGCGTGAGACCTGCCTGTCAGGGGCGATCGAGCGGATGGAGCCCTATGGCGTGTGGGGAGGCAAGCTCGTCCTCGACGGTGTGCCGGTCGAAGTGAAGCGCAAGCGCGGCCGCCCACGGAAGCACCCCCTTCCGATCCTGGTCGTCGAAGAGGCACCGATTCCCGAGCATCTGGTCGCCTGAGCCGCCGGTTCATGGCGCGCTTCGAGCCAGCCATCGCAAGGAATCTGCCGAAATTCGGAAACCTCCTTGACCCGAGCGCCCTCGACGTGTTTGCCTTGCACATGGGCGCCTTTGCGGCGCGCACGATCAACACACCCACCACGACGACCCGCACGAAGGGAGACAGCCCGATGAACACAGCAACGCTCACGCCGACGACGGACCTGTCGACCCGCCCAGTGCTGGGTCGCGTTCGTGACGTGTCGATGTTCCAGGCTTCGATGTTCCAGGGCGACGCCCAGGTCCAGGCCGCAGACCATCACGCGCCGGGCTTCGCCTCCGTCGCCGCAGCCTCGACGTCCGCGGCACCCGCGTATGTCACCGCCACCCGGACCGGTGCGACCTCCGTCGCAATCAATCCGTGGCTTGGTGGTTTCGGTCTCGGTGACGGTACGGGCATCTGCTCCACGACCGTTGGCGAATCCACCAAGCGAATCCACCCCGGCCGCCTCGAAGGCGTGACGTAGCGAACGCAACGTCATCACCTCCTCCGAGGCCGCCGGGTTCACAGAACCCGGCGGCCTTCGTCGTTTTCCGACTCAATTTCATCCCCACCAGCCATCAACCAATCCGACCCAACGAAAGAGAAACCCATGAATTCCACCGCAACGCATCCCAAGCCCGTCGCAACCCTCACCCCACTCGTTCCCCCCAATGACCCGACCCAGGAGTACCCCATGACCACCTTCGAACTCAGCGACATCGATCTCGATGAGCTCGCCACCGAACCGTTGGCGCCTGACGAACCCAGGCGGTCCGGGCGGGACCCGGACCGCCCGCTCGACATCGGCGAACTCGTCGACGTCGACGAGTCGCTCGAGGCTCGTGCGCCGGTGGCGCGCTGCGCCGACGGCAACGGGACCATGACGGGCCTGTTCTTCTCGGACCACGTCGTGGACATCGCACGCGCCAAGGCGATGTGTGCGTTGTGCCCGCTGCGCCTCGAGTGTCTTGCGGACGCCCTCGAACGTGAGGAGCCGTGGGGCGTGTGGGGCGGCGAGCTCATCTCGGGCGGTCGCATCGTTGCCAACAAGCGGCCCTGTGGCCGTCCCCCGAAGAACCCCCGCCCGGAAGTCGTGTACGACGAGATGGGTCCGGTGGCCATCCCCGCCTGATCCGTCGGGTGGGGTGATTGGCCCCTGCGTTGCAAGGAGAATGTGGAGGGATCCGGGCGCTGAGCGCTCGGATCCCTCCACATTGCGGTGTGCTGGGGTCATCGAGAAACGAGCGTTTCGCGTCGTTCCCGGAACGTTCAGGCGCGATCGAGCGACCTGATGGGATGTGGCAATTACGCTCGGCTCCATGAAGATCAACCGTCCGCGACTCCTGGCTGGCTCTCTCGCCATTGCCTTGGTCGTGATCGGCGTCTTCGCGTGGACGCAGGCCGGCGACGACGTTGCGGCGCCTGAGGTCGAACTGGAGGACCCGCAAGACCGGGAGATCCCGGCCGAGGCGTTTCCCGACGGCACGATCCCAACGAACGAAGCAATGCAGGGCGAGATCCTGCCGTCGGCCATCGTGCTCGACGCCGACAACAACGAAGTGTCCTCCGACTCCTTCTTGGGAACGCCCCTCGTCATCAACTTCTGGCACAGCAATTGCCCTCCGTGCGAGAAAGAGCTACCCGATTTCGCCGAGGTCGATGCTGAGGTCGGCGACGAAGTTCGCTTCATCGGTATCAACCCACTCGACTCCGTTCCCGTGATGGAGCGTTTCGCAGCCGAGCGTGGCGTCACCTACGAGCTGTATCTCGACTTCTTCGCGGAAATGCAGCAAGGCGCCGGCGTGGTTGCGTTCCCACAGACACTCTTCGTCACCTCAGACGGTGAGATCATCGATCAGATCGGCCTCATCGACGCCGACGGCCTTCGTGAGAAGGTCGCCAACCTCCAAGAAATGGAATCACAATGAGCCTTTGGTTCGTGGCAGGCATCCTGGCCGCCGTCAATCCGTGCGGGTTCGTCCTGCTGCCGACCTATCTCATCTACTTCCTCGGACTGCAGGGCTCCGAGGAGAAGCTGACGCAGCGTGAGACGTTGCGCAAGGCACTCAAGGTGTCCGGTTCGTTGAGCCTCGGGTTCATGGCGGTCTTCGTCGTTGCGGCCTTCGTCGCCAACTACGCCACGAACTGGTTGACCGCGAACGCCAAGTTCGCCACGGGCTTCTTCGGTGTGGCATTGGTCGTGCTCGGCGCGGCGATGCTCTTCGGCTTCAAGCTGCCCTTCATGAACCCGCAGAAGCTGCAGGGCCAGAAAGACCAGACGGTCAAGTCGATGTTCGTCTACGGCGTTGCCTACGCGATCGCATCGCTCGGTTGCACGATCGGATTCTTCATCTCGGCGGTCTTCGCCACGAGCCGAGGCAGCGGCAATGCGCTCGACGGGCTCACCAACGGTCTCGCCTACGCAGCAGGCATGGCGGTGCTGGTCGGCGGGTTGACCGTTGCACTGGCGTTCGCCAACAAGGGCCTCGTCACGTTGCTCCGCCGTGGCCTGCAGTACATGGATCGCATCGCTGCGGCCTTCGTGCTGATCTCGGGCTTCTATCTGCTGTGGTACTTCTACTGGGTCGACCTGCGCGAAGAGGGTGACGCAATCACCGATTGGGTCACGTTCCGGCAGGGCGACGTGAACACCTTCCTCAGCGATCACCGCTGGGGCGTGACCGTGGTGCTGTTCTCGATGCTCGGCGCCACCATCGCATACGTCTACACCAAGAGCGCAGCGGTACTCGCCGGTGTCGTCGCTGCCATTGTGCTGGTCGCCGGATTCTGGTCGAGCGATTGGGTCGCCGTGGGAATCATCGGCGTCGCTGTCGCAGTGGCCGGTGCGCTCGGTCTGCGCCAGGACGGTCGCGAGCAGGGTGCGCTCGATGAGCAAGATGCTCCGGTCCCCGAACCCAGCGATGCACCCGTCAGCTGACGCTCACAGGTAGTTCATCGCTTCCGCTTGGGCGGTGAGCTCGCTGCGGTGATCAGGGTGAGCGATCGCAATGAGTCGCCGGGTGCGCTCCCTGACGGTCGCGTAGCGCAACTCGGCCACGCCGAACTCGGTCACGATCTTGTCGACCGTGTTCTTCGGCGTGGTGACCACGTCACCTGCGGCGAGCTGCGGGACGATCTTCGACGTGCCCGCCGCCGTGGTGGAGTGCAGCACGACGAACCCTTGACCGCCATCTGAGTACATGGCGCCTCGTGCGAAGTCGTTCTGCCCGCCCGACGACGAGTAGTACTGACCACCGATCGTCTCCGAAGCGCATTGCCCGAGAAAGTCGACGGACAGGGTGGCGTTGATCGAGACGAAGTTCTTTTCCTGGGCGATCACCCGCGGGTCGTTGACGTAGCGCACGGCGTGGAGTTCGATCGCGGTGTTCTCGTGCAGGAACTCGTTGAGCCGATTCGTGCCGAGTGCGAAGGTGCCGACCGCCTTCGTCCGATTGAGTCGCTTGCGGACGCCGTTCACGACGCCTGACTCGATGAGATCGACGACGCCATCGGACAGCAGCTCGGTGTGCACGCCGAGGTCGCGGTGGTCGGTGAGCGATGCCATGATCGCGTTGGGGATCGCGCCGATCCCGGTCTGAATCGTCGCTGCGTTCGGGATCCGCTCCGCGACGTGCGCTGCGATCTTGCGGTCGGTGTCGCCGGCCTCGGCCGGTTGGACTTCGATCAGCGGCCTGTCGCTGCGACACCAGCCAGCGACCTGGGAGACATGGACCTGGTTGCGACCGAACGTGCGCGGCATGTGCTCGGTGACTTCGAGAAAGAAGTTCGCACGCCCGATGAAGCTCGCGACGTAGTCGGCGGAAACGCCGAGGCTGAAGTAGCCGTGCCGGTCCGGTGGTGAAGCGGCGGCGATCACGAGCGGCTGCCCGTTCTCGCTCGGCGTGCGATGCTGCATCATCTCGTACACCTCGCTGAAGTGCGCTGGCACCAACCCCACCGTGCCGTTCCGGAAATGTGGCCGAGTGACGTGAGACAGAAAGTAGGAGATGTGACGCATCCGTTCACCGAACTCTGCACGCAGGTAGCGGCGATCGTGCAGCGCGTGCATCTGGTGGACGCGCAGGCCGGTGAAGCGGTTCGTTCCTTCGGCGATGTCGGCGGCGACGGCGTCCTCGATCGCGTCGAGCACCGCAGTGGGCTCACCGTTCGCTAGCGGGACGATGAGCCGCGTGTCGGGGTCGAGCAGGTCGACGACGTCGGATGGTTGATTCGGGGCATCACTCACGGATTGGCTCACAGGTCCATCGTTATCGCATGCGGAGCGATGGAACGTGACGTAGGGGCCCGTTACTCCATCGAAGAATGTGACCGCCCAGCGTCGCAGCGCATACGGTTCGGCGATGGCTGACGACTTCGATCCGAGAACCGTGCCGATCCGCACCGCTGCCACGGTGATGCTGATCCGCGATGCCGAGGGCGCGGATCCGGGGGTCGAGGTCTTCATGTTGCGGCGCACCGGCAACGCGTCGTTTGCTGCTGGGATGTACGTCTTTCCGGGCGGTCGCGTCGATGACGCGGACGGCGCGGTCGAGATCGAACCGTTCTGTCACGGCCTCGACGATGCGGACGCGTCACAACAGCTCGGTCTCGAGTCGGGCGGTCTGTCCTACTGGGTCGCAGCGATCCGCGAGTGCTTCGAGGAAGCCGGCATCTTGCTGGCGGACCGCAACGACGGCACGCCGCTGGTGGTCGGAGCTGACGACCGCCACGCCGTCCACGACGGCGAGCTGTCGATGGTCGACCTGTGCAAACGCGACGACTTGGTCTTGGACGTGTCGACCACCCAGTACATCGACCACTGGATCACGCCCATCGGTGAGCGGCGTCGTTTCGACACTCGGTTCTTCGTGACCGAGACACCGCCCGATCAGGACGGAGCGCACGACGACAAAGAGACCGTCGAGAGCTTGTGGATTCGGCCCGAGGAAGCGCTGCGCGTGCACGCCGAGGGGGAGCTGATGATGATGCCCCCGACGATCAAGAACCTGAATTGGCTGTCCGGCTTCTCGACAGCGTCCGAAGCGGTCGCAGCTGGCGCAGCCATGACCGACGTCGTCGAGATCCTCCCGAAACTGACCTTCGACGCCGATGGCAAGATCAACGGGGTGTCTCGCCCGGGCGACCCGGGGTACGAGGACATCGTCGTCGACGACCCTCAGTACGCAGCGCGGTAGCGGCTACTCGGCGTCGACGGTGGCGACGGTCTCGCCTGCCGACTGAGCATCGAGTTCGTCGAAGGCCTTGTTCACCGAGTCGAACAGGCGCGCCGAGCAGCCCGCCATGTCGATCTCGTCCGCGGCGACCGGCGGCGCCAGTTCGGCCGAGATGTGCTCGGCGATCGAACGGAATACGTCAGCGGCGACGCCTTCGCCTTCGATCGCGATCGGTTGGCCGGTGTCTCCGCCTGCGGCCACGGCGGGCTCGATCGGGATCCGACCGAGGAGCGGGGCATCGATCGCCTCGGCCAACGCGTCGCCGCCACCCGAACCGAACAGTGCGTGCTCGACCCCGGCGGGATCGGTGAACGCGGACATGTTCTCGATCACTCCGACGACCTTCAAGAAGCTCCGCTTGGCCATGTCGGCAGCTCGTTGTGCGACCTTTTGGGCGGCGAGCGCCGGGGTGGTGACGACGATCAGGTCGGTCGACGGGAGCATGCGGGCAAGCCCCATCTGCACGTCGCCCGTCCCGGGTGGCATGTCGATCAACAGGTAGTCGAGTTCTCCCCACTGGACGTCGCGCAAGAACTGCTCGACGGCTTTGGTCAGCATCAGACCACGCCACATCAGCGCAGTGTCTTCTCCGACGAGGAAACCGGTCGACACGACCTTCAGCAGCCCGTCGCCGACCTTTCGCTCGTTCGGCATGATCAGCGGCTTGTCGGATCCGTCGACCTTCTCGGCTTCCATGCGGTCGCCGATCCCGAGCAGACGTGGAACGGAAAAGCCCCAGATGTCGGCATCGAGCACGCCAACGGTGTGACCCTGGTGGGCCAGCGCAGCTGCGAGATTGACGGTGACCGACGACTTGCCGACGCCGCCCTTGCCCGAGGCGATCGCCAGCACGTTGCACGACTCGGGAACCATGGTCTCCGCCGCGTTCTCACGGGCGTTCCAGCGTGCCTTGGTCATGACCTCACTGCGCTCTTCGGCGTTCATCTCGCCCCACACGATCTTGGTGCGGGCGACACCCGGGTGGAGCTCGACGCGAGTCTCGACTTCCTTCTTGATCTCGGCGCGCATTGGGCAGCCGCTGATCGTGAGCTTGATCTCGACGGTGACCCAACCGTCGTCGGCGACCTCGACCGAGGGAACCATGCCGAGCGACACGATGTCTGCGCCGAGCTCAGGGTCGATGACGTTTGCCAACACCGCCATGACTTCGTCGACGGTGGGAGGCGCCCCGACGGTCTCTTTTGCCGCTCGGGTGTGCGGGGTCATGCCGGCGGGTGGGCCTGATCGGGGTGTCGAAGTGGCCATCGGGGGATTTTACCGGTGAACGCCGTGTAATCTCGTCACGTGGCCGACGCTCCTGTGAATCTCGATGTGCTCAAAGCACTCGGCGACAATACGCGCTACGCCATCTACCTCGAGCTCGCCCGCTCCGCCCGACCGCTGGC
>CALIOL010000059.1 GCA_938044705.1 uncultured Ilumatobacter sp. | reverse complement strand
CATGCCGCCGGTCTTGGCCACCTTGATCGAGCAACCCGACCCGCACGCCCCGCTCGGAGCGAAAGGCGTCGGCGAACCTCCGTGCATCTCGTCCACGCCCGCAGTCGTTGCAGCAATCCGCGATGCGCTTCGCCAGGCGGGGGTCGATCGAGACCTCGCTCGCGTCCCCGTGAGGCCAGCGGACATCTGTCTCCCCTGAGACGAGAGTCCCGAAGCTTCGGGCGGCCGCAATCCTCCCGCTGATGGTCCGGTGACCGTGTCGAACGTGCGCTTTGCGCTGTAGGTTCGCTCGGCATGGCTGACGAGCGTGAAATTCTTTCCTGGGACTTGTTCGGGGAGTCCACCCGGGCACTGTCGCAGATGGTTGCCGACGATGGCTACGAGCCTGACATGATCCTCGGAATCGCCCGGGGCGGGCTGCTCCCCGCAGGAGCCATCGGCTACGCGCTCTCGGTCAAGAACGTCTACACGATGAACGTGGAGTTCTACACCGGGATCGACGAGCGACTCGACGTACCGCGGATCCTTCCGCCGGCACCGGACTTCGTCGACCTGTCCGATGGCAAGATCCTGATCGTCGACGACGTCGCCGACACCGGTAACACGCTCAAGTCCGTCGAAGAGTTCTGCGACGGCAAGGTCGGAGAGGTCCGCACCGCAGTGATCTACGAGAAGTCGCACTCGCTTGTGAAGTGTGACTACGTCTGGAAGCGCACCGACCTGTGGATCAACTTCCCGTGGTCCGACAAGCCGCCGGTCGCCATGCCTGAGGGATTCGTCCCCGAAGCCTGACGACCAGCGACCAGCACCCGCGCCGTCAGGCGCCGACTGCGCCTTCGATGACGTCTTCAGTATCTCCGATCACGTAGCGGTAAATCGCCGCGCCAATCACGGCACCGATGATCGGTGCCACCCAGAACAGCCACAGCTGACCGATTTGGTCGCCGCCGGCGAACAGCGCCTGCGACGTGGATCGAGCGGGGTTGACGCTGGTGTTGGTCACCGGGATCGAGATGAAGTGGATCAGCGTGAGCGAGAGGCCGATGGCCAGACCGCCCATGGCCGGTGCGGCCTTCTTGGCGGTTGCGCCCATGATCACGATGAGGAACACCGCGGTCAAGACGACCTCGACCAGAAACGCTGCGCCGAGCCCGTATCCGCCCGGCGAGAAATCGCCGTAGCCGTTGCTGGCAAACGCTCCTGCGCCTTCACCGATTTCCCACCCGTCTTGACCGGAGGCGACACCGAAGATCGTCGCTGCACCGATGATGCCGCCGACGACCTGCGCGCCGATGTACGCAGGCGCCTTCGAGGCTTCGAAACGACCGCCGGCAACGAGACCGAGCGTGACCGCCGGGTTGAAGTGACCACCTGAAACGTGACCGAGCGCGTATGCGCCGGTCACGACGGTGAGACCGAATGCGAAGCTGACGCCCACGAATCCGAGCCCGAGGCCGGTGTCGACCCCGTCGCCGTCCAAGATCACGGCGGCGAGAACTGCCGAACCGCAACCGCCGAGTACCAGCCAAAAGGTGCCGATCAATTCGGCGACCAGTGCTTTGATGTTCATGTGCATTCTCCCTTGATGTTGTGTAGTCCTCGGGGAGGACGCTACGACATTCAAGAAAGTTTCAAGGACAAGCGCGCACTACGCGCCGTTGACCGCCGCCTGCGCAGCTCCAAGGCGTTCCTGAAGGGCCTTGGGCGGGATGATTCCCGCCAGCTTGCCGTCAGCCCAAACGGTGACGACCGGACGTAACGGGTTCAGCCGGGGGAGCACGGAGGACAGATCGTCGTCCAGACCTGCCTGAGCGGTCTGGCTGAACGGCACCATCAGGCTGTTCAACATCACCAGCGCCCGCTGCTCCGCTGGCACCGCCCAGAGTTGGTCCTCGAGGACGACGCCGTCGAGTTGCCCGTCGTCGTTGGCGTCGATGGCGACAGCGCCGGCGTGACCAAGCCGTGAACGCTGCCAGATCATCGAGTCGGCGTCCATGTCCGATCCGGCATGGGCAACCCCGAACCAGGTGAGATCGCGCACCTTGACGCCGTCGAGGCGCTCGGAGATGTACGAACTCGCGATCTCAGCTTTTGCGTTCGCCGCGATGAATACGCCCGTGAGGGCGATGAAGATGCCGCCCTGGCCGTTGAGCATGAGCCCCAGCCCGGCGATACCCATGCACCAGCCGAGGACGCGACCGGCATTACCGGCCTCGCGTTGGGCCCGATACTTGTTGCCCGTGCGAGCCCAGCGCACGGCACGCAGCACGCGTCCGCCATCGAGCGGAGCACCCGGGAGCATGTTGAACACGGCGAGCAGCAGGTTGACGAATCCGACCCACAGGAGCGGATTCGATTCCCGGAAGAAATCGCTGCCGTAGATGGCAGCGCCGCCGAGCAAGCTGGCGACTCCGATCAGCAGGCTCACGAGCGGGCCCGCTGCCGCGATGAATCCGTCGGCTCGGGGTGTCGGAGGTTCGCGATCCAGGCGGGCTACCCCACCCAACGCCCAGAGATCGATCGATTGCGTCTCGACGCCGTACCGGCGGGCGACGAGCGCGTGGCCGAACTCATGGGCCAGGATCGAAACGAAGAACGCCACGACCGCGATGATCCCTGCGACGACACCCAGCGAACCAGCGAGGCTGACGCCGAACAGCACGGCGACGAGCGCCATGCTCCAGTGGGCTCGAACCGGAATACCGAAGTAGCGGCCGAGGCTCAATGATCCGTTGGTCATGCGATGTGGTCCCTTCCTTGCGGACACTGCTTGTAACCGTACGACACGACCATCTCTTCCCCCTGTCAGCAGATTCATCTGTGCCACCGGGCACCGGCATCACCTCTGTGCCAGCACGACGCTTGCACAGTTGCGTCCGCTCGCTCCCCAGACTCCTGCTCCCGGAAACGTCGCTGCACCCGTGAGGTAGAGCCCGCGTACTGCGGTCTCGTAGTCGGTCAACTCCGGATTGGGGTTGCGGAAGGCAGCCAGCGGTCCACCGGCGAAGCTTGTTGCGTGCCCTGCGGGGAGGTGGAAGTCTGACTCGTATCGGTCCGGGGTCACCGCCCGCCAGTCCACGATCGAGTCGAGCAGGCCCGGTTCGCAGAGATCTGCGAAGGCTTCGAGCCATCGTCGTGGTTCGGTCGACCCGGGCCATCCACCGGCCAGTGCGTAGGGCGTGTACAGCACTTCCAAACTGAGTACATGGTGTCCTGGTGGCGCCATCGTCGGGTCGAGCAACGTCGGCACGTTGGCGAGTAGCCCGGGCTGGTCGAGCACGCGTCCCTCGCTGATCAATTCGTAGCCCCGGTGAATCGTTGCCAGATCGGGCGCGATGATCGTCGTGGGGCCGAGCGGTCGTTCGCTGTCGCGAAGGCGAGGAGCGGCATCCAACACGACGTCGAGTTTGGACTCGTATCCGTCAGCATGCGGGATCGCCTCCCATCGGTCGACGAGGTCGCGAGCGGACGCGGGAGGGTGCTTCAACCACCGCAGGAAGGTGTCGTGGGGATTGCAGGCAGACACCACGGTCGACGCCGACACGAGGTCGTGGGTGCCATCGCTGTCCTCGACTCGAACGCCGCTGACTCGCTCGCCAGTGCAACAGATCTCGGTGACACGACTGCCGGTTCTCACCACACCGCCTGCGGCACGGAACGAGGCGAGGATCGCATCGGGGACCTGCCCGCTTCCGCCGACCGGGCGACCGACTCGAGCGACGTGGCGCATCGCATGGGTCAACGCGCCGAGGCCCGACCCGGCGAACTCGGGTGAGATGCCCCACACCATCGGCCCCGTCACCGCCGCCGTCGCTCTGACGATCTCGGAGTCGAAGTACGACCTCAGGACGTCCGCGGCGCTTTGCCGGCTCCAACCCAGCAGTGCTCGGGTACCGGCGAGTCGACGTCGCACAGCGAGCTTCGTGAGGCCGGCGAGGGTCGGTGCCTCGTTCGCCGCCTCGAAGATCATCTTGATCGCCGGCATCGCCGTCTTCGCGTAGCGGCGATACCCCTCGACGTCACCGGGCGCCACTTGACCGATTTCGTCGAGCGTCTCGTCGAGGTCGTGGTGGCTCGACCACGCCGTGCCCGATTTCGCCGACGCCCACGTGAGGTTGTGTTGAGCGGGTTCGACGTCGAGGTACTCCAGCCCGTGCTCTGTGAGCGCGAGTTCTTCCATCACCGGCGTCGTTCGAAAGGTGAGGTGGTCACAGTTGCAGATGTTGACGGTTGCGCCCCCGAACGCTTCGCTGGATGCTGTGCCGCCCACCGAGTCGCGCGCTTCCACGAGCAGTGTGGACATACCTGCACGTGCCAGGTACGCGGCGGTCACCAGACCGTTGTGCCCGGCCCCGATCACCACCGCGTCGAAATTGTCGGTCGGCATCGTCGCCAGTCTCTCGCACCCGGCGGTGCGGCGCCTAACGTTCCACGAGTGTCAACTGCCGCCATGCCCGAGAACACGCCGCCCACCACCCGTCGCCTCGACGAGCTGCGAGCACCGCAGTTGGACCAGCTCCTGACCGATCGGTCGATCCTCATCCAGCCGCTCGGGGCAATCGAGCAGCACGGGCCACATCTTCCGTTCAACACCGACCTATTGATCGCCGAGCGCGTCGCTGGAGCTGCCGTCGAGCGTGCAGCTGTCGACCGTGATGTGTGGCTGCTGCCACCCCTGGCGTACACGAAGTCGAACGAGCACGCATGGTCCTCGGGCACCATCTGGCTGTCGGCGGACACGCTCATGCGAGTACTCGACGACATCGGCCGCTGCGTGGCGATGACGCCGGCGCGCAAACTCGTCTTCCTGAACGGCCACGGGGGCAACTCGGCACTTGTCGGCGTCGCGAACCGCGAGCTCCGGCTGCAACACGGCCTGATGACGTTCCTCGCTCATCCGGGCGTGCCGCCCGATCAAGGCGGTGTGTCAGCGGCGGACGAACACGGGATGGGCATCCACGGCGGGACCGATGAAACGTCGCTGATGCTCCACCTCGCGCCCGAACTCGTCGACATGGAGGTCGCGACGCGGAACGTTCCCGAAGCGCTCGTCGGGAACCGACACGTCCGCTTTGGCGGGACCGTTGGGTTCGGATGGCTCTCGAATGATTTCGGTCCAGATGGCCACCTCGGCGACCCCACCACTGCGACGAGCGAGCGTGGCGCCGAACTGTTCGAGGCAGCAGTCGCCGCCTTCACCGAGGCACTCGGAGAGATCGACGACTTCAGCTTGCCGCTGTGACTCCCGGGTCGATGAAGACGCTGGTGACGAGATCGTCGACCGAGACCGGCACGACGCCGAACACCTCGGCTGCGATCTGACCGAATGCCGTCAACCGGTCCGTGTCGAAGTCTCCGACGGTCTCGGTAGCGCCCGATCCGAAGACGCCACTCTCGATGCCGAGCTGGGTTCCCTCATCCATCAGTTCGGCTGTGAGCCGCGAGAGCGGCGCGAACTGGGATCGAGCTTGACTCATCAGCGAGTTGACCGACTGCGGAGATTCGAGGTACTCGTTCATCGCCGACTGCACCACGGGAATGAACCGCCCCAGGCAGTCGCCGAGTCGATCGACATCGTCAGGACGTACGACCAGCGCGTCGTCGTACGCCTGCCAGCCGACGTCAGCAGCGGCGATCGCGCGTACCGGGCGGTTCCACTGGGGGAGTGACGAGAACAGCGCTGGGTCGACGAGGATGTCGCCCTGCTGCGCAATCGCTCCCTGTGCTTGGACAAACGCCGCCGGTTCTCCGTCGAACCCGGCGATGAGCTGATCGGAGACGAGGACACCTTGTGACTCGAGGAACGCGATGAACGCCTCGTCGGTCACGTGACGAACCTCGATGCCGGTCGTCCGGATGTCGTCGAACGTCATCACATCCGGGTACGTCTGCGGGTCGACGATGACCGACGCATGTGACCGGTCGGTCAAGGCCAGCACGCCGACTGAAGGGCGGAGCGCCGCGTCGCGCACGGCGATCGCAGTGGACACCTGAGCCAGGAGGATCGACTCGTCGGAGTCGAGCAGTGCGAGCGGGTTCGCGAACCCGACAGCCGGGCCACCAGACCGGATCTCGAGCGTCACGGAGTCCACGGTTCCATCACCACGAGTGACCGGACCACTGACCGTTTGGGTCGCCGGGTCGATCGACGCATCAGGTCCGAGCAATGCGTACAGCGGGCCGACCGCAGGGCTGGGGAGGCCCGTTGCTTGCACGACGATGCGCTCGGGGCAGACCTCGACGAGTGGCCCTTCCGAGATTCGCCGTGGAACCGTGGTGGTCGTGGAGGCGTCGACGCTCTCGAAGTCGGACGAGTCGGGGACGGTCGTTGCAACGGTGTCAGGCGAGGTCGCCGGCGCGGCTCCGGGGTCGGACCCAGCCGAGCACGCGACCGCAGCGACTGCGACCGCCGCGCTCAGCGCCCCTGCTCGAAAACGAGCGCCGTACGCTCGTGGCATGGCTTCGTCATTCGATCTCGTCACGATGGATTCCCCCGCACCGGATGATCTTGCCAACTTCTGGAGGGCAGTTCTGCGCATGGTCGAACTCGAGCGAGAAGATGGGGACCGCTGGATCGTCCTCGGCACCGCTGACGGCGTGCGTCGAATCGGGATTCAAAAGGGGTCCACGACACTCGGCTCGGTTCATCTCGACCTCGCCTGTTCACCGCCCGAGTTCGAGGCCGAGATCACCCGTCTCATCGAACTCGGAGCCGAGCTGAAGCTCCCGGCGCGCCATGAGCCCTACGGGTCCATTGCGAACCTGGCCGATCCCGATGGCAACCCATTCGATCTTTGCGCATACCAATGACTCGTGCATACGTTGCTGATGTGAACGCTCAACTGCTCGAGTCAGCAACGGCCATCGATGGGTCGATCGTCGACGTCGTGATCGACGAAGCCGGTCGAATCGCAGAGGTCAACGAGCCGGGCACCAGCACCCCCGAGCAAGACGACGTCACATGCGTCGACTTGTCCGGGCGTTTGCTGCTGCCAGCGGCGACCGAACCACACGCTCACCTGGACAAGGCCTTTCTCGCCGAGGTCGTCGCCAATCCGACCGGTGACCTACTCGGAGCGATTCAGGCCATGCGGTCGAGCAGGCATCTCCTCACTGTGTCCGAGACGACGGAACGCGCCGAACGCGCGGCCCGACTGATGGCTTCCAACGGGTTCACCGCAGTTCGCACCCACGCCGACGTGACGAGCGAGCACGGTCTCACCTCGATCGAAGCGCTGGTCGAGGTTCGCAGGCGTGTCGCCGACCTGATCGACGTCGAGATCGTTGCGTTGTGCGGGTGGCCTGTCACGGGAACCGCTGGCGCAGACCATCGTGCACTGCTTCGCTCCGCACTGGAAAGCGGCGCCGACGTGGTCGGCGGGTGTCCTCACCTGGAGCCGTTCGGTGGCGACGGAACGATCGAGGCGGCGACGGACGTGTTCCTCGAGATGGCGACCGAATTCGGGCGGCCGGTCGACCTGCACACCGACGAGACCCTCGATCCCGCTGCAAACGGCCTGGCCCAGCTTGCTGATGCCGTGCTGTCGGGGTTCGACCTTCCGGCGACTGCGAGCCACTGCGTCAGCCTCGGCCAGCAGAGCGAGACCGAACAGCGAGCA
Organism: uncultured Ilumatobacter sp.; assembly: GCA_938044705.1. Lineage (GTDB taxonomy): Bacteria > Actinomycetota > Acidimicrobiia > Acidimicrobiales > Ilumatobacteraceae > Ilumatobacter_A. The sequence goes on along the minus strand of CALIOL010000059.1, from coordinate 3,892 downwards.
ACTGCCGAGCGGGTCGCTGAAGCAGGCATCAGCGTCATCGCTCTTCCTCACACGAATCTGTTCCTTCAGGGCCGCGGCCACAACCCCATGCCCCGTGCGCTGACGGCCGTCGCGACGCTGCTCGACGCGGGCGTGAACGTCGCTGCTGGCGCCGACAACTTGCAGGACCCGTTCAATCCGATGGGCCGTGCGTGCCCGTTCGAGACAGCTGGATTGATGGTGATGACCAGCCACCTCGACCCGGCAGAAGCATGGGCCACCGTCTCGACCAACTCGGCAAAGACCCTCGATCGGTCTGTCGACGAAGGCTCGGGGCATCACCTTCGCGTCGGTGCTCCAGCGGATCTGCTCGTCGTGCCAGCGGCGACGGTCCGCGAGGCCATCGCTCTGGGACCAGATGAACGCTGGGTGTGGCGAAACGGCCGGCGCCTGGACGGCGAAACCTGATGTTTACAACTCGACCGAAGTCCCTCGTTCGGCGGGGGCTATAGTTCGCGCGGCATGACCGCTGCTGATCTCGTGCCGGATGAGGCGTCGACCTCCGACGTCCGGCTTCGGTTTGACCACCTGTCGATGGTTTTCCCCGACGGAACTCACGCAATCGATGACATCTCGTTCACGGTCTCACCCGGCGAGTTCACGACCGTCGTCGGACCATCGGGTTGCGGGAAATCGACGCTGCTGCGGATCGCGTCCGGGCTCGAAACCGGCTACACGGGGCTGTGCGACGTCAACCGCGATTCGATCGGGTACGTCTTCCAAGACGCGACACTGCTGCCGTGGCGAACGGTGCTGCGCAATGTCGAGTTGAACGCCGAGCTGCACGGTGTTCCCAAGGCGGAGCGGCGGCGTCGTTCCAACGAGGCAATCGAACTCGTCAACTTGGTCGGCCACGAGCACAAATACCCCAAGCAGCTGTCGGGCGGCATGAAGATGCGCTGCTCTCTCGCTCGATCGCTGGTTCTGAACCCCGGCGTGTTCCTGTTCGACGAGCCGTTTGGCGCACTCGATGAGATCACCCGAGAGTTCCTGAACGATGAACTGCTTCGCCTGTTCGCCCTCGAGCAGTTCGCAGCGCTGTTCATCACGCACTCGATCGCCGAAGCGGTGTTCTTGAGCACCCGGGTACTCGTCATGTCGAACCGTCCCGGACGAATCATCGGCGACTACCGGATTCCATTCGGCGCAGAACGGCCGCATGACCTTCGATTCGAACCCGAGTTCGCCGAGCTGTGTGGCCAGATCAACGAAGATCTCAAGGACGCCCACGTATGACCACCATCGACGACCGCATCGATGCCGAGGTCGCGCTGCCCGCAGCTGGCGCCGACCCTGACGACGCATCGGCCCCCACCCGAGTCACTCCGCCCAAGAGTCCAGGCGACGGCTTCTTCGGTCGTGTCCTGCCGCCGACGATCATGCTCGCCCTGTTCGTCGGCATTTGGTACCTGTATTCGACGGTGAGCTTCGAGCAGGCGTTCCAGCGTCGTAACGCGCTTCCGTACCCGCACGAAGTCGTCCAGGACGGTTTCCTCCCGCTGTGGGAGGACGGCAGCGGTACCCGAGAGATCCTCGGATTCATGTGGCCGACGATCAAAGTCACCTTGCTCGGGCTCGGCATTTCGATCGTCGTCGGCGTCTTGGTCGCCGTGATCATGAACATGTCGAAGTACTTCGAGCGAGCGATCTTCCCCTACGCGGTGATCGCTCAGACCGTCCCGATCTTGGCGATCACACCACTACTCACGCAGGTCTTCGGCGACAGGCTCGGCGTGCGACTCGCCGTGGTGTTCCTCATTGCGGTGTTCCCGATCATCACCAACACGCTCTTCGGTCTGCAGTCGACCGACCGACTTCATCACGATCTGTTCACGCTCAACAAGACCAGCCGATGGACTCGTCTGTGGAAGCTGGAACTTCCGAGCGCTCTGCCGGCCCTCATGACCGGAATTCGCATCGCCTCGGGGCTCTCGGTGATCGGTGCGATCGTCGCCGACTTCTTCTTCAACCAGGGCGACAAGGGAATCGGCTTCTTCATTCGTGTGACGCAGCAACGTGCTGCAAACCGCCCCGACATGTTGGCGGGAACCATCACTGCGTCGCTCTTCGGCGTGGTGATGTTCCTCATCGTCGGAGCGATCACGAGCCGTGCCATCCGTGACTGGCACGATTCCGCCAACTGAATACCCCAACCACAGCTAGAACAACTGACCACAACACCTCCAGGGGGAGACAACATGAACAAGACCAAAGCGCTCGCGTTCGCGACGGTGACAGCACTTGCCGTTGCCGCATGCGGCTCCGACAGCGATGAAGCAGACGTGGCCACGACGGCCGCCGAGACGGAGGCCGAAGAGGTTCCTGAGTCAGATGAGGCCGACGCCGAAGCCGGCGAGGACGAGGTCACAAGCGAGGCGAACTGCCCCGCCGAGCTCGTCATCCAGACCGACTGGTTCCCAGAACTCGAGCATGGCGGCACGTACCAGCTGATCGGCCCGGACGGCGTTGCCGACCCCGACACCGTGTCGTACTCCGGCCCTGTTCAAGAGCAGTACGCGGTGGGTGGCCTCGAGACCATCACGATTCGCACCGTGAACTTCGACAAGTCGAATGCCTCCGTGCTCGCCGACGGAGATGCCGACATGGCCTATCTCACGACCAGCGACATCATCAAGGACTCGGGCGCGATCCCGCTCGTGGCCATCGCCAAGACCCTCGATCAGGACCCACAGATGATCATGTGGGACCCGGCTCAGCACGACGTTTCGGAGCCGGCCGACCTGGCAGCGACCGGAGCACAGTTGCTGCACTTCCCGGGCTCGTCGTACGTCGACTTCATGATCGCCGAGGGCATGATCACCGCTGACCAGAGCAACCCGAGCTACGACGGCTCCGATGGGGCATGGGTCGCCGACGGCGGCAACTTCATCCAGCAGGGCTTCGCCACCAACGAGATCTACAAGTACGAGAACGACATCGCCTGGAAGGACGGCGGTTCTGCCGACGTCAGCTTCTTCACCGTGGGCGATCTCGGCTTCGAGAACTACCCGGCTGCGATCACGATGCTGGAGAGCCGGGCCGAAGAGCTCGACTCGTGCCTCACCGAGCTCGTGCCGGCGATGCAGCAGGCGTGGGTCGACTACCTGAACGACCCGAAGCCCATCACCGACGCGATGATCTCGATCAACGAGACGCACGCCGGGTTCTGGGGCCTCAGCGAAGGCCTCAACGAGGCGGGCATCGCCCTGGTCGAAAGCGACGGGTTTGCGGTGAACAGCTTCGATGGCACCTACTGCAGCTTCGACCCCGAGCGCATGGAGACGCTGTTCGGGATCCTGCAGCCGATCTACGCCGAGCAGGGCACCGACGTCGCTGAGAGCGTCGAGTCCGTGTACACGAACAAGTACTGCGAGGGTGCACCGGGCCGCTGACCCGAAGCTTCACCGAATCCGACCGGGCCCGTTGCCTCGCATCCGTTGCGGGGGAGCGGGCCCGTTCGCGTTTCAGCAACATGAATCCGAACTGTCCGTATGGGTGCTGCCACCGATGTGCGCGATCATGTCGTCATGGTCGCTGCTACAGATCTCAAGCTCGGTGCGTTCTTCTTCGGTGGAGTCGAGATGGACGACGCTGGCGCAGGGCTTCCGAACCCGATGGATCGCCGCTACACCAACGACGAGTGTTGGAATGCGACCCTTGCGTACGTGAACTCGGCGAAGGAGGCCGAGCGATTGGGTTTCGACTCGTTCTGGACGACCGAGCACCACTTCCAGTACGAGGGCTACGAGGTCATCCCGAATGGTTTGCAGATCTCTACGTGGATCGCTGCGCAGACGACGACGCTTCGCTTCGGTGCGATGTTCAACGTCGTGCCGCAGTGGAACCCGATGCG
>CALIOL010000058.1 GCA_938044705.1 uncultured Ilumatobacter sp. | reverse complement strand
TCCTCAAACCCCTCACGGTCCCCCACCTGTGGCTCGACGATCGGCGGTTCCGCATGCTCCCCGCTACATCGTCGACACCGGCGCTCATCGCAGTTCCGGGCGCCGCAGCCGACGACGCTGGATTCGGGCTCGTCGACGGCGTCGAAACGATCCGTCTCGAGTCGGCTGCCACCGTGTCGGTCTACTCGATGCAGCTCGACGAGTGATCGACGGCGGTGCGGGCTCCCGACGGCGCCGCGCTCACAGGGTCATCGGCATCGGAAGTTGGATCGTCGAGTTGGGGTCGTCGTTCCACTTCGCAACTCTCTGCGCCACATCGACCACACCGTCGTAGCCGAAATCGCGCAGCCGGTCGAGGTCGAACTCGGTCGGTTGGTGGGGCGCTGCGTAGACCGCCGCAATCGCGAGTTTCGGGCCGCGATGACGCATGAGGAACTCGGGGTGCGTGCCGTACAGGATGCGGTTCAGTCGCCCCGGAGGACGACCACGATGCATCCTCACTCGGATGCGGAGCCCATCCGCATCGACGCCGATCTGACGGGCTGCGCCGAACTGTTCGGTCTCACATCGCATCGTCTCCCCGTAGTGACGGCGCCACGACGGGCCTCGGCGTGCAAGGAGCGAGATCGCTTCGGAGGGGGTCTTGACGTAGCGGGTGGTGGCGTCGTCGCTCCAGTCGTCGGACAATCCGATCGACATCTCGTCCTCGTCCCCGAGTGCTCGAATCTTGCTGAGACGACGGTCGGACATGCCGGGAAGGTCAGCCGACTTCGATGGCGATTCGGTGATACCCCTGTGCGCCATTGGGGGCCACGGCTTGCGGTTCCTCCGGTTGGGGTTCCCCGTCACCGTCGATCGCTCGGACTTCGACGATGTGGACGCCATCGAGACCGTCGGTGTCCCACTGGTACACCCACTGGACCCAGGTGTCAGCCGTCGGCACCGAGCCCAGTTCCGCATCGCTCCACTCGCCCATTCCGTCGTCGTTCCCGATTCGGACCTGGACGCTTGACACGCCCCGGTGAACCGCCCACGCCACACCGCCGATCGGCACCACGCCATTCCGGTTGGCGCCGCTTCGAGGGGTGTCGATCCGTGCCATGGTCTTGACCGGCCCACGCTTCGACCATCCACGAGGAACCCAGTACGCATCGAAGTCATCCCAGCGAGTCAGACGGATGTCGGTCACCCACTTCGTCGCCGACACGTAGCCGAACAAACCGGGCACCACGATGCGCACGGGGAAGCCGTGCTGCGCAGGAAGCGGCTCGCCGTTCATTCCGAACGCCAGCATCGCATCGCGGCCATCCATGATCGCCTCGATCGGCGATCCACAGGTCCAGCCATCGATCGATCGACTCACGACCTGCTCTGCACCCTCTTGCAGGCCTGCTTCCTCGAGCAGCGGCTTGAGCAGCACGCCCTGCCACAGCGCATTGCCCACGAGGTCGCCACCGACCGGGTTGGAGACACACGAGAGCGTCACGTGACGTTCGACCTGATCTCTGGCAAGCAGGTCCTCGAAGTTCAGCTCGATCGGATTGTCGACCAGTCCGGAGATGTTCAGACGCCAGGAGTCGGCCGAGACCTGGGGCACGACCAGGGCCGTGTCGATTCGATAGAACCGATCGTTCGGCACGACGAAGGACTCGATGCCCTCGACACCGAGTTCGGCACCCTCGATCGAGACCGCCCGGTCGAGGTTGACGTCGCTCACCGGCACGATCGTTCCCGGCGCTGATCCGACCGTTTCGACATCGACGGGTTGACCGGGCAGGGCGAAGTCCGTGTCGACTTCGAAACGCTGCTGGAGGAGCCGACCGACGCCACCGGTGACCGCTGCAGCCGAGCCGAGCGCAACGGCTCCGGTCACGAACTGACGACGATCCGGCCCGACGACGACGTCCCCGGCGACCGAATCGGTCGACCGTCGCGGCGAGAGCCACCACAGCACGATCAGCGAGACGCTCGTACCGACCAACGTGGGAGCGAGCTTTCCGAGGGTCGGTTCGGGGCGGAGGAAGACCGCCCACGCACCCATCACGCCAACGGCCACGGTGAGTCCGTAGGCAAAGCCCCGCTCGCCGCGAACGGCCAGGATGCCGATGATCGCACCGACCCCGAGCACGACGATCAAGGCTCCGGCGACGAGCACCACCTTGTCGTTCGTGCCGAACTGTTCGATCGCCCAGTCCTTGAGCCACTTCGGGGTGATGTCGATGAACTCTTGGCCCACCGGAACGACCGGCGACGCCGAACCGCGGATCAGCCCGACGATCAGCTCTGCAACAGCCAGGCCCACCGCCGTCGCGAGCAGGCCGAGGGCCACTCCGCGCCGCTTCGACGGGCGCTCTGCGGAGACGAACGAGGCACGCAACGGATCGGTCCCTCGCTCCGAAGCTTCGGGATTTTCACCTGCATCCGTGTCTGTGTCGTCGTAGAGTCCGCTCTTCATGAACACAGGTGTACCTGATTCGATCGACCCGCGCGCACGATCCGTCATCGAGAATCTTGGAGTTTCCGGGAATGTTCGGCTGGCGGAACAACTTGTTTCCGAAGCGATCGGGCTCATCACGGACGAGCCCGACACACTCGACCTCAAGATCGCGACCGCTGCGCTGACCGAAATGCGCGAGGCGTACAGCGTCTTCGCTCCGTACAAAGACGAACCGAAGGTGTCGATTTTCGGGTCGGCGCGCACGAAGCCGGACGATCCTCTCTACGCCCAGGCACGGGATCTCGCCGCCGCGCTCGCCGAGCGCGGTTGGATGACCGTGACCGGCGCCGGCCCCGGCATCATGCAGGCTGGCATGGAAGGCGCCGGACGCGAGCGCTCCATCGGGGTCTCGATCCGGCTTCCGTTCGAGTCGGGCGCGAACTCGATCATCGCCGGCGACGAGAAACACGTTGCGATGAAGTACTTCTTCACGCGCAAGCTGATGCTCGTCAAGGAGTCACAGGCCTTCGTCTGTCTTCCTGGCGGATTCGGCACGCTCGACGAGACCTTCGAACTCCTCACGTTGATCCAGACGGGCAAGAGCCTTCCGGTGCCCGTTGTCTTGCTCGATGCTCCGGGTGATCCGTATTGGGAGCAGGTGGATCAGTTCGTCCGGGAGCAGCTGATCGAACGCGGTCTCGTCTCGCCAGGAGACACCGGCCTGTACCAGATCACGGACAGCTGCGAGCAAGCTTGCGCGCTCATCGAAGAGTTCTACGTCAACTATCGCTCCCTTCGCTTCGTGGGAGACCTGATGGTCTTGCGCGTGCGGCAGGGACCCACCGACGAACAGCTCGTCCTGTTGAACGAGCACTTCGGCCACCTGTGTGCGACCGGTGCGATCGAACGCATCGAACCGACTCGTGTCGAGCGACGAGACGACGACCACCTCGAGTTGGACCGTGTCGCGCTCGACTTCACCAAGCACGGGTACGGCGACGTGATCGCGATGATCAACGAGATCAACACCTGGCGGTGACCGCGCTCTGTACATCGTCAAGATTTGGTCTACACGGTTTCTAACTCCACGCATTTTTCATGCGTGCCTGCCAGAATCGTGACGTGAACAAGACGATGACTTCTGTGGCTCTGGCTGGCGCCCTCGTGCTGGCCGCATGTGGCGGCGGCTCCGACGCCGAACCATTCGACACCGATCGGGCCTGCCGGGTCGGCGAGCGCCTCGTCGAAGAGACTGCCGCTGCCGACCGCGACGGCGTGATCCGCCAGATCGAGCGCCTCGACGACCTCGAGGGCATCGCCGATTCTGGTCTCGTGGTCGACGATCTCGACTCGATTGCCGAAGCGCTCGACGAGCAATCGGTCGAGGACCTGATCGCGGAGTTCGATGTCCTCGATTGCGATATCGAAATGCCCGAGGTGACCGAATTCGAACCGGTCGTCACCGAACCCGAACCGGTCGTCACCGAAGCGGTCGAGACCACCACGACCGAAGCTGCCGAGGAGCCGCCGGCAACCGACCCCGTCGTCGAGACCACCCCCGCACCCGACACCACCGCTGCACCCGTCGAGACGACTCCCCCGGCAACGACACCGTCGTCGCCCGGAAGCGGGATTCCCGTCGATATCGGTTCGACCGGCGCCGGCGCCGAGATCGGTGTCAACGGAGTCACCGAGGACATCATTGCGCAGTACGGGATGGTCGGATACCTGTTCTCGCCGAACACGAACGTGGTCGAGTTGCGCGTCAGCCGCACCGACTCATCGTTCAGCGATGACGTCGAGTACACGAACAGTGAGTCGATCACGATGTCGGCCGCAACATCGATGTCGATCGAGGATGTGCGCGCTGCCTACCGGGCTGCACTCGAGAGTCTCGGGGTCGAGTTCGACTTCAGCGAGTCGACGTCCAGCGATGACGGTCGCGAGACCGTTGCGGTCGAAGCTTCTCCCGCCAACTTCGACCTCGAGCTCGGCAACTGGGACGTTCGCGTGGCACAGGACGCCGACACCCCCGGCATCGTGCTCATCGAAGTCGACCGCCTCTCCACCTCCCCGGGTCCCGTGCCCGCCATCATCGACCCAGCGCGCGACCTTCTTCAAGAGACCGCCGACATCGGGTCGAACCTCGGCTGGGCATTCACCGGATACGGCCACACGCTGAGTGTGAGCTCGTTCGACGGTTCGGTATTCGAATCCGGCCGTGTCGAGTGGGATGTCTCCGAGGACAACACCGTGCGCGAGGCGGCCGATGCCATCCAAGCAGCGGTTGGCGCACCGGTCGACAGCGAGGACGCCGACGACGAGACGATCAGCTGGGCCGAGGACAACGATGAACGAGCCTTCTGGTTCGTGAACTACTCCGAGTTCAGCGGCACCACCGTCAGCTACAGCCCCTGATCCATCGAACGTAAGAGGTGCGCGGCCTTTTCGATCGACCGCCGAGCCTGCATCAGCCGCTTGTCGGTTCGCGGGCGCTCCATCGCACCATCGGCAACCGCCTCTCTGAGCTGATCGAACGCGAGCTCGTCGAGCTGCTCAGCGATCTGTGCGAGCTGTTCCGCGAGCCGCTCGACATCGCTCATGTGAGACCGAGGGACTCAGCGACGATGTCCACGGGGTGAGCCACGTCGATGTCCCTTTCCTCCAGCGACGTCGACAGGTGCATCGAACAGCCGGGGTTCGCACTGGCGAGCACCGCCACTGGCGTGGCGGTCACCGCGCGGTCGATCGACGCGAGCTTTCGCTCGCGAATCTCTTTGGCCAGTTCGGGCTGGAGCACCGAGAAGGCCCCACCTGCGCCGCAGCACAGACCATCGTCGTCGAGTTCGACCACATCGGCGACATGGCTGAGCAGCGTGCGAACGGGAGCGTCGATCCGCTGGACATGGCGGAGGTGACACGGGTCCTGGACCAGCACGGTCCGACGTGGTGAGACCGGCTCGGGAAGGAGCTCGACTCGTTCAGCCAGCCACTCGTTCGCGTCCACGACCCGAGCGGCAAACGCGTGCGCCGCTGCGCTCCCGACGATCTCGCCGTAGTCCTTGAGAGCCGCACCGCAACCTGCGGAGTTCACGATGATCGGAGCTTCCCCGGGCATCGAGGCCATCGTCTTCGAAGCCAGGGCCACGGTTGCGTCGTGGAGACCCGCATGCACGTGGAGCGCTCCGCAACACCCACTCTGTTCGGGAACAGCGAACGTCGCTCCGGTCGCACTGATCAACGCAGCGGTGCTGTGGTGTGTCGCGCGCTGCCAAGCGTCCATCACGCAGCCGGTGTACAGCCAGACATCGCCACCGGTTGACGACAGCGCGGGTGGTCTCCTCAGCGGCAGCTGCGTCAGCCCCAACCGCTTTGGCACGACACGCAGTCGTTGGCCGAGCGCGAGCAACGTCGACCCTGCGAGCAGGAGTCGGTGCCGACCGAGCACGGCAAACCCGGCGCGCTGCCAACGCGGCGTGATCCGCTGGGCGGTTGCGAGCGTTGCTCTGGTCTGCTCCATCAACGAACCGAACTCGACGTTGCTCGGACACGCTGGCTCGCACCCGCGGCACTGCACGCACGTCTCCATGAAGTCCACGAACTCGTCGTCGATGGGTGCGCCATCGAGTTCGACGCCGCGCATTGCATCGATGCGTCCTCGGGGCGAGTACGCCTCCTCCCCCGTCACGCGAAACGTGGGGCAGTGAGGAAGACACAGCCCGCAGGACACGCAGGCCGACAGCTTCTCGGTGTCCAGATTCAACGGAGAGTCGAGCACGAGTCGAACTCTACGTGGGTCGCCGGTACGGTCGGCGCTCGTGCCAGAGGGACACACCATCCACAAGATCGCCAAAGACCACGGAAAGCTGCTGCATGGCAAGCCGATCCGCGTCTCGAGCCCACAGGGGCGCTTCGCCGCCGACGCCGAACGGATCGACGGCGCCGTGCTCGAGAAGATCGAGCCACACGGCAAGCATCTGTTCTACCGATGGGACACCGGCGACATCGGCCACGTTCATCTCGGGCTGTTCGGCAAGTTCAAGATCCACAAAGGTGCAGAGCCTCCCGAACCAAGCGGTGCGTGTCGGATGCGGCTGATGGCTGACCCCATGACCAGCGGTGGCGTCACGATCGACCTCGCCGGTCCGACCGCCTGCACCGTTGATGACCCATCGGTGCGAAAGGACATACTGGCCCGCCTGGGACCCGACCCGATCAAGCCGCGCCAGAACGCGCAGAAGATGTTCGACAAGATCTCGCGGTCCAAGCGAGGCATTGGTGACCTCTTGATGGACCAATCGGTCGTGGCCGGCGTCGGCAACGTGTATCGCGCCGAGGCACTCTTCGTCTGCGGGATCCACCCGCTACGGCCCGGGACAGAACTCGACCAGGTCGAACTCGACGCGTTGTGGGCCACGATCACCGGCATGCTGCGCCAAGGGGTCAAGGACGGACGCATCCTGACCGTTCCCCGAGACGAATCAGGCGTGCCACGGGGCAAACGGATCCCTCGGGCAGAAGCCACCTACGCGTACAAGCGAGACAC
>CALIOL010000057.1 GCA_938044705.1 uncultured Ilumatobacter sp. | reverse complement strand
TCCGGCAGCGGCGACGAGTTCGGCGACCTCTGCGTTCTCGGCGAGGAAGCCGTAGCCCGGGTGGACTGCTTGGCAACCCTGGGCGAGCGCGATCTCGATGATCGCGTCAGCGCGGAGGTAGGACTCGATCGGCGTCGAACCACCGAGCGCAACCGCCACGTCGACGGCGTCGACATGCATCGCGTTGGCGTCCGGCTCGGAGTACACACCGACGGTGGAGATCCCAAGCCGATGCGCACTCCGCGCGATGCGGCAAGCAATCTCGCCCCGGTTCGCAATCAACAGCGAGTTGATCCGCCGAGACAGAGTCCCAGCAGGAATGGAAGCAATACTCATGAGACGAAGGCCCTCCGGTGAGCGAAGCGAGACGGGGCGGGGATCGGAAGGGGCAGAGGGCTCGCCCGGAGCCCCTTGCCACGAGTCGAGCAGCTTGCTGTGAGCGATGAAGAGCGCTCGCCGTCAGGCGATTCATCCCGAGCGAGCGCAGCGAGCGAGCCATTCGGACCGAACGGAGCGAAGCGAGTGAGGCCGAGCATCTCAGTGCCTCCACACGCCGTACTCGGTGGCGCCTTGCACCACGTTCGAATGAGCTGCCGAGATGGCCATGCCGAGCACGGTTCTCGAATCACCGGGGTGGATGATCCCGTCGTCCCACAATCGACCGGTGGAATACAGCGCTGTCGACTCGCCTTCGATCTGTTCTTCGAGCGCGCTCGTCTGTGCGAGCAGGGCTTCTTCGTCGACCTCGATCCCTCGGCCTGCGGCAGAGTTGCGAGCGATGATGTCCATCACGCCGGCCAGTTGCTTGGGCCCCATGACCGCAATGCGATGGTTGGGCCAGGTGAAGATGAATCGCGGGTCGTAGGACTTGCCGGCCATGCCGTAGTTGCCGGCGCCGTAGCTGGCGCCGACCATCAGGTTGAAGTGCGGCACCTCGGAGTTGGAGACTGCGTTGATCATCTTGGCGCCGTTGCGGATGATGCCTCCCTGCTCCGCTTTCGAGCCGACCATGAAGCCGGTGATGTTGTGCATGAACACGATCGGGACCGACATCCGGTTGCACAACTGGATGAACTGCGCCCCCTTCTTCGCTTCTTCGGAGAACAGGATCCCGTTGTTGCCGATCACGCCAACCGGGAACCCGTGAATCGAGGCCCAACCGCACACGAGCTTGTCGCCGATGAGCGACTTGAACTCTTCGAATCGACTGCCGTCGAACATGCGGGCGTAGATCTCGCGGATGTCGAACGGGATCCGGACGTCCGCTGACGCGCAACCCATCAGTTCCATCGGGTCGTAGAGCGGCGCTTCGGAGGGAGCAGAGGGTCCCGGCCCGAGCTTCTTCCACTGTAGGTGGCGCACGATCTGGCGGATGATGCGAAGCGCATCCATCTCGTCTTGGGCGAGGTAGTCGGAGAGCCCCGAAGTCCGCGAGTGCATGTCGGCGCCGCCGAGCGATTCTTCGTCGACGATCTCGTCGATCGCCATCTTCACGAGCGGTGGGCCACCGAGGTAGGCCGTGCCCGCATCTTTCACGAAGATCGTGTAGTCGCTCATGCCGGGCGTATACGCGCCGCCGGCCGTGTTCGGCCCGAACGCCGCGGTGATGGTCGGGATGCCGAGCTTCGACAGCTGCGTGAGCGCTTTGAAGCTGGCCCCGCCCTGGATGAACAGGTCGGCCTGCCTGGGCAGGTCTGCGCCGGCGGATTCGTTGAGGTTGATCAGCGGCAGCCGGTTCTCACGGGCGATCTCGTGGAAGCGCTGGCTCTTCCTCCACGTCGTCGGGTTCGCAGCACCACCTTTGACGCTCATATCGGTGCCAGTGATCGCGCACTCGACGCCTTCGATGATCCCGATGCCCTGGGTGATCCCGACGCCGATCGGGTCCTGGGTCCCCCACGCAGCGAGTGCGGAGAGTTCGAGGAACGGCGTGTTCGGGTCGATCAGCGCTTCGATGCGTTCGCGCACGAGCATCTTGCCGCGTTTGCGGTGCCGGTCGACGTAGCGCTGACCGCCGATCGTGGGGACGGTTTCCATCAGGGCCGCGACTTCGTCCCACATCGCTTGCATTTCTGCGAGGTTGGAGCGGTAGTCGTCGGAGTTGGTGTCCAGCTTCGAGCGAAGCGGAGTTCCGATGCTCATGCCCGCGACCGTAGTGCCGATGTCGTCGCCGATCCTGAGCCGAGGTCGGTGGTTGCGTATCGTCGACCCGATGGCGACCGCTGCAAGTGTCCGAGCTGACCTTCTCGCCGAGCAGGAGGCACTTGACTCGATCGTGTCCACGCTCGACGACGCACAGTGGGAGCTGCCGACTCCGAGTGATCGGTGGTCGGTGCGAGATCAAATCGGGCACCTTGCGTTCTTCGACCAGACCGCGGCGTGGGCGATCGCCGACGAAGCGCAGTTCACTGCGTCGCTCAAGAGTCTGGCTCCCGTGTTCGACCCCGACGCCACTCCTGACACGATGGACAATCTGACCCTCGGCGAGTTCCGAGCCATGACCCCTAGCGAGCTGCTCGACGCCTGGCGTGCCAAGCGAGCGATCCTCGCCGATGCGGCCGACGGCCTCACGGACGACACCCGGGTCATCTGGTACGGCCCGTCGATGGGCGCCAAGTCGTTCCTCACCGCCCGCCTGATGGAGTGCTGGGCGCACGGCCAGCACGTGGTCGACACCGTCGGCGCCACTCGAGAACCGACCGACCGGCTCCAGCACATCGCCCAGCTCGGTTTCATCACCCGCAAGTGGACCTATGTGAACCGTGGTCTCGACGCCCCGACCACCGATGTCCGCGTCGAGCTCGCTGCGCCATCGGGCGAGACCTGGGCGTTCGGCCCTGACGACGCCGACGATCGCGTCACCGGCACGGCCGAGGACTTCTGCCTCGTGGTGACGCAGTGCAGGCACGTGGATGCCACCGAACTCACGGTCGTGGGCGACGATGCCCGCGATTGGATGACCATGGCGCAGGCGTTCGCAGGTGGCGCGACGACCGGCCCGACGCCGTAGCCACGAGACGTCACGTCAGATCGCCGGGGAACCGGCGCCCGTGTGGCAACGTCGAAGTCGTATGAAACCGACCACGCTCCGAACCACATCGTTCGCAACAGCTCTTGCGTTGGCAGTCGTCGCATGCGGCTCGTCCGATTCGACTGACACTCCCTCGACCGATGCAGCGACAACCGTCCCCGCCGTGACCGAGCCCACCGGCACTGCAGCGACGACCGATCCGGGCGACACCGAAGCGGTCGATCCGCTCGATGTCGAGTTCTCCTCCGAGCCCATCGAGGTCGGACCGATCCTCGGCGACGCACCAGCCGCCTCCGCCGACGAGTCAGACGACGCAGAGGCCGTGCAGACCGACGCCGGCACGCTTGAGTCGGACCCCGGCGATCTGCCGGTGGAGACGATCCCGCCATTCATCCCGGCTCCAGCGGACGCCCCATTCTGCGCGTTGCTCGAAGATCTAGAGGACCGCCCCTTCCCCAGCGATGAGCTCGAACAACTCATGGTCGCGAGCATCTGGTTCGATCAGCTTCGCAATCGTGCCGTTCCCGAGATCGTCGGCGACCTCGACACGCTGATCGAGTTCATCGACGCATCGATCGAGTCCGACGGAGCCATCGATATCGCCGACACGCCCGACGCCGCCGATGACGCGATCGGCCGTTTGGACAGCTATGTCAATCAGCGATGCAACGGGTTTGGAGACGCCAGGACGTCAGCCGAACCCATCGAGGAGTAGCGGCGGACGGCGTCGTCTGGTGCGGCCCCGAATCGTGCCGTGCGCGTACCCTCCCTCTATGACCGCAGCGATTCGACCGTTCACGATCGATGTTCCCGATGCCGTGCTCGAAGACCTGCACGGACGGCTTCGGAACACCCGCTGGACTGAGAAGGAACCAGTCGACGACTGGAGCCAGGGCACGCCGCTCGCCTATGTCCAGGAGTTGTGTGCGTACTGGGCGGACACGTACGACTGGAGGGCGAGGGAGACCGCGCTGAACCGGTTCAATCAGTTCGTCACCGAGATCGATGGACTCGACATCCACTTCGTGCATCATCGTTCGCCTCATGAGGACGCACTCCCGCTCATCTTGAGCCACGGCTGGCCCGGATCGATCGTGGAGTTCCACAAGGTCATCGAACCGCTCACGAATCCCACCGCCTTCGGTGGCGATGCGTCCGATGCGTTTCACGTCGTTGCGCCGTCGTTGCCCGGCTATGGGTTCTCGGCGAAGCCGCCCGAGACCGGTTGGGGGATCGAGAAGATCGCCGAGGTGTTCAACGAGCTGATGGCTCGTCTCGGCTACGAGCGCTACGTCGCCCAAGGCGGCGACTGGGGCGCTGCGATCACGCACTCCATCGGGGCGCTCGACCCGAGCCATTGCGCGGCGATTCACATGACGTTGGCGATGGGCGCCCGCCCAAAGAGCCTCGACAACCCGACGCCCGCCGAAGCGCACGCCCTCGAACGTGCGGCGTACTACGCCGAATGGGACTCGGGCTACTCCAAGCAGCAGTCGACGCGGCCGCAATCGGTCGGCTACGGCCTCGTCGACTCACCCTCGGCGCAAGCGGCGTGGATCGTCGAGAAGTTCTGGGCGTGGACCGACCACGACGGCCACCCCGAAGACGTGTTGTCTCGCGACGAGTTGCTCGACAACATCATGCTGTATTGGATCAACGGCAATGGCGCCTCATCCGCACGGCTCTATTGGGAGAGCTTCGGCAAGCGAAAGGCCCTTCCCGTCGGGGATATTCCAGTCGGCTTCGCGTCGTTTCCTCGCGAAGTCGTCCCGCCCGTCCGGTCGTGGGTCGAGTCGACGTATCCGGGCCTGTGCCACTGGGCCGAGTACGACAAAGGCGGTCACTTCGCTGCGTTCGAAGTGCCCGACGTCTACGTCGACGAGGTTCGCACGTTCTTCCGAGCGTTCCGCTGATGTCACCGTCTCGGTGACTCAGCCTGGGCAGCCGTCGAGCGTGACGGTGAGTCCGTCGTCGATCGTCGGCCAGGTGATCGTGTACGGGCCTTCGTCGAAGGACGATTGACGAGCGGTGTAGCCGTCGCCGTTCTCCTGCACGATGAAGCTCGGACCGCCGCCGGCCGCCGGCTCGATGTCGCCGTCGTGCATTGCTCCAGGCTCGAGACTGTTGACACCGATGATCAATAGGTTGGCACCGTCGATTCCGAGCAACAGGGAACGGGACCGGCGAAGGATCATGGCGGGGCCATAGAAGTGTGTCGATCCCAGATGTCTGGATTTTCGGCGTGTGACACACAACGAGTAATCAGAGGTGCGGAACAGAACACTGTTTCAATAGGTTCTCGACTGCGCTCGCATGACGACAGCTGCCTCCCCCACTTCGCCGCCGGCGGAGCCACCCCGCCATGGGCTCAAGCCCGGAACCGCGCGCGCTGCACTGTCGTACCCAAAGTTCCGCCTGGTGTTCATCGGTTTGGCGCTCAGCCAAATCGGTACCTGGATGCAGAATGTGACGTTGCCCGCCTACGTGCAGGACCGCACGTCGAGCCCTGCGCTGGTCGGTGTGACGATCGCTGTGCAACTCGGCCCGCTGCTGGTCCTGTCGATCCCGGGCGGGGCGCTTGCCGACAAGGTCTCCAAGCAGAAGCTCATGTTGTGGATGCAGGGCATCTCGGCGATTCTGACCCTCGGCACCGCGTTCCTGGTCGCCCAGGACTCGAGCCTGCTGTGGATCTTCCTCGTGCAGGCCGGCATCGGGTCTGCGAACGCGCTCAACGCGCCTGCGTTTCAGGCGTCGATGCCGCTGCTCGTTCATCGCTCCGATCTGCCCGGAGCCATCAGCCTGAATTCGGCGATGATCAACGGCACCCGTGTGATGGGGCCGGTGTCGGCTGCGATTCTCGCTGCGGTCGGGCTCTCGGTGGCGTGGATCTTCGTGATCAATGCAGCGACGTATCTCTTCTTCATCGCTGCGCTGGTGCTCGTGAAGATGCCCGACGTCAAGGCGGACACGAAACTCCAGGGAGTCGAAAAGCTCTTCCTCGGCATCCAGATCGCACGGGACCGGTTGGTGCTCAACCGACTGCTGTTGGGCATGTTCTCGTTCTCGCTGATCAGCCTCATCTACGTCGGGCTGTTCCCCTCCGTTGCCGAGCTCAACTTCGGAATCGATGCCGACTCGCCGGGGTACCGATGGCTCTATGCCACGTGGGGGCTCGGTGCGTTCTTCGGCGCGATCTCCGTGGGCACGTTCCTGTCTCGGTATCACCGAAGGGTGTTGATCGTGCGCGGGTTCACCGGGTTCGGCATCGCGCTCGCTGTCTTTTCACAGCTCCGTGATCAGGCGACACCGTTTGCGGTCGGTTTCGTGCTCGGGTTCTTCTACTTCATGACCGCCACGGCG
>CALIOL010000056.1 GCA_938044705.1 uncultured Ilumatobacter sp. | reverse complement strand
CACACGATGAACACGATCGTGCCGGATGGAATCTGGCTGGCGACCTTTGCGGCTCCCGCGAGTGCTGCTCCCGCCGAGATCCCCGCGAACACGCCGCATTCGCTGACGAGTCGGCGGGTCCATTCGATGGACTCTCGTGGCCGTACGACGCGCTTGCGGTCGAGCAGGTCGTAGCCGTTCCAGTTCTCGAACACGGGCGGGATGTAGCCCTCGCCGATGTTGCGCAGCCCTTCGACCCGCTCCCCCAGTGGTGGCTCGACCGCGATGATCTGGATCGACGGATCGTGCTCTTTGAGATACGTGCCGGTGCCCATCAGCGTGCCGCTCGTGCCCAACCCGGCGACGAAGTGGGTGATCTCGGGGACGTCGCGGATGATCTCGGGGCCGGTGCCCTCGTAGTGCGCTCGGGGATTCGAGTCGTTGGCGTACTGGTACGGAAAGAACCACTCGGGGTGCTCCTCAGCCATCTTCGTGGCCCGGGCGACCGCCCCATTCGAGCCTTCACCGCCGGGCGTCAGGATGATCTCGGCGCCGAAGATCTCGAGCATCTGGCGGCGCTCGACGGACACGGACTCCGGCATCAAGATCTTGATCGGGTAGCCCTTGAGCTGGGCGATTGCTGCCAACGCGATTCCGGTGTTGCCCGAAGACGGTTCGAGAATGGTCTGGCCCGGAGCGAGACGACCGCTCGCTTCGGCGGTCTCGATCATCCGCTTGGCGATGCGATCTTTCACGGAACCGAACGGGTTCTGCATCTCCATCTTGCCGAGGATCCGCACATCGGGGTTCGGCGACAGGTTGGAGACGTCGACCATGGGCGTGTTGCCGATCATGTCGAGCACGCTGGCGTGCATCGTCGCGGGCATCGGCGTCTGTGTGGGGGTCATCGACGTCATCTCCAGGTCCAACAGCGTGATCGGCGTCGGCATTCCGACTAATCCGACCGGATTCGTCAGGAATCTACCGGCGTTCAGACGACGGCGAGAGGTTCGGCGATGATCTCGCCATCCACCATGCGGTAGCTGCGTACTTCGGGGGCCTCTCGTTTGAGGCTGACGATGATGTAGTGCCAGTTCGGCGAGATGGCCGCTTCGACGTCGGTCGGGCTGGGATACGGCTCGGAGTGGGTGTGGGAGTGCACGACGCAGTTGATCTCCAAGTCCCGGTCGTCGGCGTCCCGTTCGGCGCGCATGAAGTCCTGTGGGTTCACGGTGTAGATGCGCGCCGAGGCTGCGTCGTTGCGACACGGGTAGAAGACACGGCCGATGTCGCCGGGTCCACCGGCGGCTGTGAGCGGCCCTGCGACGAGCCCGCACGCCTCGAGCGGATACTCATCGAGCGCCAGGCCGACCAGCTGGGCGTACACGTCTCGGGTCACCTGGAACACGTGAGCGAGCGTACCGCCGGTGGCTTCGTTGAATCCGAGCCACTCTCGGTGCGCAGCGTTCGGTACCCTCGCAGGCCTCATGGCGAAGAAGGGCAAGAAGACGAAGAAAGCGAAGCCGACCGACGGCACGCAGCTCATTGCCAGCTACAAGCGCGCCTATCGGGACTACGACATCCTCGACACGTACGAGGCTGGCATGGTCCTGACCGGCAGCGAGGTCAAGAGCCTCCGTGAGGGCAACGCGCAGATCGCCGAGGGGTACGCCCGCGTTCGCCAGGGCGAGATGTGGATCGACGGCATTCACATTCCGCCCTACACCAATGCGATCGGCTTCGGTGCCCACGACCCGGACCGCGAGCGCAAGCTGCTGCTCAACCGAGCGGAGATCGACAAACTCGACATGCGCACCGCCCAGGGAGGCTTGACGATCGTCCCGCTGCGGCTCTACTGGAAGGCCGGCCGAGCAAAGATGGAGTTGGGTCTGGCCAAGGGCCGCACGAAGGGCGACAAGCGCCAGAACATGGCCGAGCGCGACGCCGACCGCGAGATCGAGACGGCGTTCAACCGTGCCCAGAAGTACCAGTACGACTGATCGGGCGTTCGGATGACGGCGGACGACGCGATCGAGCTGGTCGACGTCGTGGTGATCGGCGCGGGTCAGGCAGGCCTCGCGATGAGCCGTCACCTCAGCGAGCAGCATCGGGATCACGTCGTGCTCGAACGCCACGAGGTGGCGTACTCGTGGAAGCACGAGCGGTGGGACTCGTTGCGGCTTCTCACGCCGAATTGGATGACCCGGCTGCCAGGCCTCGACTACGACGGCTCCTCACCCGACGAGTTCGACACTGCGCACGACGTCGCCGAGCAGCTCGTGCGCTATTCACGGCTCATCGATGCGCCGGTCCGACAGCACACCGATGTGCTCGCCGTCAGGCCGCGCTCCGGCGGCGGCTTCACCGTCTCGACGACTCGCGGCACGTGGCAGTGTCGCGCCGTCGTCGTGGCGAGTGGGGCGTGCGTTGCACCCAGCACTCCCCCGTTTGCTGATCGAGTTCCCGAGCACATCGAGCAGATCAACCCGCTCGGATACCGCAGGCCGTCGCAACTCCGGCCGGGGAAGACCGTGGTCGTCGGCGCATCGGCGTCGGGCGTCCAGCTCGCCGATGAGATCGCCCGATCCGGCCGGGAGGTCGTCCTGTGTGCCGGGCAGCACGTGCGCATGCCTCGGCACTATCGAGGCGTGGACATCTTCTGGTGGATGGAGACCACCGGGATGCTCGACGAATCCGTCAACGATGTCCCAGACCGTCATCATCCTCCGTCGATGCAACTCGTCGGCACGCCAGAGCATCGAACGCTCGACCTCAACGCACTGCAAGATCTCGGCGTGACCATTACCGGTCGGATGGTCGGCATCGACGACCGTCGGGCGTTGGTCGACGACCAGCTCGAGCGGTACTGCATCGAAGCCGACGCAGCATTGTTCGGTGTGCTGTCCCAGATCGACCGCTTCGCCGAGCAGCGTGGGTTGGACGCTGAGGTCGCTGCTGCCGAGACCGTCGAACCGACGCGCGTTCCGAGCCCGGCTGATTCTCTCGACCTCGCCGACGTCGAGACGATCGTCTGGGCGACCGGCTTTGCCCCGCACTTCCCGTTCTTGGATCCCGCATGGCTCGACGAGCGGGGCGCGATTCGACACGACGGCGGCGTCGCCACTCACCCCGGCCTCTACGTGCTCGGCCTTCCGTTCACACGCCGCCGGACGTCGAGCTTCATCAGCGGCGTCGGTGGCGACGCTGCAGCGCTCGTTGGGGAGCTGAGCTGCTTCCTCGACGACGCCGACCATGCCGGTCTCGGCGAAGTTGCGGGTTCCTGACCGGTACACTGGGCTGCTACATATCAAACACGGGGCTGACTGGATTCGACGTCAGTAACGCTGTTCGAGTTTGCGACCCGAGTTTCTCAGACTCGTAAAACGGGGAAACCACAGAATTGCCGATGAGCAGTTCGCTCTCGCCGCCTGATCTCGATCAGATGAGCGAAGAGTCATAGTGAGCAGAAATGCCGCACGGGGCCACTCCACCACAGCCTGGCAACAGAAGTGGGGGATGACGATGGGAAAGACCATTGACGGCGAGAAAGACCGCTGACTTTCAGGAAAGACTGAGCGTGGTCCGCCTCGAGCGGGCAGCCGACCCGTCGGTGTCTCAGCGTCAGAGGCAATGCCGGGAATGGTCGTAGCGGGTTCGAATATCGGCTGAGGGACGGGGGTTCGATTCCCCCCAGCTCCACTTTCAGACTTTCGGTCGTGCGCTCGCTTGCGCCGAAATTCAGAACGCGAGCCGTGACGGATGGATCACCCGACGAGATGCCAACAAGGTCTGGGTCCAGCGCGAACTCGGCCCCGTCGCAACCGACGCCGCTTCCCAAGCCGTCGGCCACGGTTGATCCACCTCGCTACGAGCAAGTAGGGCCGCTGCAAGCCATGACCTCTGTTGCCGAACGCAAGGCCTGGGATTCCGCCGTCTCCGACGCAGCGAAAGCACGCGGATGGAAGCGGGTTGGCAGCGGCTATCTGTATCAGGTCCGAGGTAGCTACATCTTCAGACTTGAAGCCTCCGCCCCGCACCCCGGCTACGAATCAACGGGGACGGTAAGCGCAAAGCCGCTGTGCCTCGACCCCGTTTTCTGGAGGATCGTCGGCCTCGATGAGCTCAACGCCAAGAGCGTCGGGTTCCGAATCAGCGGAGCGTTCACCGTCCCGCTTCTCGACGTCTACGCCTTGAGGTACGGACCAGAGGTTGATCCGGCCGTGCTTGCGGAAAGGCTCGACAACGGGTTCAGCGAGTTCGCACCACAGCTTGAGACAATCGAGGACTTCGAACCGCTTGTCGAGGCGCACTCACCGCCCCGAAGTGGCAGCTCGCTGGCCACTTACGTCAGTTGGCTCATCGCTATGCGACGTGATGCAGACGCAGTCGCTCTGATCGACGAGTGCCTCGCTCAGCCAGATTTCGGCGGAGGCTTCAGCTTTCCTGGCGGGATGTTCGAAACCCTCGCGCTGGGTTACCTGACGAGCTAGAGGAGATCGGTGAGTTGCTCCGCCGGTTGCTCCGCTTGACGACTCGCCTGAAGCCCGGACCACCGCTTACCAGGCACTTTGCGGAGAACGCCACGCCCCACGCGGATTCCCGCAGCTTCACAACAGGGTTCTCGATCGTTCGCTCGCTTGCGCCGAGATTCGAGAGGCGCTCACGCTGCGAGCTCCCGACAGGACCTAGTGTCGCCGGGTGCACGTTTTCAGCGGCGGCGTCTCGTGATCGTGATCGCCCTTGGCCGAGGGAAGCGCACCGAAGCGACCGTGCTCGGCGGCGGTCAGGTCGCGCGTCTCAGCTTTGACTACGCCGAGTTCTTCTGGTTCTTCAGCATCG
>CALIOL010000055.1 GCA_938044705.1 uncultured Ilumatobacter sp. | reverse complement strand
CGAAGACGTCACTGACGAGTTGCTCCGCGGGATCTGGGCGCAGGTGAAGATCCTGCGAACCAATCGGGTCGCTCATCGGGATCTGCGGTTGGCCAACATCTTCGTTGCGAGCGACGGCGAGCCGTGGCTGATCGACTTCGGGTTCGGAGAACTGTCTGTCGGCGATGAGCTCTTGGACGCCGACGTCGCGCAGCTGTTGGCCTCAATGACCGTTTTGGTTGGTCCTGAGCGTGCGGTCGATTCCGCGCTTGCGGTACTCAGCCCGGACGACGTGGCCCGGGCGCTACCTAGACTGCAGCTCGTTGCGCTGGCGGGTGGTGAGGTCGCCATCACGCACGAGCTGATCGAGGACGATCTTGATGTTCACCTCATGGTCGCTGCAGTCGACGCCGGCGGAGTTGTCGATCGCGTCGGCGTAGATCAGCCCCCCACCGACCGCGTACTCGACTCGAGCGAGCTGCGTCAGGCCGAGGTTGCCGCCCTCCCCGACCACTCGGCAGCGAAGGTCGACTGCGTCGACGCGCAACGAGTCGTTGGCCCGGTCGCCGACGGCCTCGTGCGCCTCGGTGCTCGCCTTCACGTAGGTGCCGATGCCGCCGTTCCACAACAGGTCGACCGGCGCTCGAAGGATCGCCGAGATCAGTTCGTCCGGTCGTAGCGCATCGACGCTCGCGTCGATGTCCAATGCTTCACGAACCTCGTTCGTGATCTCGATCGACTTCGCGGTGCGAGCGTGCACGCCGCCACCAGCGGAGATGAGTGATTCGTCGTAGTCGGCCCAGCTCGATCGTGGCAGGTCGAACAGCCGAGCGCGTTCCGCGTGTGAGGCGGCAGGGTCGGGATCGGGGTCGAGGAACACATGCCGATGATCGAACGCAGCGAGCAGCTTGAGGTGCGGTGACAGCAACATCCCGTTGCCGAACACGTCGCCCGACATGTCGCCGACGCCGACCACGGTGAGCTCGTCGACATCGACATCCTTCCCCAGCACGCGTACGTGGCGTCGCACGCTCTCCCAGGCGCCGCGAGCGGTGATGCCCATCGCCTTGTGGTCGTAGCCCACGCTTCCTCCCGAGGCGAACGCGTCACCGAGCCAGAACCCGTCGGCGACCGCGAGCTCGTTGGCGATGTCGCTGAAGGTCGCGGTGCCCTTGTCCGCCGCGACCACGAGGTACGGATCGTCTTCGTCGTAGATGACACAGTCCGGCGGACGAACGACCGCCGCGCCGTCCAGGTTGTCGGTCACCTCGAGCAGCGAGCGGATGAATCGCCGGTAGCGGTCGACGCCTTCAGCACGCACAGCGTCGCGGTCGGTCGGCGGCGCGGCACTCTGTTTGATGACGAATCCGCCCTTCGCCCCAACGGGCACGATCACCGCGTTCTTCACCATCTGGGCCTTGACGAGGCCCAGCACTTCGGTCCGAAAGTCCTCGGGACGATCGCTCCAGCGCAGACCACCACGGGCAACACGACCACCGCGCAGATGAACACCCTCGACCTTCGGAGAGCAGACGAAGATCTCGAACATCGGTCGCGGTTCGGGGAGGAACAGGATCTTCTGCGGGTCGAGTTTGACGGCGATCTCGTCGGAGAACTCGCCGTCGGGGCGCTTTCGGAACGCGTTCGTTCGCAGCGTGGCGTCGATGAGCGTGAGCATCGCTCGACAGATGCGGTCGTCGTCGAGCGACGGGATCTCGTCGAGGGCGGCGACCGCTTCGTCCCGACATCCATCGGCTTCGAGCATCCGCGTGACGGCATCGACGTCGCGAGACGGATCGAATCGAGCGTCGAACAACCTCGCCAACATCGCTGCGAGGCCAGCGTGGCGAACGATTGCCTCCTCGACGTAGGAGCGGCTGAACGGGAAACCCGCCTGATGGAGATAGCGGGCGTAGGTCCGCAAGACCGCGACCTGTCGTCGATCGAGGTTCGCCGCGATGATCAGACGATTGAGCCCGTCGGCCTCGACGGTTCCATGAACGAGCCCGGCGAATGTCTCGCGGACTTCGGTTTGTTGATCGTCGTCTCGCCGCTTACCGAAGCCCGAGTTCGCATCGACGCGCACACCGATGTCGTAGAGATGTACGGGGCCCTGCGGACAGTCGAATACGTACGGCCGCTCGTCGATCGCGTGCAGCCCGAGATGGTCGAGCAGCGGAACGAGTTCGGCGATCGTCGCTGCCGTACCGCGGCGGAACACCCGGAACCTCCACTGGTCGTCGGGAGCATCGACGGTGCGCCCGAGCGACGTCGCCAGCGACTCGGGCGAGTCCGGCTCGGTATCGAGTAGCCGGGCAATGGTGGCGAGATCACTCGACGATGCCTCGGGTGCGACTCGGGCGCGGTAGTCGTTCGGAATCGCTTCGCGGACGACAGCGAAGGTCGAGCGCCCGGCGACATCGCCGAGCACGTCGCAAATCGCCGCTTCGGCACGCTCGTTCCAGGTGGTGGACACATCGTCCACCGCGGCGCCGAGACGGTCGAGGTCGACGCTCGGGTTGGAGCGCACCGTCATGGTGATTCTCGCGAGCGAACTCGACCCGAGCATCGTGTGCAGGTCACGCGCCTCGCTGCCGTAGTGCTTCTCGACCAGTTCACGGATCCGGTCAGGGAGGCTCGATTCGAAACGGGCCTGTGGGACGTAGACGAATACTGTGCTCCACGGCCCGACGGGCTCAGCAACGTCGAAGACCCGGACGATCCGGCGTTCCTGCAACCCGACGATGTCGATCACCAGGCCCGCGAGCGCGTTCGAATCCAACTCGAACACCACATCGCGCGGAAGGGTCTCGACGACGTTCTTCACCGACCGGCCCAAGTGGCTGACCTCCGACGTGCCCGCAAGGGCGAGCACTTCGCGAGCGCGGTCCCCGACCGTCGGGATGGCGAAGACGCTCTCTCGATACGCCCCACTCCCGAGCAAGCCGATGAATCGGTGCTCGACCGCTCCTCCTTCGCTCGGTGGCCGAATCGAGATGCACGTCATCCGTACTGCCCGATGGATCCACGACACCGCCTCGGTTCGCGCGATGACGGTTTCGTCGTCGCCGGGCTTGGACGGCGTCGTCGGATCGGAGGCGTCGAGCCGAGCCGCCGGCCGGTACTCGCCGAGTTCGGTGCCAGGTTGCAGGCGCAGCGTCGGTACGCCGTCCGCGTCGAGCAGGCGGTCGAAGCTCGCAGCACCCAGGAGCACGAAGTGCTGGCCACCGAGCCATTGAAGAAGCGTGTCGCCGTTTGCGATCGAGCGCATCCGGTCGCGCATCTCGGCGAAGTCGGCCACGACGCGGACCACGTCATCGATCGCCGTGCTGACATCGGCTTCCAGCCGCTGTTCGAGATCGGGTGTGCAGCGGTCGAGTTCGATCAGCACCCAGGCTTCGATTGCCCGGCGCTCACCAACGCCAAGCTCGTCTGCACTGACATCCGAGTCGTCGAGGCGAACGATCTCGTCGTCATCGTTTCGTACGAACGCAAGCGTCGGGTACACGAGGAGGTGGATCCCGAGGCCGTGTCGGTCGAGGACCATCCGGACCGTGTCGACGAGGAACGGTATGTCGTCGGTGACGAACATCAGCACCGATCGCTCGGTGCGCCATCCATCTCGGTCGCCTTTCGGCGACAGCACCCGAACGAGAACGTCTCCCGGAGCGCGGACACGCCCGAGCGTCAGGTGCGTCACCGCAGCTGCGTACGCGTCATCGAGTCGGCGGTCGTCGGCATCCTCATCGGGAAGCTCGCCGTAGTAGCGAAGCAGGAACTCTCGCAGCACGTCGTCGTCTGGGCGACGCTCCGCGGCCATCGCTGTGAGCTTGTCGAGCGTCTCGGCCACTGTCTCAGCAGCACGGGTGTGTGCGTTCACGTCGTCCTCCACATCGCCGGGCGTCGTTGACCAAGCATGCTCGGGCGAGAGTAGCTCGCTCTTCTGAACACCGCGGACGGGGCTGGCAATCGATGCGCGCCTGATCAGTCAGCTACCAGCGACACGCCGCTCGATTCCTTCCCAGTACGGGGCACGAAGCACCCGTCGCTGGATCTTGCCGACCGGACTCTTCGGCAAGGGTTCGACGCGCAACTCGACACTCGACGGCTTTTTGTAGGAACCCAGCCGCTCCGAGCACATGCGCGTGATGTCGCTGACAACGGTCGGGTCCTCGGGTGAGACTCCTGCAGCGACGGTGCACACTGCGACCGGCGCCTCGCCCCAGCGGTCGTGTGGCACAGCGAACACGGCGACCTCGACAACGCCAGGGTGATCGGCAATGACGTTCTCCAACTCTGCGGGCCAGATGTTGAAGCCACCTGAGATGATCATGTCGTCCTTGCGATCGAGCACGTAGAGATACCCGTTCGCGTCGAGCCGCCCGATGTCGCCCGTCAGCACGAACCCGTCGGACGTGATCCGCTCCGCGGTCGCTTCGGGGTTCTCCCAGAACTCCAGCATCTGTCCGTCGCACTTGACGGCAATCTCTCCTTCGTCGCCGATCGGCATCTCGACCGAAGCATCTTCGGGGTCGCGAATCTCGAGGTAGGCAAAGGGCAGCGCCCGCCCCGTCGACCGAAGCGGCGTCGATCCCTCGACCTCGGAGAACCACTCGTCGGGACCCATCATGCAAACAGGAAGCGCCTCGGTCTGACCAAACCCTTGGTACAGCACGTTGCCGAACACCTCCCGACCGAGCAATGCGGTCTCGTCGGCAATCGGTGCGCCGCCGATCTGGACGACCTTCAACGCGGACCAGTCGCGCGTCCGCGCTGACGGCTCGCGTGCGAGCGCATTGAGCATCGCCGGCACTGCGAACATGTATCCGATCCGCTGGCGTTCCATGGTCTCGATCGTCTCGGACGGGTCGAAGTGGTCCAGTAACACGTTCGCTCCCCCACTCAACCACGTCGGGGTGTAGAGGTAGCCGGAACCGTGCGAGATCGGCCCGACGTGGAGGCAACGCTCGCCAGCCACCATCGGCGGGAAGTTGTAGAACCAGTCCCGGCCAGCCGCCAGCCACGAGCGGTGCGAGTACGCGACGCCCTTGGACAGCCCGGTGGTCCCGCCCGTATGGCGGATGATGTACCAGTCGTCCGGGTCGATCGCGACATCAGGCTCGACGTCCGGGAATCCGGCGAGCCAGTCCTCGTAGCCCAGCCCGTCGTGGCGCCCGCGAACGATCACGTGCTCCACCGTCGGGAGGTCATCGCGAATCGACTCGATCTCGTCGGCGTAGTGCTCGGCAACCACCACTGCACGACACCCGGTGTGCGTCAACATGTGGATGTGGGACTCACGCGAGTTGCGCGCGTAGAGCGGGACGCGCACGAGGTTCGCAGCGGTCGCTCCCGCATAGAAGTCCTGCGCTTCGATGCTGTTGTCCTCGAGGACGCCGACGCGATCACCAGGTTTGAGTCCGAACGACTGCAGCGCGTTCGCCATCCGCATGCCGCGGCTCCACGCCTCGGCGAACGTCAGCGCGCGCTCGCCGTGAATGACCGCGACTCGATCGGCGTTCAGCCGCGCCGCCTGGCGCATCAATCCTCGAACGTCCACCGCACGCTGCCTTTCGTTCGTCTCACCCCTGCAGTGTCCCGCGGCAATGGCTTCCCAAACGAACCGGTCCCGCCGAACCCGCCACGATCATGCGCGACCTGCTTGCATGGGCTGGTGTCCAGCGCTCCACCAACGGCAGATCCACGACCGAGGGTCGTCGGTGACGTCGTCGTGGGGTCGATCTGCACCGCGTGCGACCATCGTTCGGTTCGCAGCGAAGGTCGCTGCGAGCGGTGTCTCGGGACGACCGCATCCGCCACGTTCGGCCCGCACGGCACGGTCTGGGCGGCGACGACGGTGCATCTCCGCGTCGGCGAACGCACGCCGCCATTCGTGTTGGCCTATGTCGACCTCGACGACGGCCCGCGGATTCTCGCCACCGTGAACTCGAGTGAAGAACCAGTGCTCGGTGCCCGGGTGCGCATCTCGGGAGATCGAGACGGCGACGTGCTGGTCGAGGAGTCGCGATGACCTTCACGCGCACGGGAATTGGCGGGGTCGGCACCTCGAATTTCGGCAGAGCTCCCGAACAACGCATCGAAGCGTTGGCGTGGCAGGCGGCCGAGGAAGCGCTCGACGACGCAGGCGTCGAGCCGCGCGAGGTCGACATGGCCTTCGTCGGATCAGTGTTCGGAGCACCCGGTCTCGCCAATCGCGTGCTCGCCGGGGTCGGCCTCGCCGGCGTTCCCGCGTTTTCGATCGAGGCCGCTTGCGCCAGCGGAACCGTTGCCCTGCACGAGGCACACGAAGCGGTCCGCTGTGGACGGGCGAAGACCGCGATCGCCATCGGCGTCGAACAGCTGTCGACGCAGTTCACGGGACCGATCGTTCCCGAGCCCACCGACCCCGAGGGCCGTTCGGGTCTTGCGATGCCTGCGCTCTACGCACTCCAGGCCAGCAGGTATCTCCAGCTTCACGCTGTCGACCCGGACCTGCTCGCTCACGTCGCGGTGAAGAACAAATCGAACGGTGCACTCAATCCGAGATCGCATCTCGGCGACCGACCCCCGACCTTCGACGAGGTGCTCGACAGCCGTCCGATCGCAGGGCCACTCACCCTGTTGCAGTGCTGCCCGATGTCCGACGGCGCCGCAGCAGCAGTCATCACGCAGCATGCTGACGACGGTCACGACGTCGAGATCCTCACGAGCCAACGGTCCTCAGGCGCACTGTGGACGTCGCCCAGCGAGGAGCCTTGGGGATTCTCGACCGTGCGGGCGACTGCGGAACGCGCGTTCGAAGCAGCGGGACTCACGGTCGATGACGTCGATGTCCTGGAAGTCCACGACGCGTTCACGATCGGCGAAGTGCTGACCCTCGAGGCGATCGGACTCGCTGCGCCAGGGCACGGCGCAGAACTCGCACCGTCGGGACACACCGCGCTCGGCGGTCGTCAGCCCGTCAACCCCAGTGGTGGGTTGTTGTCCCGTGGCCACCCGCTTGGCGCGACCGGCCTTGCTCAGACCGCTGAGTTGGTGTGGCAGCTCCGAGGTGCGGCTGGCGACCGCCAGGTAGCCGACGCTCGCATCGCGCTGTTGGAGACGATGGGTGGCGGCGCAGCCGGTGTCGACGCCAACGCCTGCGTGATCGCGCTGCTTCGCGGACCGAACCGATGACCGCTCCAACGAGCGATGTCGACCTGCTCTCCGCCGACGCAATTGCCGACCCGCACCCCGTCTTCGAAGAGCTTCGAGCACTCGGTCCGATCGTCTGGCTCGAGCGCCACCGCGCCTGGTTGTTCACCACCCATGAGGCGGTGCGTTCGGGGTTCCACGACCTCCGATTGTCGAGCGATCGACTCACACCGCTCGAGCGTCGGCTGCCCGACGCTGATCGCGCTGCGATGGGCGCGACGTTCGAACTGCTTCGAGGATGGATGGTCTTCCACGATCCACCCGACCACGGTCGACTTCGAGAACCGCTACGCCGGGCGTTCACCCCGGGCCGGATCGCCGAGCTCAGACCGCGCATCGAGGTCATCGTCGACGAGCT
>CALIOL010000054.1 GCA_938044705.1 uncultured Ilumatobacter sp. | reverse complement strand
GCATCAGCGATGCATGTCGCACTCAGGTAGACGAGGCCGTCGTTGGCCTTGATCGCGCCAGGAACCCAGCTCCCGCCGGTGCACGCGGTGGTGATGTCGGTGAGTGCCGCGAGGTCGATGGGGGCGGGCGTGCCAGCGGTCGGCACTGCGCCACCCGTATCGACGGGGATCGCGTAGATCAGCTTGTCGAACATGTTCGCCGCGTACAGCGTCGACTCGTCCTCGGAGAGGTCGATGTCGCCGAAGCCGGTGCGGCCGACGTCGTCCCAGAACGCCGTGTCGGCGATCAGGTTCTCGTAGTCGTGATTGTCGTCGCCGGCTTCGATCGTGATGAACGGGGTCGGTGCCGAACCGTCGCGCGGCACGAGGTAGATCGTGTCCGGACCATCGTTGTTCGGTGCGCCTGAGGAGGCACCCGGATACGCCGTGTGCCGCTTCGCGTACGCAGCGGCGAAGATCACATCGGCGTCGCGGTGGTATGCGAGGCCGCGCACCGGTCCGACCTGGTCGTCGGTTGCTCGAGCGTTGTTCGGGGTCGACGTGAGGTCGTCGTTCGAGGCCAAAGAGGTGGTTCCGGCCTCGTATACGAAGTCGATGACGGCGTGGCCGTCGGCCGCCGCAGAGCCACCCTGGAAACAGGTGGTCGCGATCTCGGGGTTGTCGCCGCAGAACTGCGCGGGATTGAGTACGCCGAGGTTCGCGACGTCGCCAGCGTTCACGAACTGGACGGTGGTACCGGAATCAGGTCCGAACGGACCCGACTGCATGTAGTCGGGGAGGTCGGTGAACTCGACGCGGTAGCCATCGGTGCCGCCGAGGATGCCGGTGACATCGATCTCATAGCTGCCGTCGGCGTCGACGGTGCCGACCGCAGAGCCCCCGTCCGAGTCGTAGGCGGTGACGGTGTAGTCGGCGAAGTCGGGTTCGAGTGCGTCTCGAACTCCGTCGGCGTTGTAGTCCCGAAACACTTGGCCAGTGATCGGCGGGTCACCGGGGTCTGCCGATGACGTGCCGGGTACCGACAGGACGGTGGTCGCAGCCAGTCCCGACAGGACGATGGCGGACAATGGAAAACGCGCGCGCGAACGAAATCCGCGAGCGACGGCTGGGCCTGAGCGCATATTCACCTTCAAGGTTCTTCTGACGTTGTGGAACGTCCCCGCTGGCCCGAACGTATACCTGGCACGTGACGTGACAAGCTGTTCAGATGGAATAAAACTCGAATTCGCGTGGCAATGCAACCACAAATCGTGGCGGCACAGATCTGTCAGAATTCGATGAGTGCCGGGAGGTAGTCCTCGGGAGCGTCGAAGCCGAGGAGGTTGAACACCGTGCTCGCGACGTTGGCGAGCCCGTGCGCCGGTCCTGGGGCGGCACCGACCATGTGATATTCGCCGTCGTAGTTCGGATCATGGATCGCGAACGGAACGGGACTCAGCGTGTGGCTGGTCTTCGGCGACCGGTCACCGTTGGCATCGGTCGTGAACATGATGTCGGCGTTGCCGTGGTCGGCGGTGTACACGATGACGCCGCCGAGGTCGTCGATCACGTCGACGAGTTGGGCCATGCACGCGTCGATGATCTCCATCGCTTCTACTGTCGCGTGCAAGTGACCGGTGTGTCCGACCATGTCTCCCGATGGGAAGTTGAGGCGCCCGAAGCGGTACTCGCCCGACCGCAGCAGGTCGATGGTGTGCTCGGTGATCTCGCGGACCTTCATCGCCGGGGTCGTGTCGAACTCGACGTTGTCCGACGGGATCTCCACGTAGGTCTCGAGCGCTTCGTCGATGTAGCCGGACTTGTTGCCGTTCCAGAAGTACGTGACGTGTCCGAACTTCTGCGTCTCGCTGATGGCGAAGCTCCGGATTCCTTCGGCGCAGAGGAACTCACCCATCGTCCGATCGATCGCTGGCGGCTCGACGAGGTAGTGCTGCGGCACCATCAAGTCGCCGTCGTACTGGAGCATGCCGGCGTAGAACACGTCGGGACGTGTCCGCCCGTCACGACCCGTCCGGTCGAAGTGCTCGAACACCTCGTCGTCGAACGCCTGTGAGATCTCGATCGCTCGGTCGCCGCGAAAGTTGAAGAAGATGACGGCGTCATCGTCCACGATCTCGCCAGCGGGTGACCCATCGCGCTCGACGACGAAGTCGCCCAGGTACTGGTCGCCCTTGTCCGACTCGGAGTACATCGCGTCGACGGCTTCGGTCGCCGAGGCGAAGCGACGGCCCTCGCCGTGCACGTGGCACCGGTAGCCGCGCTCGACCATCGGCCAATCGGCGCCGTACCGGTCCATGGTGATCGTCATCCGGCCGCCCCCGGACGCAATGCGAAAGTCGCGTCCGTCCGCAGCCGCATTGATCGCGGCGAGCTCCGCTTCGGTCGCATCGATGTAGCCGAGTGCAGAACGGGCTGCGACATCGCGCCCATCGTGGAGGATGTGCAACGCACAGCTGGTCACCCCATCCTCTGCGGCCTGACGAAGAAGCTGGTAGAGGTGCTCGAGGGTGGAGTGCACCCCGCCGTCGGAGTGCAATCCGATCAGATGCAACGTCGAGGCCGCTC
Organism: uncultured Ilumatobacter sp.; assembly: GCA_938044705.1. Classification (GTDB taxonomy): domain Bacteria; phylum Actinomycetota; class Acidimicrobiia; order Acidimicrobiales; family Ilumatobacteraceae; genus Ilumatobacter_A. Next base: position 9,105 of record CALIOL010000054.1, on the reverse strand, counting down.
CCTGTCGAACGGCTTGTCGCCAGGTGTCGGTCTCGAAGATCGAACCCTCCGCGAGCGCCTTGTTCACGAGCTTCGCGCCTTGAGCGAAGATGCGGCCAGCTCCCAGCGCATTGTGCCCGACCTCGGAATTGCCCATGTCGTCGTCGGTGGGCAGCCCAACAGCGGGGCCGTGAGCGGCGAGCTCGGTGTACAGCTCGGTCGAGGTCAGGCGGTCCAGCGTCGGTGTGTTCGCCTCGGTGACCGCGTTGCTCTCACCGGCTGGAGCAACGCCGACACCATCGGCCACGACCACGAGAACCGGGCCGGGACGACCAGAGAACGACGGGTGTTTCGACAGGCTCGACGTCATCGCGTCAGCCTACGAAGAGTTCCCGAGAGGTCGGACCGACCTCAGTCCCTTGCCGCTTCGCTCAGGTCGGTCGCTGTGAGGGTGCGCAGTTCGTCACGGTCGAAGTCGGCGCTGTCGATGCGCAGTTCCAATCGCAACGCTTGGCGCTGCGTCGCCCGTTCGAACAGCGTGCGAGCGTGACGAGCGTTCCCGAAACCGGGCGAGCGTCGCGCCGTGTCGAACAGCCCGATGAGGGTGGGGTCGGCGCCGGGCTCGATCGTGTAGTCGGCGTCGGTTGCGTACTGGCGGATGATCGCGACGAGTTCATCGTTGCGGTAGTCGGGAAACGAGATCTCGCGAGCGAACCGAGAACGCAGACCAGGGTTCGACGCGAGGAAGTGCTCCATCAGATCGGGGTATCCGGCCACGATCACCACGAGACGTTCGCGGTGGTCCTCCATCCGCTTGATCAAGGTCTCCACGGCTTCGGCACCGAAGTCGAGGCTCTTCGGACCCGGCGGCGTGAGCGCGTACGCCTCGTCAATGAACAACACCCCGTCGAGCGCACGTCGGATCGCTCGGTTGGTCTTGAACGCGGTGTGGCCGACGTATTGACCGACGAGGCGGGCACGGTCGACCTCGACGAGATGGCCGACCTGGAGGAGGTCGAGCGCTCCGAACATCTCAGCGACCAGTCGTGCGACCGTGGTCTTCCCCGTCCCCGGATTGCCGGTGAAGACCAGGTGGTGTGACGTGTCGATCGCAGCGAGTCCGTGTTCGTTGCGCTGACGCTGCACTCGGATCTTCGCGCTGAGTGCGTCGATCTGCTCCTTGACGGAATCGAGCCCGATCAGTGCGTCGAGGTCGGCCCGGACGTCGTCGGGCGTGCGTCGACTGGGCTCGCGGCGCACGCCGATCTCGTCACGCCGATCGGCGATTCGTCGCGAGACGGTCGACGAGGCTTCGCGCGCTCGACGAGCGATGTCGCGTGGTCCGGCCATGCGGGGACGGTACCGGCGCCTGCGCGGCGAAACCTATTGGGGTGTGGCGACGTGGTGGAGTTCCAGCTGCAGGATTCGCGGGCCGATCTGGAGCCGGTCGCCAGCCTCCATCGGCGCAGGTTGATTCGGGATCAGTGGCTGGGAGGCACCGGTTTGTGCGTCGATCAGGAGCGTGCCATTGGCGCTGCCGAGGTCGGCAACCGTGACGGTCCACTCATGCAGCGTGATGGCGAGGTGGTGCCTGGACACGACGTTGCTCGCGTCGGTCAGCAGCACGGCCTGTCGCGCTCCGGACACCACGTCGGCGTGGGTCGTGGCATCGCGCCCGATGAGGAGATCCGTCGCGATCGGGATCGCGCCGCCGTCGTCGAGCAGGAAGAGCCCGAGCGGGGGGCGGGGGCCTTTGACGAAGCTGATGGTGGCATTGATCCCCATCTTGCGGCCGCACTGCGAGCAGTATCCCGCCTCCGGGTGGTTGTGGTGGTCGAGTGGGCAGCGGATTCCGAGCACCCAGTTCGACTCGTCGTCGACGTCGCCGGTCGCATCCGACCCAGGACCCGGCGCCGGAGCGTTGGCCGGGGCGGCTGCCGCTACGGGGGCGGGTGCCGGCGGAGTCGGTGCGACCGGAGCTGGCGGTTCGGGCGCAGGCTCGGGTGCCGGCGCTTCGCTCGGCGTGGGAGCCGGTGCGGGCACTTGTTGGCTCACGACCGGCAGCGGAGCCGGTGCGATGTCGGCGGCGGCAGACAAATCGACGACTTCCAGACCGACGGGTGTGGGGTCCGGTTGAGCCGCAACCCGCAGGTCGATCACGAATTGGCTGGCCATCTGACCCTCCGGTGTCGAGATGCTTGCGGCGGTGTTCGGCGTCAGGTCGTTCGGGGTCATGGCCCCGAGACCGACCGAGAAGCGCAGGGCGTCGCCCGGAACGCCCACCGTGTGACCGTCGGTGCCGGTGGGGGATACGAACCAGTTCGCCGAGGGCAGCTCGATGAGCGCAGCGACGCGTCCGGTGAGGGTCAGCTTCGCCGGACCGGTGTCGCCGCCCTCGACGAGCGCTGCCGTTCCGCCGTTGGCAGCGAGCGTTCGCAGCGCCACGTCGACACCGACGTCGTCGGCGATCCGGTCGACGTCTTCGCCGCGCAGTACGGGCTGGGCCTCCGTGAGGATCACTCGCCCCGATGGCGTCACGGTGACGAATCCGTCTGCTCCACTCACCAGGCAGTTCTTCGCGATGTCGTTCATGACGGGGTTCCCTCTGTGCTGGCCGCGCTCGGGCCGCTGTTCGTGGTGGAGTTCGGACTCGGTTGATTCTGGCTGATCGGCTGCGACGAGGCATCAGTTGCAGGGGCTTCGGGTGCGTGGCCTTCGTTGTTCGCCAACTGGCGGCTGACGTCGTCGAGTTCGTTGGCGAGGTCGAGTGCGGTCTCGAAACGCTTGTCGACAGGAGCGAGGCAGTGGTGGATGACCCCGAGCAGCTCAGGCTCGAACGCATGGTCGAGGGTCGGCTCGGTGTGAACGACGTGACGAAACGCGGAGAGCAGATTGTCGGTCGGAATCTCGCCGAACGGAGCGACATCGCTGAGCGCGCAGTGAAGGGTGATGCCGAGCGACCAGATGTCGGTCGATCGAGACGCCTTGCCGCCCCAGACCAGGTCGGGGTCGATGAACTGCAGCGATCCGATCGGGCCGGTGCCGATCGTCGCGGTCGCCCCTGCGAGCGTTTGCGCGAGGCCGAGATCCGCGAGACGGCCGCGCGTCTTGTCGATGAAGATGTTCGTCGGGTTGATGTCGCGGTGAGCAACGCCGACCTCGTGCATGTCGTGCGCGCCCCGCGCCGCGTCGGCCACGATCGCGACGCGCTCCGAACGAGACAGCGGCGCGTCTGATTGATCGAGCGCTCCACCCGGATAGTGCCGCGTCGCCAGGTACATCCGCCCATCGACGGAACCCGCGTCGAGGAGCTCGACCAGATGGGGAGAACGAAGGGAATGCAGCAGGCGCAGTTCGTTGGTGATCCGCCTGAAATCATCAGCGGAGCCATAGTGATCGAGCACCTTGAGCGTCACGATCGGATCGGCAAGACCCAGGCGAGCCGGTGGGCGAGCCGTGTGGTACACGCCGTGGTTGCCGTCGCCGATCGTCTCGACGACCTCGTAGTCACCGACTCGCATCAGTCTTCGTCCTTCTTCTCGAGTTGTTCGCGGTACCTCGGCCCGATGTCGAGCCCCGACCTGGTCAGCGTGGTGTCGCCCGCGACCGGGTCGAGCTGGAGAATCTGAACCCGGTTGGCCTGGAGCCAACCGAGCCCGCCGAACAGCACGATGAGACTGACGATGCTGAACACGACGAGCTGCGGGTCGCTGCGCAACTGCTCGAGGAAGATGATGGTGGTCACGACCTCGGCTGCGGCCAACGCCACCACGAAGACGACGAGGCGGCGATCCGAGAGCTTCGAAGTGACCCACGAACCGAGCGGCGCACCCCAAGCGACAACGGGAACCGCTGCGATCCAGAGACCGAACAGGTCGAAGCGTTGTGCTTCGAGCGCATCGCCCGCCGCGAACACCGCGGCATCACCAGAAGACGACACGGTTGCGCCGTCGATCGACGTCACGTCACCGAACGCATCGAGACCGATCGCCAGTTGTCCGTCGAGAATGCCGATGACGAAGAAGCCGACGAACGAGACGGTCGTCATCACCAGCACGCTCGTCGGTACGCCGACGCTCGGACTCACGCCGGCGAGCACGACGAGCGCGAGATAGATCAACACGTCGGAACCAGACCCGACCTGCGAGCTCGCGAGCCCGCCGATCAGCGCGCAGACCACGATGGTCGCGATGTATCGCCCGCTGAAGGTCGTGACCCTCGGACGGACCTGCAGGGCATGGATGCGGTAGCCGAGGAAGGTCACGTAGGCCATCGCTGCGGTGAGCAGCGTGAAGCTCACCTTGACGTACGGTCCGGGGAGCACCGACGGCGCGAACGGCAGATCGCGATCGCTCAACAGGAAGTAGCCGACGAAGAAACCGAGCACAGCAACGGGAGCGGCGATGCGGTACACCTGCGCCTCGATGCGACGGCGGCGGATCAAGATCGCAGCGGATGCGCAGCCCATGCCGACCATCTGGATGCACAGCGAGAAGGTGCGTGCGACCTCGCTTGGAATCTGTAGTCCCTTGGTGAAGACGGGGAACGCAACGGCGCCGCCGCCTTGAGGGGTCGCTCCGGCAACGAAACTGCCGAACACCATGGTCAACGCGGAGATCCAGTTCTCGACCACTCGCTCCCAATGGGACCAGCCGGTGACGTAGATCAGCCAGCAGATGGTGACGGCGATCGAGACGGCTTGGGCCGAGAGTGCTCGTCGCTTCTCGCCGGACTCGCGTGCGGACGCGGCATCACCGAGAATCGCATCGATGTCGAGATCGGGCAACTCAGCGCTCACTGCGACCCCGCAGGATCGGCAGCCACGAGATACTCGACAACGTCATGGTCGATGATGTGCGCAGTCATCACCAGTTCGGATCGAACCTGCCGCCACGGAATCGCCAGCGGAGCGAGAGGATCTGCATCGGACCGTTCGTGAAGGCCCAGATGATGAGCCACAGCGTGACGAACATGATGAGGAACGCAGGGAGTGGGAAGCTCTGGCCCGGTGGCCGCTCGTCCCAGAACAGTCCGGCGTTGAGGATCAGGTAGGCCACGATGCCTTCGTTGATCGCGACGACCAATCCATAGATCGTCGGCCAGTCCTTCTCCCACCGATACTGCTGGATCCAGTGGTAGATCAGTTCCCACACGACGCCGACGACCGTGACCACGACGACTGCGAGGTACAGCGCCTTGTACATGTTGCCGAGGCTGATCGACTCGCCGTCGACCGATGGCCGCGGCAGGACCGGACCGATGATCGCCGTCCAGATCACGCCGAGCGTGGCCATCATGATGATGCGGGTCTGAATCCGTCCGAAGAGTGTGGGTGTCACTGGTGTGTCCGTCCGTGGCTGAGGTTCGTGGTGTGCGGGTGGGGGAGTGTCAGATCGGCTTGTTGCGGGCCCACTTCCACCACTGCGAGGTGGAGCGGAGCGGGCCGATCTTCTTGCCGAAGCCGTTCTCTGCGAGCGAGTCGGCGATGCGCAGGGCGGCGTAGTGCAGGCCGAGGAACGAGTCGACTCCGGCGTAGTAACCGCCCAGCGTGATCGAGCCCGATGCGTACAACCGGCCGGTCCCGGACTGCGTGCCGCGAACGGTGAAGTCGCGCTCGACGTCGAGGCGTCCCTTCACGTTCTTGCGCGCACCGCCGTACTGCAGGAGGTCGCGCAGCACGCGGTGCTCCTCGATGCCCGCTTCCAAACCGGTGGCATCGATGATGAAGTCAGCGTCGAGGAACGACTCGCCACCCTGCCTGTCCGCGATGACGGTGCGAATTCCCGCGTTGCCCTCGGCGGGCACGACGCTCTTCACGGTGCCGATCAGCTGCCGGTAGAAGCCTTCGCGTGCGCCACGCTCGAGCTGCTCTTCCCAGTCTTTGCGAGGCGCAGTGTTCGTGCCGCCCATGGCATCGATGAACTTCGAACGCTCATCGCCTTCGAGCGATTCGAGGTCGTTGCGGAGCTGACCGCCCCACGCGGCTTTCGGGAAGTTGAACCCCTGCTTCGCCCAGCCGGCCAGCACCGGACGGCGGAAGGTGGCTTTGTCGCCCTGTGGTCCATCCGGGTAGTTGCGGAAGAGATGGATGATTCGCGTCTGTGCGCCGCGCTGGTCACGGTCGTCGATCATCCGCTGCAGGACACGCGACGCAACGATGCCCGACCCTCGGACCACGACGGTGCACGGGCGGCGCAGCATCTCTTCGTAGGCGTGAAGGTGCGGTTCGTAGGCGTTGACGACCCGGCGCCAATCCTGATGTTCCTCGCGATACGCCTGGAGGTCACCGAGCATCTTCACACCGGGGTATCCGACCGCGAGGTGGATGTGATGGCAGCGGTAGACGACGCGTTGCTTCGGCCCGCCGGGAACGGCACCCGACTGATCCGCGGGCGTGTGGATGACGAAGTAGCCGCCTTCACGGCGACGCCGCACGGTGCGCACGATGCCGGTCCGCAGCATCCGGTCCCATCCGATGCGAGTCGCCTCGCGCCGCACGGACTCGTACACCTGCCCGGCCTTGGGTGTGTAGTAGTTGGCGAGGATCGGCTCGGCGAAGACCGTGGCGGCCGGGCCGATCTTCTTGTCGGCGACGGCTTCGCGCAGCGCGTAGCCGGGCCAGCCCCAGATGCAGTCCATCGTCGACGAGGAGTCGGAGCGGAGTCGCTCGTGGCGGGGGATCTGGCTGTTGTTGGCGAGGTGCTCGTAGGTCTCGGACGGAATGGCGTTCTCCGCGAGCACGGTGAGCGACTCGACTGGTTGCCCGGCGATGCGCAGCGTGTCAACCATCGCCAGTGACCCCATGCCACCGCCGACAGAGACGAACGGCGTGTCGACGATGGGCAGCTGGTGCCGCACGATGTCGTCGTCACTCCACTCCGGCATCTCGAGCAATTGCTGCGTCAGTTCCACGATCGGCGACCTTAATCAATCTCGGTGAACGGATGTGACGTGAATCCCAACAGGACGACAACAGCGCAACGCGTGGTGGCTGGCGGCTGGCGTGGCACGCTGGGTCGATGAACGAACTGCGCACGATTGCCGAGTCGGAGCCCGAGGTCGCCGAGCTGTTCGAGGCCGCACTCGCCGCTCGAGAGCGTTCGCACAGTCCCTACTCCGGCTACAAGGTCGGCGCTGCGATTCGCACGACGGCGGGTGACGTGTTCGCGTGCTGCAACGTCGAGAACGCCGCGTACCCCGAGAGTGTGTGCGCCGAAGGCGGAGCGATCTCGATGATGGTGGTCGGCAGCGCTGCGCCGCCCGTGATTGCGGACATCGTGACGATCACGTCGGGGGAGACCCCGGGAACCGCGTGCGGAGGGTGCCGTCAGAAGATCCGCGAGTTCGCCAACGCAGCCACCCGTGTTCATTCTGCAACCGACACGGGCGTCGTCTTCACGATGGATGTCGGCCAGCTGTTGCCCGAGTCCTTCGGGCCTGACCGTCTGCTCTGACGGTCGGGGAATGTTCTCGAGGTGGCAGCGGCCTGCGGCAGCGATGAACGGAGGTGCGTTGTTCATGTGCTGAGCCTCGCCTCGTCGACCAAAGGGTTGCCAAAGGCGCGCACAAGGTCGACCGTCGGTTTTCGATTGCTCAGACTTGAGTCATTAGGACTCAAGTAATCTCATGGTTGGTTGTGTTGTGGGGCTCTGGGTCGTATCCTGAGTGTCACCAATTCAAGATCTGAACACCGCCCGCAGGGCAAATCCCCCACAAGGAGCAAACACATGGCTAAGGCAGTCGGCATCGACCTCGGTACCACCAACTCCGTCGTCTCGGTTCTCGAAGGTGGCGACCCCGTCGTCATCCCGAACTCCGAAGGCGCCCGCACGACCCCCTCGGTGGTCGCATTCTCCAAGACCGGCGAAGTGCTCGTCGGCGAGGTCGCCAAGCGTCAGGCGATCACCAACCCCGACCGCACGTTCCGCTCGGTCAAGCGCCACATCGGTGAGAACTGGAAGACCGACGACGTCGACGGCAAGCAGTACACCCCGCAGGAGATCAGCGCTCGTACGTTGATGAAGCTCAAGCGTGACGCTGAGAGCTACCTCGGCGACAGCGTGACCCAAGCCGTCATCACGGTTCCCGCGTACTTCGACGACGCGCAGCGCACCGCCACCAAGGAAGCCGGCACCATCGCCGGCCTCGAAGTGCTGCGCATCATCAACGAGCCCACCGCTGCAGCCCTCGCCTACGGCTTGGAAAAGGGTTCCGAAGACGAGACGATCCTCGTGTTCGACCTCGGCGGCGGCACCTTCGACGTGTCCGTGCTCGAGATCGGCGACGGCGTGTTCGAAGTCAAGTCCACGCATGGCGACACCGACCTCGGTGGCGACGACTGGGACCAGCGGATCATCTCGTGGCTCGTCGACCAGTTCAAGGCCGCCCACGGCGTCGACCTCAGCGCCGATCGGATGGCCGCACAGCGTCTCCAGGAGGCTGCCGAGAAGGCCAAGATCGAACTCAGCCAGACCCAGTCGACGCAGATCAACCTGCCGTTCATCACCGCCACGGCCGACGGCCCGCTCCACCTCGACGAGTCGCTCAGCCGCTCGAAGTTCCAGGAGATGACCGCCGACCTCATCGAGCGCTGCCGCGTGCCGTTCGAGCAGGCGCTCAAGGACGCCGGCGTGTCGAAGGGCGAACTCCACCACGTGATCCTCGTCGGCGGGTCGACCCGCATGCCCGCCGTCAGCGAACTCGTCAACGACCTCACCGGCAAGGAGCCGAACAAGACCGTCAACCCAGACGAGGTCGTGGCCATTGGCGCCGCCATCCAGGCCGGCGTGTTGCGCGGTGACGTCAAGGACGTCTTGCTGCTCGACGTCACGCCACTGTCGCTCGGTATCGAGACCAAGGGCGGCATCATGACCAAGCTCATCGAGCGCAACACGACGATCCCGACCAAGCGGTCGGAAGTGTTCACCACCGCTGAGGCCAACCAGCCGTCGGTCGAGATCCACGTGCTCCAGGGCGAGCGCGAAATGGCGCAGTTCAACAAGACCTTGGGCAAGTTCCAACTGGTTGACCTGCCTCCAGCACCCCGAGGTGTGCCTCAGGTCGAAGTCACATTCGACATCGATGCCAACGGCATCGTGCACGTAGCGGCCAAGGACCGGGCAACCA
>CALIOL010000053.1 GCA_938044705.1 uncultured Ilumatobacter sp. | reverse complement strand
TCCAGCCTGCTCGCGCTGCGGCGCCCGACCGCGATGGTTCCGTGCGCTCGGGGCGAGCGATTCGCGGGTCAGTCACGTATGAACGCCCAATCGCTGATGGCGCACGGCGTCCGGATGCTGCTTCCGTTCGCCGAACGCATCGCGGTGCGCGCAATGGTGCTCGCCGCGGTGAGCGGTGGCGCCTTGGTCGCGCTCTTCGTCGCGCTGCTGCTCGCGTTCAGCAGCACGCTTGCGGTCGTCGCCGCAAGCGTCGCTGCGGTCTTCTTTGCAGCGCTGATCACCTTCGTCTCCCTGTTCGTCCGTTTCGACCAAGCACGTCGATGACAGATCTGGACACAGCACACGAGACCGTCGACGAGGCCGACGACGCTGACGACCCGACAGAGCCGTCTCGTCCGATCCGTATCGGCGCCACGTTGGTGGTCATCGTTCCGATCGTGACGGCCGTCCTGCGTGCGCTCCGAAACGACTGGTTCCCGATCGGCGACAACGCACTGCTGTTCATCCGAACTCGCGACGTGCTCACCGAGGACCATCCCTACCTCGGCTCGTGGACGTCGGCGAGTCTGAGTGTCGGCGAGAACATGAACAACCCGGGAGCCATGTACGACTGGCTGATCTCGCCGTTCGCACATCTCCTACCGCCGGGCCCGGCAGCAGCGATCGGCGTCGGGACACTGAACATCGTCGCGATCTTCTGTATCTCGGCTGCATCACATCGCATCGGAGGCTGGGTTCTGCAACGGTGGGCACTGCTGTTCACCGCAGTGCTCGCATGGGCGATGGGAAGCGAGATGCTTTTCGACATCTGGCAAGCGAACGCGTTGATTCTGCCGTTCATGTTGCTGCTGGTACTCGCAGTCGGCGTCGCCGCCGGCGACGATGGCCTCCTGCCAGGTGCGGCTGCAGTGACGTCGCTGCTGCTCCAAACCCACATCTCCTACGCCTACATCTTTGTGTTCGTGGTGCTCGCCGTCGGCGGGGTGCGTCTCTGGCAACGGAATCGCATCGACAGCTCCGAGTGGCGTCGACCGATCCGGTGGACCTTGGCGGTCCTCGCCACGTTGTGGTCCCTGTCGTTCTGGGAGCAGTTCTTCGGCCCGGGCAAGGGCAACATGTCGCGACTGCTTGGCAACGCTTCCGGCGGCGATTTCTCACTGGGAATGGGCAACGCCGCCAAGATCGTCGCCGACCTCGGTGTGCGACCGCCCTTCTGGGGGCGATCGAGCTACACGAGCACGGTCGAGATCACCAAGATCACCGAGGGTCCGAACGGCGCCACGCTCGATCTGCCGGGCCTCATGCCGACAGGCGTCGCCGTGCTCGGTTTGGCGGTGCTGTCTGTTGTGCTCGTGTTGCTGACCCGCAATGCGCATCGCGCCGAGCGGCATGCAGAAGCAGCAGCTGGTGTCGTCGCGACGGTCGTGTTGCTCGGGTCGGTGGTGGCGCTCAGCCGCCTCACGATCGGGGCGGTGGGCATCTCCCCGCATCACGTTCGGTGGGCGTGGCCGATGATGGCGTTCGTGCACTTCACCCTCGTGGTGCTCGCTGCAGGTGTGTGGCGACGAACGGATGCGGTTGACCGAGTGCTGACCGGAACGATCGGCGTGATCGTTCTTGCAGCGACGCTCTGGAACGTCCAGTTCTTGGCACAGCCGTCGGGGCCCACTGCTGACATCGCAACCATGCCAACCATGCGCCGCATCGAGCCTCAGCTCGAGGCACTCGCTGCGCACCAGCCGGTCCTGTACGACGTCTCGACGCTTCGGGTCTTCGAGCCGTACAGCTCGACCATGATGATGTGGATGCAAGAGCGCGATATCGAGTTTCGCGTTGACGACGAGGGCATGATCCGTCAGCTCGGCGAAGCGCGACGCGCTGACGCCAGCGAGCCGACCATGGTCTTCCAGTTGCAGGGTTCAGACGCACGGACCTACGACGGCCCTGCATGCATCGTCGCCGAGTCGAGTGCGCTCACCGCTGCGGACGACGCCGACGTCCGCGGCCTCGTCGAAACCGCGGCTGCGGACCTCGCTGTTGCGATCGGGACCACTCCGGACGCTGCGTTCGATGCGTTGATGCGCCGCGAATTCGATGTCTTCGACGACGCTCAGCGTCCTCGAGTCGACATCTGGATCGACTCTGCATACACGCTCTTCGGCACGGGCACCGTGTGCACGTAAGCGTCGAGAGAGCGCGTCACGCAGCCTTTTCGGCTTTAGGATGAACTTTCACCGCAACTGCGAAAAGAAGTTCTCTTAACAGAACTTCACGCCAGCGAAACGTCTTGCTCACCTGGCGCCAATAACTTCGCCGCCATGCCGTCTCAGGAGACGCCTCCATGCCACTGACCCCCTATCACGCGGCCGTAGCTCGCGACGCTGCTGCTCGAGTCGCGTTCTGCCTCCCTCATGAAGCGAGGCGCCGGCTCCATCGCCGAGTCCAACCTGGTGAACACCAGAATTTCGAGACCATGCGCGAACACGACCTGGGAGAAGTCGAAGGACAGGCGGTGTCGCTCACGGAGTTCGACCGGCGAGAATTCATCTTCGTCCATGTTCCGAAGTGCGGCGGAATGTCGGTGGGTCAACAGATCTTCGGTACCTACGCCGGCAACCACATGCCGATTCCCTCGTATCAGCTGATCTTCTCCGCTGAGGAGTTCGACCGGTACTTCAAGTTCTCGTTCGTGCGCAATCCGTTCGATCGTCTGGTTTCGGCGTATCGGTACATGCGCAATGGTGGGCCGGGCGCCTCCGGGAGCCCGGGCGAGCATCGATGCGAAGCCGGCACGACGCTGACCGAGCGAGTCAAGACCCAGGTCGTCAGCGAGGTCGCGGCCTACGACGACTTCGAGCACTTCGTGACCGAATGGTTGAACCGGTCGAACACGCGGCTGTACGAGCACTTCCGCCCGCAGCACCGGTTTGTCTGCTCCCCCGACGGGCAACTGCAACTCGACTTCGTCGGCCGCTTCGAACGGCTGACCGACGACTTCGGGCGGATCGCGGAGCGGATCGGCACGAAGCCCGTCCTCCCCCATGAGAACCGCAGCTCGAACGGCGCCGTGGACTACGCCCAGATGTTCACGCCAGCGACGAGGCGGATCGCCGAGAAGATCTACGAAAAGGATCTTCGGATGTTCGACTACACGTTCGGCGACCACTCCTAGGCCCGGCGGCATTCCCCGGCCCGCCCACTGGGGTCACACCACTGGCGTGGCACGGGGTCCGACGAACACTGCGGCGGGTTGGCCCAACGCGATCATCTGAGTCGTCAGTGCCTTGGTCCCGGGTGGAATCCGTTCGTCGATGTCGAGGCCGAACAGATTCGTATCGACCAGCTCGATGAGGTCGTTGAGGCCGGCGTCCGAGAGTTCGGCGATGACCTTCGTGCGGAGTTGGTCGTATTCATCGACCTCCTCGGAGGTGCGCGGATCCGCAAAGGCGACCTGTTCGAACCGCTCGTCGGCTTGGTAGGCGGTGATGAACCCACCGGTGACGAGCACGATTGCCGTCGCCACTTGCCCGGGTCGCTTCACGCGCGAGGCGGTGGCCGGCACCATGTTGAACTCGTTGGCTCCCACGTCGAAGCCTGCACGCTCGAGTTCGCCGAGCAGCGCGAACCCTTGGCTGCCGAAGAAGTAGGCGTCTCGCCACTCGACGACGTAGGGCGTTGTCTGGTCCAGGGCGGCGGTGGTCGGCGGGAGCAACTCACCGACCGTTTCACCCAGGTACTCCTCGGGGTGGTCCGTGGAAGGAGCGAGCGCCACCATGCTCGTGGTGAGGAGTACCGCGAGCAGTGCGAGTGCTGTCGTGAGGCGTTGGGGACTCAGAGCGCCCTCACCGGCCGGCCACGAGCGCCGGGCAGCGACCACGGCTGTCCAGACCGTGGCGACGATGATCAGCGTCGTCGTCACCCACGCCCACAGCGTGAGATAGAACCAGCGCGCACCGAAGATCCTCGACATCGAGATCACCGTCAACAGCAGCGTCACGGCGAGAACGCCGTGGAGCCGGATCAGCGCATGATGACGCAGCCGTACTGCGACCACGGCTGCAGCCGCCCACAGCACGATCATGACGAGGCCAGGCCACAGGCGACCGTCCGGATCGAGGCCTGACTGAACGAAGCGCTCGGAACCCGTCGACAACTCGAGGAAACCGCCGACGACGTCGAGATGACGCAACAGCAGCTTGGTGCCCGCTGCGATGCCGATCGGGTCCTCGGTTGGCGAGCCGAAGTGGTCGATCAGGCGACGAACGTTCCCTGGGTCCCGCCTCAGTTGATCGACGAGCGGAGCGAACCACAGCACTCCACACGCCCCGACCGTCCAGCCGAGAGGCGCCGTGAGCCGTCGTTCGCGCACTGCTACCCAGCCAACCGCGAGCACCCCGAGCGCGCCAGCCATCAGGAGGTACGGAATGTGAGTCTGCGCTGCGAAGGTCGCAGCGGCGAGCAGTGGAAGCAGCATCCAGTCGTCGTCGCACAGCACCGACCATGCTGCGAGCAGCACGACGAGCCATGCAAGGAGCGGCATGTATGGATTCCATGGCTGCGTCAGGACGGACAGGCCGAACCCCCGGACGAGGATCGCCAACACTGCCGCGACCAGCACGATGCCGGCTCGGCCGAGCCGCCGGTGACCGATCCAGACGGCGAGCGCGATCCACAGGAGCGCCACCGACACGGTCGCAGCCTCCAGCGCCCAGGCCGACCCTCCGAACAGCCGGTAGATGGGCGCCAACGCCCAGAAACTGAGCGGGCCGGGATGGCTGCCCTGATCGGGCAGGGCGCCGATTCGTCCGGGGAGCCCGATCAATGGTGTGTCTCGAGTCCCGACATCTCGGACCCGAAACTCGGTCATCGCCAGGTCGAGTACCGGGTACCAACGACGCTGCGCCAGAGCGGCGACTGCGACCACGAGCGGCATCGCCAGCGCCGCGACGGTCAGCGCGCCGAGCCAGCGGTTCGAGAGCCGCTCGATCATCGAGTGCGTCGCCGGGACAACCGATCTCCCAGGCCCCAGCGGGTGACCAGCAGCATCGACTCCACGATGATCCGGCCGGACATCTTCGACTTTCCCTCGGTCCGGTCACGAAAGATGATCGGAGATTCGGTGATCGTCGCACCGTTGCTCGCGAGCCGGCGCACCAGTTCGGTGAGAAAGGCGTATCCCTCGGCGGAGGTCGAGGTCGGGTCGATCGCAGCAAGTGCCGTCGCCCGATACGCCCGGTAGCCGCTGGTGCAGTCGCGCGACGGCACGCCGAGAATCGTTCGTGTGTAGACGTTGCCCCACTTCGACAGCAGCTGGCGTCGCACTGGCCAGTCCGTCGTGCCGCCGCCTGTGACATAGCGAGAGCCGATCACGAGGTCGGCGCCTTCTGCGATCATCCGGACGAACTCCGGTATGTGATCGGGGTCATGTGACATGTCGGCGTCCATCGAAACGACGACGTCGTAGCGCCCCGATTCGAGCACCGTGGCGAATCCGTCTCGATACGCGCTTCCCAGACCGCTCTTGCCCGGACGGTTCAGCACCTCGATGCGGCCCAACTCGTCGGAGAGTTCCTGGGCCATCGGACCCGTGCCATCGGGGCTCCCGTCGTCGACGACGAGCACATCGGTCTCAGGAGCAGCCTTGCGGACGGCTCGGAGAAACCGGTCGATGTTGTCCGCTTCGTTGTACGTCGGAAGCACGACCACGCTACGCATCGGGCGCGAGCCTACTCATCGGTCTGCAGCCCGGCGGAGGACGCCGAGCACCCCCGCTGCAGTCGCGTCCCAGGTCATCGCGCGCACGCGTGTTTGAGCTGCTTGACCAAGACGATGTCGAAGCTCGTGGTTCGTCAGCAGACGGGCGATCGCTGAGCCGAGGTCTGCTTCGGAAGCGAGGAGCCCGGTCTCTCCTTCGACGACCGAGCTGCGATGACCTCGGATGTCGGTGGCGACCGCCGGGGTGGCACAACCTGCGGCCTCCGTGAGGCTCAGGCCCCACCCCTCGGCGAGCGAGGCACTCGCAACGATCCACGAACGGCGATACAGATCCACCAGGTCGACGTGGTCGACCCAGCCGGCGAACTCCACCCAGTCGGCAGCTCCGAGGCGCTTGACTCGCTCATCGAGTGCTGCGCGGTCGGGGCCGTCGCCGACGATCGTCAGTCGGAGGTCAGGCACCTGCTCTCGGGCCTCGGCCACTGCGTCGAGGAGCAAGCCGAACCGTTTGACCGGTGCGAGCCGGGCCACGGCGACGATCGACGGATGCGCAGTCTTCGTGCCACCGGGCGAGAAGCGTGGGTCCGTGCCGTTGGGAACCGCCGTGATGAGTTCTGGACGGAAGCCGATCTCGATGAGTTCTTCTCGCGTTGCATCGGACGGCGTTGCAGTCAGCCCGCGACGGTACAGCGGTGGAGCGACTCGTGATTCGAGCGCTCGTCCGGCAGCGGCGAACGGCCCGGGCAGCAGTTGGTCCCACATCGGGCCGTGAACGTGGTGCAGGAACAGCATCCGTGGCTGACGGCACCACAGCGGCGAGAAGAACGGTACGCCGTTCATGATTTCGACAAGAGCGTCGTAGTGCCCCATCCGACCCGTCAGCTCTGATGCAACCGTGCGCGGGAAGACCGTGTAGCGACTCCCCCGTCGTATGACTCGGTAGCCGTTCCGCTCCGCCTCGGCCGGTTGGCCGACAGCGGCAGACGTCCGGTGAAGCACGTCGAGACCCGCTTCAGCCCAACGCCGCTCGAACTCATCCGCGTGGACTTCGGAACCGCCGGCCTCGTCGTCGTCGAGGTCTCGCCAAGCAAGCACGTGGACCCGCCGAATCCCCTTGGCGATCAACGCGTCTGCGTCCGTCCGCAACTGGTTTTGCGGCTCACCCTGCACCGGGCCGACGATACGCCGTAGGGACCCCACCTGGTGGGTACCATCGGGTCGCTTGATCGACGTGGAAGAACCAACCGAGACCTCGGCGGCGGCCGACGCTGCGACTCCGGTCATCCCGTTCGTCCTCGGCGGCCCGGTGCGAGTGACAGTCCGCGGCGTGATCGCGGTTGGCCTGATGCTCGCATTCGCGATGCTGCCCGTCCGCGGCCTGTTCCGGTCACCCGGTTCGTCGATGGAGGAGGGCTTCATGCTCGTCTTCCCCCGGCTGGTTCAGGAGGGCAAGGTGCCCAACGTCGACTTCTTGCACCTGTACGGCCCAGGCTCGCTCGACGTCCTCGCGGCGTGGTACTGGGTGTTCGGCTACACGCTCGAAGCAGAGCGAGCGTTCGGCCTGCTCCAGAACCTCGGCATCGTCGTCGCGCTCTATGTACTCGCTCGACCGTGGGGTCGCTCGGCTGCGGTGCTCAGCGCAGTGATCGCTTCCCTGCTCACCATGACGCCGATCGGCTTGGCGGCGCTCGCATGGCACGGCGCGGTCGCCCTGGCCCTCTGGTCATGCGTCTTTGCCATCCGAGCACGCCACACCGGGTCCTGGACGAGTTGGGCGGTGGCTGGCTTGTTGTCCGGACTGGCGCTGTCGTTTCGACCCGACATCGTGATCGCCGCATCACTCATGCTGCTCGTCGCAGGTTGGGCACTTCGAAGAGAGGCATGGCGACCGGTCGTCGGCGGTGGCCTGGTCGGCCTCTTGCCGATGTGGATTCACCTGGCGGTCGCTGGACCCAGCGCAGTGATTCAGGGCATCGTCATCGACCCGGTCGTCGAACTCCGTCCGGGGCGCGAACTTCCGAGTCCGCCGTCGTTCAATCAGTTGGACGGAGCACTTCAGGCCATTGCCGAGGCGGTGCCGCCGACCTGGCCGGTTCCTGCTCCCGCCGCCCGCCACCAGTTGTTCTTCTGGTTCTTCGCGGTGATCGTGATCGCGATCGCGGTACCGGCGTGCGCTTGGATTCTTCGTCGACGCAGCGGTGGCAACCCGCAGGTGGATGTGCTGCTCGTCGCCGGGGTTTTCGGTCTCGGCATCCTCCCGCAAGCGCTGCAGCGCCCGGACTCGACACATCTTGCGTGGGTTGCGATGGTGTCGTGGCCGCTCCTCGCCGCGCTGGTGACACATGCCGCCAGCCACCGAATTCCACGACTGGGCCGGACCTCGGTGCTCTCAGGCGGAGCCGTCGTCCTCGCCCTCATGCTGGTCGTGAGTCCGTTCTACACGTACCGCTACTACCTGTTGCACACGCGTGTCGCCGTCGGCGACTTGCCCCTCCCGTTCCTCGTCGAGCGGGAGGACCGCAAGTTCTGGTTCGGCAACCCCGAAGTCGCGAACGCGCTCATTGCGATGATTCCCGACCTCGACGCACGCAGCGAACCGGGCGACAAGCTGATCGTGGGCACCGCAGACCTGAGTCGAACCGTCTACAGCGACGTGTCGATCTACTTCCTGTTCGACGAACTCGAGCCAGCGACCTATTTCATCGAGATGGATCCGGGGCTCGCCGATGCTGAGGGCTCGGGCCTCGCTGAAGACATCGAGCAAGCAGACTTTCTCGTGTTGACCAACTTCTGGTCGGGATGGTTGGAGCCCAACACGTCGGTGAAACGCCAGTCGCAGGAGCACAACCAGGCCGTGGCCGACAACTTCTGTCTCGTCGGCCAGTACGAGTCGAACCTGCTGATGCTGTTCGAACGCTGCGACGGTGGTGGCGGCATCAGCGGCGCCGACGTCGACGGTTTCTACCCGGTGATTCCCGTTCCCGAGGAACTCGCCGAGTAGTCGTTGGTCAGCTATCCAGCTTGCGCCACACGAAGCCGGGGACGAACCGCAGGATCGCGAACACGTAACGCAACACGCCCGGTGCCCAGACAACGGATTTCTTGCTGCGCAGACCAGCGGCCACCGCCGCTGCGACATCGGACGGGTCACAGGCGAACGGCGCCTCCTCCATGCCGTCGGTCATCGCCGAGCGAACGAATCCCGGGCGAACCGTCAGGACGCGTGCCCCGGTTCCGGCGAGCGAGTGTCCGAGACCCGTCGCGAATGCATCCTGGCCCGCCTTGGTGGCGCCGTAGACGAAGTTCGAGGGTCGTGTCCGTACCCCAGCGACGCTCGACAGGACCACGAGCACGCCGTGCCCCTGCGTGCGGAGTCGAGCAGCGACGGCGAGTCCGGAGCTGACGGCCCCG
>CALIOL010000052.1 GCA_938044705.1 uncultured Ilumatobacter sp. | reverse complement strand
GTCCTCGCGGTTCGCAGGCATTGGTGCCCCATCATCGTGCCTTCGACCAGCCGTCCGCCGGCGAGGTGCGGCTCTGCGAGCTCCCAGAATCGCTCGTGCCCGGTCTCCCGCGTGCCCTTCGATGCCATGTCAGCGCTCCTGACCCGGAGCCGTCGGGAGACGTGCTCCGCTGAGTTCGGCGCCTCGGGCAACGCGGGAAAGCAACCCGAGGAAGTAGGACCAGCCGCCCTGGTGAGCCTCGACGAATTCCGATGGCACACCTGAATGTTCCACCGTGACGCGGGTCCCGGTGTCGGTGACGTCGAAGCTGACCTCGACGGTGCTCGACCCGGGGCCCATGTCCGCGAACGGCCCAGCTTCCCAGCCGTACGTGAAGCTGACCCGATCGTGAGGCTCGACCGCAGTGAACCGGCCTGCTGCGGCGACACCGTTGTCGTGTACCCAGCGGAACGCTCCGCCGGGGCGGAGGTCCACCGTTGCCTCGCTGGCCATCCACCGGCACAGTCCGGCTTCGGTGGTGAACAGGTCGAAGACGCTGGCCTGGTCGGCCTCGATCTCGATGGTTGCGGATGCGAGCAGCATCAGTTGTCCTCTCCTTCAGCGATGCGTTTGAGTGATTCGAGCTTTGTGTTCCAGAAGTGATCGAGGAAGGTGCGGATCTCGGCGAACCGGACGAAGTCGACCGCGTACAGCCGGCGGTTTCCATCTCCGCGGACGGTCACGAGCGCGGCGCTACGCAACACCTTCAGGTGTTGGCTCACGACCGGCTGGTCGAGGCCGACCGCGGCGACGACGTCGCCGACCGGTTGTTCCCCCTCGGCGAGCAGCCGGAGGATCGCTCGACGGTCGCGGTGTCCGAGCGCCTTGAACGCTCGATCGTCGAGCTCCTCCAACAACATGCAACTATTTATATATAGCGATTCTTGCTGCGTCAAGGGGCGATGCGTCGCGGGCCCAGTTCTCGCAGCGTCAGGCGGACGCGTCCGAGAGCCCGATTGCGCCTGATGTGGCGAGCGCCTCGATCTCGTCGGTGCCGTACCCCAACCCGGCCAGCACGTCGGCGGTGTGTTCGGCAAGGACGGGCGCTGGCCCGCGCGGCCCGATGTCCGCGCCGCTGATGCCGATCGGCACCGCAACCGTGCGGATGGGACCCGCAGCGTGCTCGACTTCCGGAAACAACCCGACCGCCTCTGCCTGCGGATCGGAGGCGAGTTCGGCGATCGTCGAGGCCGGCCCCCAGATCAGACCGGCGTCGTCGAAGATCTGCCCCCACTCGGCGATCGGCTTGGAGGCGAACGCCTCATCGATCAGGTCGGTGAGTTCCGGCATGTTCTCGAAACGGTCCCGCGGCGTCGCGAACCGTGGATCCTCGAGCAGTTCTGGACGGCCGATCGCCTCACAGAAGCCGGGCCACCAGCGCGGCTCAGGCATGTTGAGGATGATCCACCGGTCATCGCCACAGCGGAACCGGTTCGCCAATGCACTGATGAGATGTCGACGGTCGCGCTTCGTCGGCGGGCGGCCGTCGACGAGTACCGGAGACAGGTCGCTCGCCATCGTCCACGCCGCAGTTGCGAGCAGGCTCACGTCCACGGTCTGGCCCTCCCCCGTCGTGTCGACCAGACGCAAGGCCCCGAGTATCGATGCGACGAGCGCCAAGCTGGTGGTGTGGTCGCCTTGGGCAGGGCGCGGAGCCGGGGCCGGACTTCCCGGGTCGGTCATCGCGTCAGTGATCGCGCCACGCCCGAAGAACGTCGTGACGTCGAACCCCGGCCGCTCGGCGTCGGGACCCTTCATTCCGTAGCCCGTGATGGTTGCGTGAACCAGCTTCGAATTCTCCTCGTGTAGCGTTTCCGGATCGAGTCCGAAGCGGACCTGACGCTGTGGAAGCAGGTTGCACAAGAAGACGTCGGCGCTCGCCACGAGACGACGCATCACGGCGGCACCGTCTTCGTGATCGAGTGCGATCGCAACGGACTGTTTCCCCCGATTGTCGACCGTGAACGACGCGTCGATACTCGGTGTTCCGTCGGGGACCCGGGGCGGCCGCATCAAGCCGCGAACGACGTCGCCCGTCAGGGGCTCCACCTTCACGACATCGGCGCCCATGTCGGCGAGAATCGCCGCGGCGCCTGGGCCAGCTATCCAGTTCGATGCTTCGACGACACGAATCCCTGCGAGTGGTGCAACCATGTTCCGCTTCTCTCAGTGAGTGAATTCACAACCTAGATCGGCGTCACCACACCGACCCAGGCGGCGTCACGTCAGTTCGTCGGCGAGTTCGTGCAGGGAGGAGATCCGCTCGAAGTCCGCGCCGACGTGATCATCGAAGGGATCGAGCAGGATTGGGTGGAGCCCGGCAGCAGATGATGCTGCGATGTCCATCGTCACCGAGTCGCCGACGTACGCGATGCGGGAACGGTCGAACTCGGAGAACGAAGGCAGCGCATGGTCGAAGATCGCCGGGTCGGGCTTCGCCACGCCGACGACCTGACTGTCCACGATCACCCGCATCTCGACATGCGCGCCAGGGCCGACCTGAGCGATCTCACGAGCGAGCATCGCTTCGATCTGACCGCTCGCGTTCGAGACGACGCCCATCGGGACCTGCGCTGCGGCGAGCCGGTCGAGCGCCACCCTCGACTCGGGGATCACCCACCGCCACGTGTGGTGGTACCGCGTACGGTCGAGCACCTCTGCGGCCTCTTGCCGATCTCGTTCGTCCACGTCGACGACTTCGACGTAGGCGTGGTTATAGACATCCCACGCTGTCTCGCTGGCGTCAGCGTCCGACTTGGCCTTCATGCCGGCGTAGTGGGCCCGACGATGGGTGTCGAGGTTCGAGTCACCGCCGAAGTAGGCCAGGAGCGGCGCGAGCACCGTCGGGTCGGGCAGGACGAGTACCCCGCCTGCGTCGAAGATCACCGCGTCGAATCGGTGTCCACCGGCGGCCCGGTCTGCGCTCATCTGACTTCGAGGCCGCAGGTGTCGAGGACGTAGTCCTCGACTCGTTCGCTCGCCGCGCCGAGGGCCTCGTCGTCGAGTGCCTCGAGTGCAGCGGTCGACGACTCGTCTGCGGTCGCCTCGGCGAGCGCACGCATCCCCTCGGCAAACAACTCGGCGTCGTCGGCGAGGTCGCTGGGTGCTGCACCGGCGAAGTCGTTGACCGCGTCGGCGATGGCGTCGAGGGCTGCGAGCGCCTCTTCTTCGGACTCGGCGGCGTCGACCGCCTGGATGGCGTCGACCATGGTCTCGGCTTCACCACAGCCATCGGAGTCCGATGCGGCATCGCTGCCGCCACACGCCGCGAGCAGCAGCGTCCCTGCGGTTGCGAGCGCGATGAAGGACTGGGTTGCTTTCGTCATCGCAGCACCATAACGACCGTTGCACGGCTGCGTTGCTTGGTTCGCAAGTTTGCGCTCAGGCGTCAGCTGAGTGCGTCGCTCAAGAAGCGGGCGACCTGCGGCCAGATCTGCTCGGAGAGGCTCTCGTCCTGCGTACCCAGTGCGTTGTGCGGGGCCATGAACGCATGCCCGGAACCTTCGTGGACCGTGATCGACACGTCCTTGCCGAGCGCCGTCAACTCCTCGAGGAGGCTCAGCGCTGCACTCGGCGGGAAGAAGTCGTCGTGCTCGGCCATGTGCCCTTGAATGGGGGCGGTGATCTTGGAATAGTCGGGCTGCGCGTCCCCCTGCGGGAACCCGTAGAAAGGAACGGCGGCTTTCACCACGTCGGGACGATGGGCTGCGAGGAGAAAGGTCAACATTCCGCCCATGCAGAATCCCACCACGCCGACACCGTCACCCGTGGTGGCATCGAGCTGCGCCAGATGATCGACAGCACCGCTCATGTCCGAAGTGGCTCGCTCCGGCGACAGCGAGTTCATCAGCTCGCCGGCTTTGTCCATCTCGGTGTGCTCCGCGAGTTCGCCGTGATACAGGTCCGGCGCCAATGCGACGAATCCGTAGCTGGCGAGGCGGTCAGCCATGGCCTTGATGCCCGAATCCAAGCCCCACCATTCCTGGACGACGATCACCCCAGGCCCAGCACCCGATGCAGGGAGCGCCAGGTATCCGCGTGCGTCGATGTCACCAGCTGCGAAGTCGATCATTGTTCCCATGCGCCAAACGTAGACCACGCCTCAGCGGAGGGATGGCCCGTGCGAGCACAGCCGGTCACTGCTTGGCGAGCGCCTGTTCGAGCATCGCAGGGATGATCTTCTCGCCGTACTGAGCAAGCGTGTCGTCCTTCGCGTCGTGTTGGAGGTACACCGCGAACTGGTCGACGCCGAGCGACTTCAGTTCGTTGAGCCGTTCGATTTGGGTCTCCACCGGGCCCAGCAGGCAGAAGCGGTCGATGACCTCGTCGGGCACGAAGTCGACATGCTCGCT
>CALIOL010000051.1 GCA_938044705.1 uncultured Ilumatobacter sp. | reverse complement strand
GCCTGGCCGACGAGCGGGATCATCTTGAGTGCCGCCTCGAGGTTGGCCGGGCTGATGTTCTTGCCGCCGGCGGTGATGATCAGTTCCTTCTTGCGATCGACGATCTTGAGGAATCCATCCTCGTCGAGTTCGCCGATGTCGCCGGTGTGGACCCAGCCGTCGGAGTCGATGGCCTCTGCGGTCTTGTCGGGCAGGCCGAGGTACTCCTCGAACATGTTCCCGCCTCGCGCCAGCACCTCGCCGTCCTCAGCCAGCTTGATCTCGACGCCGGTCGCTGCTCTGCCGACATAGCCGGGCTTGGCTGCAGCGGCCCACGACAGCACCGCGGTGGTCTCCGACATTCCATAGCCTTCGGTCAGCGGGACGCCGATCGCTCGGAACCACTCGAGAATCTCTGCAGGAATCGGCGCAGCGCCGGAGATCCCGATTTCGACTTCGTCGAGGCCGATCAGCCCACGAACTGCCTTGAAACCGACTTCGTCGAGGAAGTTCCAGGTCGCGATCTCTTCGTCGGTTGCGGTGCCCCGCGTCATCTTCTCCATGATCGGGATCGCCGCAGCGACGCCGTCGTTGAACTGCTTCTCCTTCTCCGGGTCTGCGGAGATCGCGGCGTTGACGCCGGCATACATCTTTTCCCACACCCGGGGAACGCCGATGAACACGTTCGGCTTGGACTCGCGCACCGCCGCGGGCATCTGGGCGGTGTCCGGGCAGCAGAACACGCGAAGTGAGAAATCGAGCATGTAGTAGTGGCCCAACAGACGCTCCATGACGTGGGCCATCGGCAGGTACGACACATGGCGCTTGCCGGCGAAATCGTCGATGTCGGTCTGATCCTTCATCGATTGGCTGACCGACTCCAGGGTCCATGCGATGTTCCGGTGGCTCAGCACCACGCCCTTCGGCGGCCCGGTCGTACCCGAGGTGTAGATGATCGTGGCGGTGTCGATCAGCTCAGACGTCTCGGCAGCGGCGACCAGGTCGGCCGGCTCGGCTCCGACCAGGTCCTCGAACCGAATCACGTCGTCGCCAGCACCGTCGGCTTCGATCAGCGCGATGTGTTCGATCGTAGGAATCTGGGCTCGGACTGCTTCGAAGCGCTCCAGGAACGTGCTGTTCTCGAGGATCGCGACCGACGCGCCACAATCGTTGATCAGGTACTGGATCTGGTCGGGCGCCGACGAGTTGTAGATCGAGACCGGCGTCGCGCCGCAGAACAAGATGGCGATGTCGATGGCGTGAAACTCAGGACGATTCGACATCATCAACACGACTTTGTCGCCCTTGCCGACACCGAGATCCTTGAGCGAGGAAACAAGCCGTGCGATGTCGTCAGCGAGTTCGGTCAGCGTCTTGGAGACCCAGGCGCCCGTGGAGTCCTTCCAGTTGACGACTTCCACGTCGCCATTGCGTTCGAGGTTGGCGAGGAAGCGCTTGGGAAGGTTCTGGCCGGCGATCCGTTCGTTCAGATCGGCGCTTGTTGTCGTGCTCGTCGTCATGCCTCCAGTGTCTCACGAAAAGTGTGACCCGCGACAAACGCTCACCTCGAACGGGCTACGTCGTCGCGAGGAACTCGACGACGGCGTCGGTGAAGACGTCGTTCTTGTCCCCGGCGATCATGTGCGCGGCATCTTTGACGTCGACTTCTCGGGCGTGCGGCACCATGTCCATGAATGCGTCCACCTCGGCCTGAGTCACGAGATCGGACAATCGGCCCCGTACGAGCAGCGTCGGAATCGTGATCCGCCGGGCCATGGCCTCGAGCTGATCGTGGTGCCGGTCGCGAGCGTGCTCACTGTCGGGCGCCCCACGAACTGCGAGAAACGCCGGGTCCCAGTGCCAATAGAACCGACCGTTCCGTTCGCGCAGGTTCTTGGCCAGACCAGAGAGGTCGGTCGGGCGAGGCCGGTGAGGCTGATATGCGGCGATCGCATCAGCTGCTTCGTCGAGGCTCGCGAAGCCGGTCGTGGCGTTGTCGGCCATGAACTGAAGAATGCGGGACACACCGGACGCGGCGGGCCGCGGCGTGATGTCGACGAGTGTCAGCGAAGAAAAGTTGTCCGGATGGGCGTCGACGGCGTGCAGTCCCGTCATGCCGCCGAGCGATGCACCGACCCAGGCGACGGGCGCCCCGATCCACTCCATGACTTCCTGGGCGTCAGCGGCGTATGCGCCCATCGAATAGTCGCCATCTGGGTCCCATGCCGAGTCGCCGTGTCCGCGCAGATCCATCGACACGACTCGATGGCCATGCGAGGCCAGCGCGGCCGCGGTGCCACCCCAGGAATGGCGGGTTTGTCCGCCGCCGTGCGCCAGCAGCACGGGCGACCCATCTCCGGGCCAGTGATCGACCGTGATCTTCATCGACGACGACGCGATCGTTCGCGTCTCGAAGGAAGACTCAGCCATCGAGCTGGGTCCAGTCGGGGCGACGCTTTTCTCGGAATGCCGCCATTCCGATGGTTGCTTCAGGTCCGCTGAACAGTTCGTCGGAGAGCGCCCCCATGGCCGAGAACGCAGCAGATCGATCGAGTTCTGGCACGCTGCGAAGGAGTGCCTTGGTTTCTCGGACTGCGCGCGGTGCCCCGGCTCGAATTCCCTCGACGAGCGCAGCAACTTGACCGGCGACGTCGTCGCTGACATGGGTGATCAACCCGATCGAGCGGGCCTCGTCAGCGTCGAAGACCTCCCCGGTCAACATCGCGGCTGCGATCTTGCCTGACGGCACCCGTCGCAGGATCGGGACCGAGATGATCGCGGCGGCGACCCCGATGCGAACTTCGGTGAGCGCGAACGTCGTCGCCGTGTTCACCACGACGAGATCGCACGCAGCCATCAGACCGATGCCGCCGGCGCGAACGGCCCCGTCGACGGCAGCGATCGTCGGACGCTCGGTGTCCATGAGTCGCTCGAGGATGGAAACGAATGGCGTCGAATCAGCTGGTTGATCCGATCGTTCCTTCAGGTCTGCACCGGCACAGAAGGCAGGGCCCTCGTGCCGCAACACGATGGCTCGTGCGTCGACCGCTTCGGCGGCGTCGATGCCGGCATTCAGTTCGGCGATCAGCTGCGTTGACAACGCATTTCGGTTGCGCTGTGAGTCGAGCGTGATCGTCGCGACCCCGTCGTCGATCTCAGTCCGGACGAGCGTGTCGGGTGCGGAGTCGGCCATCGCCGCGAACGTACTTGCTCGGCATGTCGTGGTACCGGGTCGAGATGCTGGCCGTTGGCGAATATGCGGCGTACGATCGGCGCCGTGACCGCACTCAGAAACGACTTTCCCGCTGGCGTCCTCACCGGTGAGGCGGTGAACGAGATGTTCGCCCTTGCCAAGGATCAGCAGTTCGCCCTGCCGGCAGCGAACTGCATCGGTACCAACTCGATGAACGCCGTGATGGAAACGGCCGGGAAGCTCAACAGCCCGGTGATCGTGCAGTTCTCGACCAGCGGGTCGGCGTTTGTCGGTGGCAAGAACGTTCCCGTCGACGGTGCGCAGGCATCGATTCTGGGCTCGGTCGCAGGAGCGCGTCACGTGCACACGATGGCCGAGGCGTACAACGCTCGAGTGATCCTGCACACTGACCACTGCCCGAAGGCCAAGCTCCCGTGGATCGCCGGCCTGCTCGACGTCGGCGAGGAGCACTTCGCCCAGACCGGGGCTCCGTTGTTCAGCTCGCACATGCTCGATCTGTCAGAAGAGCCGATGGAGGAGAACATCGACGTGTGCGTCGAGTACCTCAAGCGGATGGCACCGATGGGGATGACGCTCGAGATCGAGCTCGGCATCACCGGTGGTGAAGAGGACGGCGTCGACAACTCCGACGCCAACCCCGAGGATCTGTACTCGAAGCCCGAAGAAGTGGCGTACGCGTACGAGCGCCTCATGGAAGTCAGCCCGAACTTCACCGTGGCGGCCGCGTTCGGCAACGTGCACGGGGTGTACAAGCCCGGCAACGTTCAGCTCACGCCGACGATCCTTCGTGACGCTCAGGCTCACATCGCCGAGAAGTACTCCACCGAGTCGGACAAGCCCGTGAACTTCGTCTTCCACGGTGGCTCGGGCTCGACCGCCGCCGAGATCGAAGAAGCACTCAGCTACGGCGTGATCAAGATGAACATCGACACCGATCTGCAGTGGGCGTTCTGGGATGGCATCCGCGGGTACGAGGCAGACAAGCACGACTACTTGCAGGGCCAGCTCGGCAACCCTGAGGGCGCCGATGCGCCGAACAAGAAGTACTACGACCCCCGCGGCTGGCTGCGCAAGGGCGAAGAGAGCTTCGTCACGCGGTTCGAGCAAGCGTTCGAAGAGCTGAACAACGTCGGCACCCTCGCCTGAACACGACGGGGAGTCGGCTTCGAGGAGTCAGCCAACCGGGCGCTGTCAGGCGGCGCCTGATTCGGTGATCTTCTTCAGAAAGGCTTCGACCTCGGCTCGGTGGCGGGTGCGCTTCATCGGGGGCAGCGCCTTGACGATGTCCCACTTGTAGTTCGCCTTGCCGAGCCGAGGGTCCATCACGGCGACGACGCCGGTGTCGGTCGACGACCGGATCAGGCGTCCCGCGGCCTGAGCGAGCATCATCGACGCCCGCGGGATGTCGATCTCGCCGAATGCACTTCGTCCGAGCTGGTCGCGTCGAGCCGACAGCAGCGGGTCGTCAGGGCGCGGGAACGGGATGCGGTCGATCACCACGAGCGACAGCGTCTGTCCGGGTACGTCCACGCCCTGGAAGAGGCCCGCCGTAGCAAACAGGCACGTCTCGTCGTCGGCGGCGAACGCGTTGACGAGCGCGGTCTTGGGCAGGTCTCGTTGCGTCAGGATCGTGTTGTCGAGGCGTCCACGCATCGCTTCGGCCGCTTCGTCCATCGCCCGGTAGCTGGTGAACAACGCCAGCGTCCGGCCACCGGCGGCCTTGATCAGCGCCTCGAGTTCGTCGTTCGCTTGCGCTCGAAAGTCCGGCGAGTTCGGATTCGGGAGGTGGATCGCGCAGTACAGCATCGAGTTCGACTCATAGTCGAACGGGCTGCCCACGTCGTGCACGTCGACACGATCGGCGTCGATTCCGAGACGGTTCGAAAGTGACGACGGGATCGTGGCACTCGTGAGAATTGCGGTGCGTTGCTTCCACACCGCTGCGTCCATGGTCGGTCCGACATCGAGGGGCGCAACCTCGAGTCTCGGGGATTCCCGAGAGCCGGACACGAACGAGACGTAGCCGTCTCGTCCCTCGATCGCGATGTCGAGCTGCTGGATCGAGCGTCCGGTCATGGTCTGCGCACGGAGCTTGCGCTGCTTTGCGTCCTCGTTGGTGGTCTCGATCGCCGCGAGCTCCTCGTTGGCGGAGGCCAGGGTGAGTCGAGCGTGAGCCAACGGTTCTTGGATCGAGTCGGGAAGGGGGCTGCTGAGTCGTTCCCCAACGTGTTCGGAGAGTGCATCTCGGAGCGTCTCGGCAAGGCTGGCGACGTCGCCGGTCGTGGCCGGATCATCGAGGATCTTGCGAATCGTTGCGGAGAGCGCGATGAAGCGCCCCGGTGAGATCTCGGCGCCGACGGTGTCGCTCATGATGTCTTCGAGCACGTGAGCCTCGTCGAACACGACGACTTGATGATCGGGAAGGATCGCGTTCTCCGCTGCGACGTGAAGTCCGTAGAGGTGAGTGTTGACCACCACGACATCGGCTTCGCGCGCTTTGCGACGAGCGCCCTCGGCGAAACAGCCGGCGCCTTGTGGACACTGCTCAGCCCCAGGGCACTCGTCCGAGCCGACGCTCACAGCTCGCCACGCGTTGTCCGTCGGAGTCCAGTCGAGTTCAGCGACGTCGCCGGTCGCTGTTGTGGCCGACCAGTCAGCCAGCTTCTTGATCTCGGCCTTCGTGATGACCGCCATGTCGTCCAGTTCGAGCGCTCCCTGATCGGGATTCGCCATTTCGCTGAGCCGCTGCAGACAGACGTAGTTGCTGCGGCCTTTCAACACCGCCCAGTCGAAGTCGATGTCGAGGTGCTCGCCGAGGAACGGTAGGTCCTTGCTCGCGAGCTGATCTTGCAGCGCTTTGGTCGCTGTCGCGACGACGACCGTCGATCCCGAGGTGAGCGCTGGAACCAGGTACGCGAGTGTCTTGCCGGTTCCGGTGCCGGCTTGCACGACGAGGTGGCGCCGGTCAGCGATCGCGGTCTCGACCAGCGAGGCCATCTGGTGCTGCCCTTCGCGGACTTCGCTCTTGGCAAGCGCCGCGGTGACCGTGTCGAGCGCGGCAAGGGTGTCGATGTCGGGCCGGTCGGGCGCGTCATCGCTCATCGAGCGGGAACCAGTTCGAGCGCTGCGTCGAGTTCGACAGCGTCGAAATCCGGCCACGGTGCGTCGGTGAAGTAGATCGCCGCGCCGGCTGCCTGCCAGAGCAGGAAATTCGAGACGCGGCGCTCACCGCTGGTGCGAACGAGCACGTCGACCGGAGGGAGATCCGGCAGATATAGGTGCTGAGAAATCGAATCGGTCGTGATCCCCTCGGGCGACGACCGGGCCTTCTCGACGGCGCTCACGAGCTCGGAACGCCCGCCGTAGTCGAAGGCCACCGTGAGCGTCATCCCGGTGTTCGCAGCGGTGTCGTTGATCGCCTTGCGGATGGCTCGTTGCACGTAGCGAGGGGTCCGAGCCTCACGGGAATCGAACGGTCGCCCGATCCACTGGATGCGAACGTTGAGTTCGTTGAGCTCGGCGACGCGACCGAACAGCTTTTCGTGCAGCCCGAGAATGTGGCGAACTTCGGGGCGGGGCCGACGCCAGTTCTCCGTCGAGAACCCGAACACGGTGAGGTGAGCGATGCCGCGTTGCACCGCGACTCTCACGAGGCGAGCGAGGTTCTCCTCGCCTTCGGTGTGGCCGTCGGTTCGCGGGAGGCCCCGCGAGCCCGCCCAGCGGCCGTTGCCATCCATGATGCAGGCGACGTGCAACCCAGCCTGAGGCTCAGGTTGGGTGCCGGTTGGATCGGGTGGTTCGCTCGGCACCTTGCGGACGATAGTGGCTGGCCAATACTCCAATGGGGCACCGCCGAGGGGGTTCGGCGTGGAATACTCGTGGTCGTGTCGATGACCCCTTCAAAAGACGTCGCCGTCGACCTCGACGCAGCTCCGGGGCCCGATCCGACGCAGCAATTCTTGCGTCACGTCATGATCGTCGGCGGGACCCTGGGCGATTGGGACGACCTCGGTGTTCAACGTTGGGACCAGCGGGTTGCCGAGTTGGGCGCGGTCGCAGCCAACGCCGGAGCGACCTTTCTCACGCTGCGGGCGTTCGAAGAGGGAGTTCGTCCGAGCGGCAGCATGCGCTGGGAGCGCCAGGTCGACACGTGCCACGTGATCATCGATCCATGCGGTAACGGGCGGGCGCGGTTCGCCCAGGCAATGGCGGACCTCCCACCCGACGAGCCGATCAACGAGGCGACGGTCTCGGAGATGCTCTACGCCCCCGCAGACTACGAACCCGACCTGATCGTCGTGCTCGGAGAGCCGACTCGATTGCCGCCATCTCTCGTTTGGGAGTTGGCGTATGGGGAGCTCGTCTTCCGGCCGATGGCGTGGCATGAGTTGTCGACCGAGCACCTGGTCGAGGCGATTGCCGATTTCGCTCGTCGTGAGCGGCGATTCGGCGGGTTGGACGACTCCGACGAATCCGTCGGATGACTGCGGCGTCGCGATGAGTGGTCTCTACCACGACGTCGGCGTCGTGCTGCGTACCTACAAGCTCGGCGAGTCCGACAAGATCGTTGTCATCCACACCCTGGAGAACGGCAAGGTTCGAGCCGTTGCGAAGGGGGTGAGAAAGACACGATCGAAGTTCGGCGCTCGGTTGGAGCCGATGAGTCACGTGAAGCTGTTGTTGTATCGCGGTCGCGAACTGGACATCGTGAGTCAGGCCGAGGCGATCGAGCCGTTGTCTCCGATGTTGTCGTCGCTCGACCGTGCCTCGCAGGGTCTCGCGGCGTTGGAAGCGGTGGATCAGTTGTCGCTCGAGCGTGAACCCAACTCGCAGCTCTACAAGAGCGCTGTTGGCGTGTTGCGCACGATCGCGGCCAAACCGTCTCCGCTCAACGTTCCTGCGTTCTACTGGAAGCTCCTTGCGCGTGAGGGCTTCCGGCCCGAGCTGGACGCATGCGTCCGTTGCGAAGGAGTCGAGCCGGCGGTGCAGCTGGTTGCTTTCGACCTGTCCGAAGGTGGCGTCCTGTGCCGGTCGTGCCGCTCCGGCCAATCGATCAGCGGTCCGGCGTTGGGGCTGTTACGAGACATCCTCGGAGGCCGACTGCAATACGCACTCGATCAGGAGGAGTCCCCGGTCACTCACGAGGTTTCCGCCCTCGCGACCAAGGCACTCGAGTTTCAGATCGAGCGACGCCTCAAGGCCGTTGCGATGTTCGAAGCGCACTGAGTCGACGTCTCGCCCGATCACGAGCGCTGGTGGGTGCGGACCCGCCTCGATCCGCACCCACCAGAGACCTCGCGTGTATCAGCCGTTGTTGGTGACGGTGACCTTCATGACCGGTCCGCGCCAGTCGAATGAGGACGGCAGGTCGCCGACGCCGCGAAGCGTCGGGTGGAAGTTGATCCGGTTGAAACCGTCGATCTCGGGCTGGTCGACCGCGCTGCCCTCGCCCTCGCCGCAGAACGGAGCCGGGACGATGTCGGCCCGGTTCTCCGTGTTGAGCTCGGACCCGGCGTCGTATCCCGGGAGCCAGTAGGTCTTGGTCTGTCCGACGGCGGGGAGACGCTGCGAGTCGAGACCGGCGAACCCATCGTTGGTGCAAATGATCATGGACACGATGCTGAAGCGATCGGCATCGGTCGAGAAGTCTGCGGTGGCGGTTGCTCCAGGAGCCAGTGGCCCATCCGATACTCCGACACCGCTGAGACCCAGACCGTTGTCGTCGATCGCAGCGGCGAGCTCATCGGCGAGCACCGGAACCTGCCCGAGTTCGGCGACAGCAACGACCCCAGGGCTGGGAGCTCGTCCACGCGAGAACACGTCTGCATCACGAGTGTGAGCGGCGTAGTTCGGCGGGGTGAGGTACTGCCCGCTCGTGATGTTCTCGAACTCGACGGAGTAGTTCTGCGGCGCGACGACGGGGGTGATCGTGACTTCGGCGACCGGGCCGCGCCAGTCGAACGAATCCGGCAGATCGCCGACGCCGCGATGCGTCGGGTGGAAGTTGATCCGACCGAATCCTTCGATCTCGGGCTGGTCGACCGCGCTGCCGTCGCCTTCGCCGCAGAACGGTGCCGGCACGATGTCGGCTCGGTTCTCGGTGTTCAGTTCGGTTCCTGCGTCGTAGCCCCACACGCGGTAGGTCGACGACCCGTTCGTCGGCAACCACGCCGAGTCGATGCCGCCGAAGCCGTCGTTCGTGCAGATGATCATCGAGACGAGGCTGAACTTGCGCTCAGAGCTGTCGAAGGTGAACGACACGGTTTCGCCCGGTGGGACCGGCGCATCCGCTCCGACGCCTGAGACTCCCAGACCCTGAGCGTCGACCGCTGCCGCGAGTTCGTCGGCGAGCACGGGGACCTGCCCGAGCTCGGCGACGGCGGCAACGCCCGGGCTCGGCGCCTTGCCACGCTGGAACACGTCGACGGAACGGTCGTGCGCAGTCCAGTTCGGCGGTGTGAGGTACTGCCCGCTCGTCGTGTTCGTGAACGTGACCTCGTACGTGACGCTGTCGGCTGCTGCCACTTGCGCATGCACGCTGCCACCGTTTGCCACGGTGAGCAGCGGAGCGGTCAGCAGCGTCGCGAACGCTCCGACCGCCACTTTGGACGACTTCTTCATGGTGACCCCGTTTCTCCGCTCGAAGCGGATTCGAATTCCCGACCCGATGCCAGGAACGCAGGCGAACATCGCGAACAGATGTGAACGATCGGCCGGTTGGCGGCCGTGTTGTGTGGATCGACACGCTTCGTTTCGTGCCCTGATATCGCTCGTTGAGATTTGGGCTCGAGCCGGTGGATGCACTCGATGGATACGGTTTGCGCGGTGGGTGCAGAACACGACACCGGTGACGGCGAACAACGAGGACGATTGCTTGACGCGATGGCGGTGCTTCGTGACGTGATCGCCGCACCTGAATTGCTCGACCAGCTCGATGCCGAGGAGCGAGCCGCGTTTTTCAACGCTGCCGGCGACGTGTTCTGCCCGGATCCAGATATTCGCCGGCGTCGTACGAAGCTCCTCCAACAGAAGCGGCGCACCGAGCGTGTGCGGCGCGACGAGGAGACGTTGGCCGAGACGGGGATGCGGACGTTGCGCAGCAAGCCGGTGTTCACCACACCGGACGTGTTCGCTCCGGTCGGCTTTGCCCAGTCCACGGTCGAGGACGACCTGTCATCGCCGCCGTTCCGCGAGACGATCGAAGAGCAGCACTGCTACATCTGCAAGACGCTGTACCGCGAGATCCACCACTTCTACGACCAACTCTGCCCCGACTGCGCCGCGTTCAACTACGCGAAACGCGCTGAGTTGACGAACATGACCGGCATGGTGGCGCTGCTCACCGGGGGACGGGTGAAGATCGGGTACCAGGCCGGCATCAAGCTCCTCCGGTGCGGCGCGGAAGTGATCGTGGCCACCCGCTTTCCACGCGACGCTGCACGGCGGTACGCGTCCGAACCAGACTTCGGCGAGTGGGGTGACCGACTCGAGGTGTTCGGGCTCGATCTGCGACATACGCCGAGTGTCGAAGCCTTCTGCGCACACGTGCTCGCAACGCGCTCCCGCCTCGACGCGATCGTGAACAACGCGTGCCAGACCGTGCGGCGTCCTCCCGGCTTCTACGAACACATGATGGAGAACGAGACGGCCGCGCTCGCGGGGATGTCGGCGGACGTGCGCAGGCTGGTCGGCTCCTACGAGATGTTGAGAAGCGGCGTGTCGGAGATCGGTGGCCGACCTGGATCAGGCGTCGCTCCGACGAGTCAGTCCGATGACCTCGCGGGTCTGACTCGTGCGGCCGAACTGTCTCAGGCAGCCTTGCTGCCCGAGGACGCGCCGTCGGCCGACACCCTCTTCCCGGATGGACAGTTGGATCAGGATCTCCAACAGGTCGACCTGCGGGGACGGAACTCGTGGCGACTGCAGCTGCACGAGGTCTCCACTGTCGAGCTGCTCGAGACCCAGCTGGTCAACGCCGTGGCGCCGTTCGTGTTGAACGCCCGGCTCAAGTTGTTGATGGAAGCAACGCCGGGCCAGCACAAGCACATCGTCAACGTGTCAGCGGTCGAAGGCCAGTTCTACCGACCTCGCAAAACGACCAAGCATCCGCATACGAACATGGCGAAGGCTGCGCTGAACATGATGACGCGGACGTCGGCAACCGACTATCACGATGCGGGCATCAACATGAACAGCGTCGACACCGGGTGGGTGAACGACGAGGACCCCGTGGAGATCGCACAGGCCAAGACCGCCGAGCACCGATTCCACCCGCCATTGGACATCGTGGATGGTGCGGCACGGATCGTCGACCCGATCATCGACGGCCTCAATACGGGTACCCACGTGTGGGGTCAGTTCCTCAAGGACTACGCGCCGACGGACTGGTAGCGGTTGCCGAATATGACAGATTCCGACTTCTTTCGTCATGTGGGAACCGACCCAGAACCGGTGGCGTCAAAACTGACATGAAGCACAGCAACGTGAACAGAACGCTGGCAGCTGTCGTGGCCGTCGGCACCATCCTCGCCGCGTGCGGGGGAGACGACTTCGACGACGAGGGGGGTGATGAAGCAACGACCGAACTGGACTCCGGTCGCGACGGTGCGCCGACGGATGACGCCGAAGGCGAACTCGCCGAGGACACCACGGAAGAGTCACTCCCTGACGCCGATGCGATGGAGGAGGAATCGGGCGACGAAGAAGCCATGGAAGAAGAAGCCATGGAAGAAGAAGCCATGGAAGAAGACGGTGACGACACCGGCCTCGATTCCGGTCAGGCGTCCGAACCAGCTCAAGACGTCGAGGCAGAATTCGACGATGCCGAAGAAGCAGCGGATGACGAATCGGACGGGGGGCTCTTCGGGGAGGAAGAGCCAGAGCCCGTCGTCGACGCTGAGGAGCCAGAGGATCCGGATCGCTTCGAAGACAACCGGTTCGAGGACTACGGGTACCGCGACTTCATCGCCGCGGCCGACGACCCGCTGTCCACATTCGCGTTGGATGTCGACACCGGTTCGTACACGGTGGGTCGCCGCTTCCTCGACGAAGGGTCGTTGCCTCCCCGCGACTCGGTTCGCCCGGAGGAGTACGTCAATGCCTTCGACTACGACTACAACGCGCCGCGGAATGGCCTCGACATCACCGTCGACGGCGGACCATCGCCGTTCAACGAGGACAATGTCCTCGTCCGGGTCGGCGTGCAGGGCGAGATCGTCAGTGACGACGACCGAGGCGACGCCACCCTTACCTTCGTGATCGACACGTCTGGTTCGATGGACCGCGACGATCGCCTTGGGCTGGTGAAGGAATCACTCACGATCCTGGTCGACGAGCTCAACGACGATGATCGAGTTGCGATCGTCACCTATAGCGACTCGTCTGGCATCGTGCTGGAACCGACACGGGTCAGCGACCGCGACGAGATCCTCGATGCGATCGACGACTTGGAGACCGGCGGCTCGACCAACCTCGAGTCCGGTCTTCGCGAGGGCTATGACCTCGCACGGAGTGCCTTCAACGAGGATGGAATCAATCGGGTCATCATCGCCTCCGACGGTGTCGCAAACGCTGGGATCACCGATGTCGACGCGCTCGGCCGGTTCATCCGTGAAGATGCCGACAACGGCATCGACCTCGTCACCATCGGCTTCGGGCTCGGCAACTTCAACGATGTGCTCATGGAGCAGCTCGCCGACAACGGTGACGGGTTCTACGCCTACGTGGACACGATCGACGAGGCCGAGCGGCTGTTCGAAGACGAACTGACCTCGACGCTGCTGACCGTGGCGAAGGACGCCAAGATTCAGGTTGAGTTCGATGAGCAGTTCGTGGAGTCCTACCGGCTGATCGGGTTCGAGAACCGCGGCGTGCGAGACAGCGACTTCGACAACGATGATGTCGATGCGGGCGAGCTCGGCGCTGGCCACCAGGTGACGGCGATGTACGAACTGCGGCTCGCCGACGGGGTGAGTCTCGATGACCGAGCCGAGCTCGGGATCGTGTCGTTGCGTTGGGAAGATCCTGACTCGGGCGATGTGTCCGAGATCGACGAAGACATCGATCTGCGAGACATCGAGCCTCGCTGGTCCGACACCCCTGATGACTTCCAGCTGGCCACTGTCGTGGTGACCTTTGCGGAGAAGATGCGAGACAACCCCTACGCCGACGAGGTCGACATGGATGATCTCGCAGTCGAAGCCGAACGGATTGCCGATGCAGTCGACACCGACGAGGTCGACGAACTCGCCGAGCTCATCCAGCAGGCCGCCGACTTCTTCTAGCCCGATCCCGTTGCGGTGAGTCTGTGTTGGTGAAATCCCGGCACAGACTCACCGCTTCCGCGTCCGAGCGGTCCCGGTGAGTTTCCGGCCGGAGGTGGGCGACGGAAACTCACCGGAAGAACTGGGGGCACGTCGTGGTGGAGTGGGCCGTAGCCTTGCGAGCTGTATGGCTGCGACCGACCTCGAACAAATCGTCTCCCTCTGCAAGCGCAGAGGCTTCGTCTACCAGTCCGCCGAGATCTACGGCGGATTCCGATCGACGTACGACTACGGCCCTCTCGGTTCGCTCTTGCTGCGCAACGTGAAGGACGCCTGGCTGAGGGCGATGGTGCAACAACGCGATGACGTGGTGTTGATCGACGCGGCGATTCTGAGCCCACCGCAGGTCTGGCAGGCATCAGGCCACCTGGCGAACTTCTCCGACCCGTTGGTCGACTGCACGAGCTGCAAGCAGCGCTTCCGGCTCGACAAGCTCGACGACCCGGACACCTGTCCGAACTGCGGCGAGAAGAACAGCTTCACCGAGGCCCGCGAATTCAACTTGATGTTCAAGACGCAGGCAGGGCCCGTGGAAGGCACCGGCGCCGACGCCTATCTCCGCCCCGAAACCGCACAGGGCATGTTCACGAACTTCACCCAGGTGCTCCAGACCAGCCGGAAGAAGCCGCCATTCGGCATCGCCCAGGTCGGCAAGAGCTTCCGCAACGAGATCACCCCGCAGAACTGGATCTTCCGCACTCGTGAGTTCGAGCAGATGGAGATGGAGTTCTTCGTTCCGCCGGCTGAGAGCGAGCAGTGGTACGAGTACTGGTGCAACGAGCGGATGAACTGGTACATCGAGCACGGCATCCCTGCCGACATGTTGATGCTGCGCCCGCATGACGACGACGAGCTGTCGCACTATTCGACCGGCACATCCGACGTCGAGTTCAAGTTCCCGTGGGGCTTCGACGAACTCGAGGGCATCGCTCAGCGGACCGACTTCGACCTCAAGGCGCACGCAGCGGTGTCGGGTGAGAAGCTCGATTACTTCGATCCGCACACCAACGAGCGGTACGTCCCGTACGTGATCGAACCCGCTGCCGGTGCGACGCGCACGATGGCAGCGTTCCTGCTTGCCGCATACGACGAGGAGGAGCTGGAGAACGGGGAGACCCGCACGGTGCTGCGGCTTCACCCGCGCCTCGCTCCCTACAAGGTCGCGGTGCTGCCGCTCAGCAAGAAGGAGACGCTGACTCCGTTGGCGCACGAGGTCCGCAAGCTGCTTGCCGACCGCTACATGGTCGACTACGACGAGACGCAGAACATCGGCAAGCGGTACCGCCGCCAGGACGAGATCGGCACGCCGTTGGCGGTCACGGTCGACTTCGATTCGCTCGACGACAACGCCGTCACGGTTCGCGATCGCGACACGATGGAGCAGGTCCGCGTGCCGATCGACCAGCTCCTCGCAACGGTCAGCGACCAACTCGGCTTCTGACCACCTGGGTTTGGCGGTGAGTTTCGGGCTGGATTTCGGCGACGCAGGCTCACCGGCTCGGGTTCTAGGTGGTCCTGGGGGCGAGTGAGTAGCTTCACGACATGAGCAACGTCGTCGTCATCGCCAAGATCACCGCCGTGGAAGGCAAGCGCAGCGAACTCATCGAGGCCATGGGCCCGATGATGGAGCATGTGAAGGCCAACGAGCCGGACACGCTGACGTACATCCTCAACGAAGACACGGGTGACGAGAACGTCATCTGGATGTACGAGGAGTACACCAGCATGGAGGCGCTGGCCGCACACGGCTCCAGCGAGGCCATGAAGGAGATGGGCATGGCGCTTCGCCCGCTCGGCGCTGGCCGCCCCGAG
This sequence comes from uncultured Ilumatobacter sp., assembly GCA_938044705.1. Classification (GTDB taxonomy): domain Bacteria; phylum Actinomycetota; class Acidimicrobiia; order Acidimicrobiales; family Ilumatobacteraceae; genus Ilumatobacter_A. The sequence continues at coordinate 14,859 of CALIOL010000051.1, read as the reverse complement.
ATCACGGTGCTGAATCCCGTCAGCGGCAAGGGCCTCTGACCCGCGTCTGAAACCCAGCGCTGACCGGCACACTGGGCGGTCCATGAGCGTCACGTATCTCGACAAGATCCTGGATCATCATCGAGCCGCGGCGCGTGATGATCGCCGTTCGGTCGATCAACTGGTCGAGCGAGTCGGAGACCTCGACCCCTGTCGTGGGTTTCGCTCGGCGCTTGCTGGCCGTGAACAGCTCGGTGTGATCGCAGAGATCAAGCGGCGGTCACCGTCCAAAGGGGATCTCAACGCAGACCTCGACCCGACCGAACTCGCTCGAACCTACGAACGCGGCGGAGCGTCGTGTCTCTCGGTGCTCACCGATGGCGACCACTTCGGCGGTTCGGTCGACGATCTCCAGACAGCGCGCGCCGCGTGCATGCTCCCGGTGATTCGCAAAGATTTCACGGTGAGCGAACTCGATGTGGTCGACACTCGCTTGATGGGCGCGGACTGTGTGCTGCTGATCGCTGCGGCGCTCGACAAGTCGCAGCTCGTCGCATTCCACCAACTGGCGAGTGAAATCGGACTCGACGTCCTCGTCGAGATTCATGACGAAGCAGAGTTGGAGATGGCGCTCGTCGCAGAAGCAACGCTGATCGGAGTCAACCAGCGCGACCTGGTGACGTTCGAAGTCGACCACGATCGCGCGGTGCGAATGGGCGGTGTCATCCCGGCTGAGGCGGTGCGAGTCGCAGAGTCAGGTGTGCGCGGGGGAGCGGATGCTCGATCGCTCGAAGCCGCTGGCTATCAGGCGGTGCTGGTCGGCGAAACGCTGGTCACCAGCGAGGATCCTGCCGATTCGATCGCCGAACTCATCGGCTGATCAAGCGGTGCGGTCGGCACGTTGTCGACGTGCCTGACCAACCAACACTCGCTGGTACAACCCCGCCGGCAGCCGCGACACGATGTCGAAGAGAACAGCATCTGGCCCGATCAGCGCGCGTCGCCGGTTCCGCTCGACCGCTTTGAGGATCTGACGGGCCGCCTTCTCGGGCGTCGTTCGAGCAAGCTTGTCGAACTCTTCCACGAACTCGTCGGGGTCGGAGCCAGCGATGATCATCGACTCGTCGGTGCGGGCGTTGCGCGCGATGTTGGTCTTGATGCCGCCGGGATGAATGGTCGTCGATGACACGCCGCACGGATCGATCTCGAGTTCCATCCGGAGCGCATCGGTGAAGCCCCGAACCCCGAACTTCGAGGCGTTGTACGCCGACTGCGTCGGGATGCTGATCAGCCCGAAGACGGAGGAGATGTTGATGATGTGCCCATCGCCTGCGTTCCGGAGATGTGGCAGGAACGCCTGGGTGCCGTGAACGACTCCCCAGAAGTTGATGTCCATCAACCATTCGAAATCCTGCAGCGACTGACCCGCCGCGGTCGCACCCAACCCGACGCCTGCATTGTTGGCGATGATGTTGACCGTGCCGTGGTCGTCGACGACCTGTTCGGCCCATGCGAACACCGCATCTCGATTCGACACATCAAGTGAGGTTGGCGTGACCTTCACACCTGACCGTTCGCAGCGCAGCACCGTTTCTGCAAGCCCGGCCTCGTCCACGTCGCTCACCGCCAGGTGGCAGCCGCGCCTTGCGAGCTCCTCCGCAAGGGCTCGGCCGATCCCCGAGCCGGCGCCGGTGATCGCTGCGACCTTGCCGTCGAAGCGCTTCATCTTTCGACCTTCACGTCACGACTCATTCCACATCTCCAGTCCCTCTTCGACTCGCTTGATCACGGTCTCGAGCACTGCGATACGAGCCCACTTCTTCTGGTCGCCTGCCACGAGGTTCCACGGCGCCGCGGAGTGATCCGTCCGCTCGAACATCTCCTCGGTGGCTTCGTCGTAGATCTCGCGCTTCTCGCGGTTGCGCCAATCCTCGTCGGTCAGCTTCCACTGGCGGAGCGGATCCGTCGCTCGGTCCTCGAATCGTGCGAGTTGTTCGTCCGGGGACACCTGCATCCAGAACTTCGCGATGATCACGCCTTCGCGTACGAGTCCTCGTTCGAAGTTGACGATCTCATCGTACGCCCGGGTCCACTCGGCGACCGAGGCATACCCCTCGACCCGTTCGACCAGCACTCGCCCGTACCAACTGCGATCGAAGACGCACATGCCGCCTCGTCCGGGGGCCTTCGACCAGAAGCGCCAGAGGAAGTGGTGTCGCAGCTCGCGCTCGCTCGGGGCGGCATAGCTGTACACGCTGTAGTGGCGAGGGTCGAGCGGCTGCACGAGTCGCTTGATCGCCCCGCCCTTCCCGCCGGCATCGGAACCCTCCATGACGACCAACAGCCCGGGGCCGATGTTGCCGCCGTTCGTATGCCCGCCCAGTTCGAGGCGAAGTTCCAAGAAGCGTTGCTGCGCAGCATCCAGGCGCTTTTCGTAGTCGCTTCCCGACAAGCGGGCGGTCATGTCGATGTGCTCGAGACGTCCCATGGGAACGAGACCCTAGACGTGGAGGGGTTCGGGGGGTCGATCCCACGTGGGTACCGGGGCACTGCGGTACCGTCTGATCACCATGTTCGTGAAAATCTGCGGCATCACCAACGAAGACGATGCACTACTCGCGGTCGCAATGGGCGCGGATGCGGTCGGGTTCATCTTCGCTCCGTCGACGCGTCAGATCGCCCCGCAGAAGGTCTACGACATCACCCGTCGTCTCCCTCCCGAGATTCTCACGGTGGGTGTCTTCCGAGACGAACTCCCGTCGAGAGTGGTCGAGATCGCACACAAGGCCGGTGTGAAGGCGATCCAGCTGCACGGTCGGGAGACACCGGAGCAGGCCAAGGAGATCGGTGGACACTTCCGCTGGGTGATCAAAGCGTTCGCAGCGGGGGACGACGCCCTTCCGAATGCAGACCAATACGGAACCGACATGATTCTCATGGATGCTCCGGAACCGGGCTCGGGCAAGGTGTTCGATTGGAATCTCGCCGGTGATGCGCCTTCTCAGATGAAACTGATCTTGGCCGGTGGCCTGAACCCGGACAACGTCGCAGCTGCGGTTACGGAAGTCGAACCGTGGGGGGTGGACGTCGCGAGCGGCGTCGAGAAGGAGCCTGGCAAGAAGGACCCGATCGCACTGATGCGCTTCATCGAGAACGCAAAGGAAGCGAGCCCCGAGCAGTATCGGGGCGAGGACGAGGGGCCGTACAACTGGGACTTCGAATAGCTCGGCCCGTCTGAGTGCTGCAATCGGACGCTGAGCGCGTCCGGTGGTCTCAGAACAGCTCGAGCGGGGTTCCGCCGTCATCGAAGACCTCGGTGGCGGGAACTCCGAGCCACCCCTCGACGACACCGCCGAGGTAGTCCTCGAACCTGATCGGCGCGACCAGGTCGTCGTTGCGATCGAGCCGTGTGAGCGAGGGGGCTTCGCCGAGTACGGCGCCGGTACCAGGCCCCGACAGGAGCATCGTCGACGCGGTGCCGTGGTCGAGCCCGCCGCTCGCATTCTCGTTCGCGGTTCTTCCGAACTCGCTGGTCGTCATGACCATCACGCGGTCGGCGAGACCTCGCCGCTCGACGTCGCGATGGAAGGCGTCCAGGTTTGCATCGACCTCACGCATCAGCTCCGGGTGCTTCCAGGCATGGCCTTCGTGAGTGTCGTAGTCGCCGGAGGTCTGGACATGGACGACCCGTATCCCCACATCGCCATCGAGCACCGTCGCTGCGAACTGCAACGACTGGCCGAGGCCCCACCCTTCGTAGCCGAGCTCCTCTGCATCCTCGTCGTCGAGACCGAGATCGACCATCAGGTCCGCGAACGCGAGCCCCTCGCGCATCGATGGGCCGACGGGGGAGTCGATCGCAGCAAACGTTCGCAGCGCTCGCTGGTAGGCAACGGCGCGTTCGTCGTCGGGGTCAGCGCCTGCGACCGCCCACAGGGCGCCGGCGTCTGGCATGGACACGGTGGAACCGGTGAGCGATCGAATGATCGGATGTGCGCCCGAACCGACGGAGAGCGCGGCGGCTGACCCGGTCGCCGTGGCATCGTCGGCCAGCACATCGGCGAGTCGGCCGATCCAGCCGGTGCTCGGATCGATCGTCTCGGAGTTGCCGGACCACCAACGGGCCTGCATCTCGAAGTGCGAGCCGTCGGGCACAGCGGAGCCGACGCCCTGAACGACGCTGACGCCACGGCCGTGAAGCCGTGCCAGTTCGGGGTTCAAACCGACCTGCCCGTCCAGGTCCAGAACGTCGCCCTCGGCAATCGCGGTCTGGCTGCGAAGGTCGTAGTACGCCGGGTCGCCATATGGCACCACGGTGGAAAGCCCGTCGTTGCCGCCGGGCATCTCGACCACGACGAGGAGGCGTGACCCAGGGTCACCGTCGGTGCGAAGCGGTGGCGAGATCGTCGTCTCGTTCTGCGGTGATGTCGTCACAGGTGGCGTGCTGTCCCGCGACGAACTGCCCGACATCGTCGGCTGCTCGCGTCCGAGGAACACGGTTGAGCCGGTCGCAGCAGCCCCCGTGCCAGCAGCGAGCCATGCGATCAGTTCGCGACGCGAGATTCGTGGAGTCATGTCGTTGCTTTCCTTGATGTGGTTCAGATCAGCGAGAACTCGGGACACATGGCGACGGCTGCGTGGAGCAGTGAGGCTTGCTCCCGACGCCCCGGTGCGGCATTGGCGAGGTCGTCGAGGGCTGTGCGCGTCTCGACGGATACCTCGTACAACACCGCTCGGCGCAGGACATCGGTGACCGGGTCCTGCTCATCGAGCGTCTCGGTGTCCCAGGTGCTGTTCAGGGCGATCTGTCCCTTCGACAGGGTCATCCCTGCGCTCGCCCACCGGTCGGTTCCCGGCCAACCAGCGACGTTGGGCGGGTTGAGCGGCGCTTGGCCCATCGACTCGAGCGGCCACATGTCGATGGGCTCGCCGACGAGTTGTTGCAGCGCCAAGAACCACTCGATTGCCGATCTCGGGCGAAGTGGTGCGCCTTCCAGAAAGGCCGGCTCGGTGAGCAGTGCACGCACGAGTACGTCGATGTTCAATTCGCTGGAGCGCATCGCGCTCGCTGCTCGCCGGTGCACCTCGTCATCGACTGCGCCACCGATGAAGTGTTCGTACGCCATCGACGTGATGTGGTCAGCGCACTCTGCGCGGTCACAGATCGAGTCGATGACATCGTCGACGTTTTGTGCCGGGCGGCCGAGAAAGTTGACCGAGCCCCGCAGTGCCCTGTCGGGCTCGAACACCACGTATCCGTCGGCTTCTCGATCGACCCGGTATCCGGCCAGCGCCTGGGCTCCTCGCTTGATGTCGTCTTCGGTGTAGACGCCCGAGTCTCGGCCGAGGGCGAAGAGCTCCATGACCTCACGGGCGTAGTTCTCGTTCGGGGCCGAGACGTCGCTCCCGGAGCCGTCGAGCCAGAGGAGCATCGCCGGGTCGAGCGTGATCTCGCGAAGCAGCTCGCGAAAGTTGCCGCGTACGTGGCGCCGCAGCAGCGAGAGTTGGCGGCCCATCGCGGCTGGCCCGGCCTTGTCGAGCCCCGACGTCAGATGTCCGTGCCACATCCAGACCAGACGCTCGTCGAGACCGGCGCCCGGTTCGGCCATCCGTCCCAGCCACCATTGCGTAGGGGCCCAATGGTCGGTGCCTTCTTCGAAGGTCGGCTGATTGTCTGGTGAGGGCGGCTCGTCGAGCACGGCGATGACGAGTTCGGTCGGCGTCGCATCGTCGAACGACTCGACCAGTTCGGGGGTTGGCACGAGGACGAGGCGTCGCAGGAGTCGGGCGTTGCGAGCTCGAGCAGCTGACATGTCGACCATGTAGATCCCGAGCAGATGAATCGAACATGAAGCGCTGCTTCATGTGTTGTTCACGTTGGGTCTGCGAGCATGGGGGAGATGCGCATCCTTCTCGTCGAAGACGACCCGACGCTCGGCACCGTGGTGCAGCGTGGTCTCGTCGAAGACGGGCACGCCGTCGACTGGGAACGCACCCTCGCATCGGCCACCGAAGCCGTCCGGCTCAACCCGTATCAGCTGGTCGTGCTGGACCTCGGCCTTCCGGACGGCGATGGGCTCGACCTGTGTCGTTCGATGCGCGCCGCGGGCAACCCAGCGCGGGTGCTGCTGCTCACGGCCCGAGATTCGCTCGGCGACAAGGTGAGCGGACTCGACGCCGGTGCCGACGACTACCTGACCAAGCCGTTCGACACCCCCGAGCTGTCCGCACGGGTCCGGGCGTTGCTCCGTCGCCCGGACGACGCCCGATCGCCGCAATTGCAGGTTGGCGACGTCGAGATCGATCCAGCGGCACACACGGTCAAGCGGGCCGGGGTCCAGGTTCCGCTCACGGCGCGAGAGTTTGCGCTGCTCCACTTCCTGATGGATCGTGCTGGCCAGGTGGTGAATCGCATCGATCTGCTGGAGGCCGTGTGGGACGCCAACTACGACGGGTTGTCGAACGTGGTGGATGTTCACGTCGGCAACCTGCGCCGCAAGCTCGACCTGCCGGGCCATGCGACGCCGATCGAAACGGTCCGCGGCGTCGGGTACAGAATCGTGAACCTGCCAGGTGCGGTCTAGGGTTCGATCGTGAAGTTGCGGCGGTTGCGGGTTCGGCTTGCGGTGTTGTTCGCCGTCGTCATGGCCGCGATGGCGATCGCTCCACTGATGCTGTGGAAAAGTGAGCGAGCCGAGGCGCTGCGGCTCGAGTTCGACCTGGACCTGATCGAGCAGATGGAGGATGTCCAGCGCAAGTGGATCGCCGGGCAGAACGAGGACCCTGGCTACCCGGTCTGGATCGTGAACCCCCTTGACGAGTGGGCGAACTCGATCGGTGACACCGACCTCGAGCCGCCACTGATCTCGTGGGCGCAGTCGGTCGTCGAGTTCTCCGATTTTCGCACGTACTCCCAGGACGACGAACGCTTTCGGGCATACGTGAACCCGGTGACCGAGAGCCAGACGCTGATCACGCTCGATTCGAGTGATCGGCTCGACGACGACCTCGGGGCGCTCGATCGGCGAGTGTTGCTGTGGGCCGTCGTGTTCGGTCTGGCGAGCCTTGCCCTGGGGTGGCTTGGCGCTGGCCTTGCGCTCGGCCCGACCCGACGGCTCCTCGAAGATCAGCAGGGCTTCCTTGCCGACGCGGCCCATGAGATGCGTACGCCGCTTGCAGTGATCACTGCGTCCAGTTCGCAGGCGCTGAACCGAGAACGCTCCAACGAAGAGTACGTCCGCTCGCTCTCCGAGATCAGGTCGGCTGCCGAGCGGGCATCGACCGGCGTGAACGAACTGTTGGACCTGGTCCGGTTCGACTCGGGGCAAGCGATCCCGCGACTCGCGCCGCTGCGTTTGGACCTCCTGGCCGAAGAGGTCGCGGCATCGATTCGGCCCGAAGAGTGCGAGGTCGTCGCCGAACCGTCCGCCGCGGTCGTGGTGAATGCGGACATGGCGTTGGTGCGCCAAGCCATCGAGAACGTGGTGCGCAACGCGGTGCGGCGCGCCGATCGTGTCGAATTGACGAGCCGAACCGAGGGGCGGTTCGGAGTGGTCGAGGTTGGCGACGACGGGCCGGGCTTCGACCCCGATCGACTGACCGACATCTTCAACCGCTACGAGCGTGGAGATCGGCGCGGCCAGAGCGGGATCGGGCTCGCCATCGTGAAGGCGATCGCGGAGGCGAACGGTGGCACGGTCGCTGCCTCGAACGCCGAGGGCGGGGGAGCGGTCATCACGATGAGATTGCCCCTCGCAGACTCCTGACTCCCTCGCCACAGTGTCGAGACCGTCGGTAGTCTGCGCACGGTGTACGACTACGTCATCGTCGGTGGGGGATCTGCTGGCTGCGCGCTTGCCAACCGTTTGAGCGCCGACGCGTCGAACGAGGTTCTGCTCATCGAGGCAGGCCGCCGCGACTGGAAGTGGGACGTCTTCATCCACATGCCTGCGGCGCTCGCCTTCCCGATCGGGAGCCGGTTCTATGACTGGAAGTACGAGTCCGAACCGGAACCGCACATGGGTGGGCGCAGGGTCTACCACGCGCGCGGCAAGGTGCTGGGTGGCTCATCGAGCATCAACGGCATGATCTTCCAGCGGGGCAACCCGATGGACTACGACAAATGGGGTGCGCTGCCGGGTTTGGAGCACTGGGATTGGGCGCACTGCCTTCCGTACTTCAAGCGCATGGAGAACACCCTTGCGGGTCAGGACCCGGGCCAGGACGGCTTGCGAGGCGAGTCGGGTCCGCTCACGCTCGAACGAGGGCCTGCGGAGAACCCGCTGTTCGATGCCTGGCTGCGCGCTGGGGTCGAAGCTGGCTTCAACCGGACCGACGACGTGAACGGGTTCCGCCAGGAAGGGTTCGCTCCCTTCGACAAGAACGTGTCCCGCGGCCGTCGGCTGAGCGCGGCGCGCGCCTACTTGCATCCGGTGCTCGATCGGCCGAACCTGACGCTGATGACGCGAGCCCAGGTCGATCGTGTCCTGTTCGAGGACCGCAACGAGCCCACACGAGCAACGGGCGTCGCGGTCAGGAAACTGGGTGTTGCCGGCCTCTTCGGTCGTAAGCCTGCGGAGAAGATCCGGGCGAAAGAGGTGGTGCTGTGTGGAGGAGCGTTCAACAGTCCGCAACTGCTCCAACTCTCAGGGGTGGGCGACCGCGAACACCTCGAGTCGCTCGGAATTCCCGTGGTCGCGCACGTCCCCGGGGTCGGAGCGAATCTGCAGGACCACCTCGAGGTGTACATCCAATACGAGTCGAAGGAGCCGGTGTCGATCCAACCACACCTGGCTCATTGGAAGAAGCCGTGGATCGGTCTCCAGTGGCTGTTCCGGAAGGGACCCGGTTCGTCGAATCACTTCGAGGCCGGAGCGTTCGTCAAGAGCAATCCGACCGAGTCGTACCCCAACCTGATGTTCCACTTCTTGCCGATCGCCATCAGGTACGACGGGTCATCCCCAGGGCGGCCGGACGGTTCCGGGTCGAAGATCGAACACGGCTACCAGGTCCACGTCGGGCCGATGTACTCCGATGCCCGTGGCACGGTGAAGATCACCTCACGAGACCCGAAGCAGCACCCGGCGGTGCTGTTCAACTACCTGTCCACCGAACAGGACCGGCGTGAGTGGATCGAAGCCGTACGTACGGCGCGAAAGATCCTGACCCAACCTGCCTTCGAGCGGTTCAACGCCGGTGAGATCTCACCGGGAGCGGCGGTCGAAACGGATCAGGAGATCATGGACTGGGTCGCCAAGGACTCCGAGACAGCGCTGCACCCGTCGTGCACCACGAGAATCGGAGCACACGACGACCCCATGTCCGTGCTCGACCCCGAGTCGATGAAGGTGTGGGGCACTCACGGTCTCCGTGTCGTCGATGCCGGCTGCATGCCCAACGTGAGCAACGGCAACACGTACGCACCGACGATGATGATCGCCGAAAAGGCAGCCGATCTGATCTTGGGTATCGAACCGCTTGCGCCCGATCACACACCGGTTCATCGCGGCGAAATCGCCGATGGCGCTCGAAGATGAGCCGACCGAACATCCTGCTGGTGATGGCCGACCAGCTGTCGGCCCCGTTCTTGTCGTTTCACGGTGGGCCCGCGATCACGCCCAACATCGACCGACTCGCCCGCGACGGGGTGAATTTCACGTCGGCGTACTCGAACAGTCCGCTGTGTGCGCCGGCGCGTTTCGCGATGATGAGCGGCCAGCTGAACTCGAAGATCGGGGCCTACGACAACGCCTCGGAGTTCCCGGCAAGCGTGCCCACGTTTGCGCATCACCTGCGAGCTGGTGGCTATCAGACATCGCTCGTGGGGAAGATGCACTTCGTCGGCCCCGACCAGTTGCACGGATACGAGGAGCGGTTGACCACCGACATCTACCCGGCGGACTTCGGGTGGACACCGGACTGGTCCGACCCTGACGGGCGTTTCGACTGGTGGTTCCACAACATGGACTCGGTGGTCCACGCTGGCATCGCCGATGTGTCGAACCAGCTCGACTTCGACGACGACGTCGCGTACCAGTCGGTGCGCAAGCTTCGCGATCTCGCCCGAACGGACGACGACCGGCCGTGGATGATGACGGCTTCATTCACGCATCCGCATGACCCCTACGTCGCTCGTCAGGAGTTCTGGGATCTCTACGACCACGACGCCATTCCGCTGCCGACGATCGGCGCACTCGACGATGCCGACATCGACCCGCACAGTCGACGGCTTCGCAAGGTGATTGCTGCCGACATCACCGCGGTCACCGACGAGCAGATCCGAACAGCGCGCCACGCCTACCTCGCGAACATCTCGTACGTCGATCATCACATCGGTGAGATGCTCGATGTCCTCGACCGCCACGACATGGCCGACGACACCGTCGTGATCTTCACCGCTGATCACGGAGACATGCTCGGCGAGCGTGGCCTCTGGTACAAGATGAGCTACTTCGAGCACGCATGTCGCGTGCCGTTCATCGTGCGCACGCCCGATATGGCAGCCGATGGCAGTGGCGGTTCCATCAACAGCTCACATGTCGGACTGCTCGATGTCGCCCCGACGCTGCTTGACCTCGCCGGCGTCGACGTGCCGGAGCTGCTCGACGGTGCGAGCGTGATGCCGCTGGTCGGCGCGGACGCCGACTCGGAGAGAACCGTCGTGGGGGAGTACCTGGGGGAAGGCGCGGTGGCGCCGATCTTCATGATTCGGCGAGGGCCGTGGAAGTTCGTGTGGTCGCAGCCCGACGGGGCGCAGTTGTTCGATGTGGACGCGGACCCGCACGAGCTACGGAACCTGGTCGGCGACCAGGAACACCTCGACATCGTTGCCGACTTCACGTCCGAAGTTCTCCAGCGCTGGGACGCCGACCAGATCTTGTCCGATGTCCGTGCGAGCCAGGAGGCACGCGCAACTGTCGATCGGGCGATGCGCCAAGGGCGTTTCTCAGCGTGGGACTATCAGCCCACCACAGACGCCAAGAACCAGTACATGCGTAACCATCTGGATCTCAACGAGGTGGAATCAACCCGCAGGGCCTGAGGTGGGTGCCGCCCGTCGGGCGATGATCGCGTGCATCTTCAACGACATCGTGAAGCGCCGCTCCCGCGCCGCGTCTTCGATGCTGCGCACCAATTGCGTCGCACTGCGTGCCTCGAGCTGACCTCGCTCGACGAGATCCTCAGCCAGGCTGCTCATCGAGAAACAGCCGTCCGGTGCCGGTGATTCGTCGGGGTTCCATGTGGACCAGATCTGTGTCGCCGTGGTCTCCGCCGTCACCTCGAAACCCGAATCAGCAGCGAGCGTCGCGAGTCGTCGCCCGACGTTGGACGGCCGACGCTGTTCGATGCGCAATCCTTCGCTGATCATCCGGGTGATCTTCGGGTCGCCGACATCGAGATGCAGTGTCGACCAATCCGTGTCGATCAGCGACAGACGGCCTCCGCGGCGCAGGACGCGACCGAACTCCTTCACGACGTCGCCTGGCGCAGGCAACCACTGCAGGGTCCGTTCCGAGCGGACGACGTCGAATGCGCCATCGGCCTCGACGAGTGCGTACGCATCGCCGACGGAGAATCGGACAGCACACGAGAGTTCGCCGATTCCTTGACGAGCGACCTCGATCATGGCAGCGCTCGCATCGACGCCGACCAATTCCCCCATGGGGCCGAGGTCTGCGCCGAGGGCGATGGCGGCTTCCCCGCGTCCGCAACCGACGTCGAGGAGGCGTTCTCCGACCGCCAGACCGAGTTGCTGACGTTCCCAGCTCCGGAGCTGGCGAGTCGCCCGCCACTCGGCGGTGGCATCCATGTTCTCGACGAGCACACCCGTGTGCTCGTCTCCGTCCACGTCGTGATACCCGAGACCGTAGGCATCGGATGAACCCATGAACAGACCCTAGGTCGATGTGACGCTCACCAGTACTCTTCGAAGTGGACGTTCCCCGGAGCGTTGCGGCGATCAACGGTGAATCCTCGCTCGGTCAGGAGTTGGACCACGCCGACCGTTTCAGGGAACTTCAACTCCCCGTCTTCCTCCTCCGGAATGCCGATCATCGCGGGGTTCCCGCACAGGAACACGTGCGAGGTGTCAGGGTTCAGCGTCACGCCGAGCTTCGTCGAGAAGTCGTCGTCCTTGATGAGATCTTGAAGGTAGCGCTTCGGCACTCCGGGTTCGCGGGTCGGCATCGGCATGTAGTGGTAATTCGGGTAGCGCTCTTCGAGTTCGCGATGCTTGTCTTCGTAGCCGAGGTCCTTCGACTCGCGCACGGTGACCGCGGAGATGATGGGGCCGGTGTGGCCCTTGCGGAGTAGCTCGACGACCATGCCGTTGTGTGGTGCTTCGCCCGTCCCGGTGGAGAAGAACACGATCTCGGACTTCGGGTCGATGACCGGCTTGAGGGTGTACCTCCCAGCGACCTTCGGGCCGAGGTAGATGCGGTCGCCGACCTGTTTCTTGGCCAGGCGCGGCGTGAGGGCCGGCGTGTTGTCTTCCGTTGGAGGGACGAGAACGATGTAGAACTCGAGCTCGTCGAGTCCGTTGTCGTCGGTGAGGTAGCCGTGTTCATCGAACATGCGCGACGAGATCGAGTACGAGCGCCGGATCAGCTTGTCCCAGCGCTTCTCGGCGTCAGGGTCCGGAGCATCATCGATGCGTTCTTCCCAGAATCCGAGCCCGAGCGAGGCGTACTGCCCCGGAAGGTAGGACGTGTCACCCTGGTCGGGCTTGACGCGCAGGACCCACAGGTCGGAGTGGGTGGGCTCGAACGCGGTGATCGTCGCGTTGTAGTGCTCCTCGCGCAGCTCTTCGATGGCTCCCGGGTGTTGGGTGCGACGTTCGAGTCCCGGAGCAACGGGGGCGACATCGAGCTCCGGAAAGAGTGCTTCGGCCATCTGGACGCCGACCTGCCAGCCCTCGGCCGTAGTGGCTGGGGCGTCGTCGCCGGGTTCGCCGATGAACCAGATCTTGCCGGACTCGAGCGCGGCAGCGGTGGTACCGACGGCGTCGGGCTGGGCCATGATCCGGCCCGGTGCGAAGACGACCTGGTCGAACTGGAGGTCAGGGGTGCGCCGGTCGCCGAAGTCCGCCATCGGGAAGCCGTTGACCAAGGTGAAGTTCTTCGGCGTCGATCGGTACAGCAGCGTCGCTTGGCGTTCGCGTTCGAGGCGGCGCAGCACGGTCGCAGCCGCAGGCGAGAGCAACGAAGGATCGAGCCCGCTCGCGGCAAGCACGACGCGGTTCCCGGTATCGACGAGCTGAGCGCACAGTTCGACGGCGTGGTCGGAAAGCCCGACGACGAGGATGTCGTCGTCACTGAAGGGGCCCGCACTGCCGATGTGGATGCGGTCGCTCGCCGGAAGTGCGATCGATGGTGACCACGCCGGGTCGGAATGTCGGTCGGCGACCAACACCGCTCGCGTGCGGTAGCTCAGACGATTGGTGTCGACCACGAGGTGGTCATCGCGCAGGTCGATCGAGCTGACGGTCTCGCCGAAACCGACATCGAGTTGATTCGGCCCGATGAGGTCGGGCAGCGCAACCCGCGACGCCGACTCGAGGATGCGTACTCGTTGCAGACCGCTTCGCAACGACGAGATCGCCACCGAGAGTCCGCCGGCGGAACCGCCAACGATGAGCAGGTCGTAGACCGTGGTTGGCGTTGCGTCGGTGTCTGCCATCATCACACAATGCCAAACTCGGTGACCGCTGCTCGCACTTAAAGGTCGCAGGACGACCGCAGCGACGAGGCCGGCGTCTCAGATCGGCGGAAATCGTGGCCATCTCGGCTCACGATCCCGTCCTGCCCGGGCGACACTGAAGGCATGGTTCTCCACGTCGACCTCAGCCATGAAATCACCGATGGCATGCTCACCTACCCCGGCCTGCCGACCCCGGAAATCGCAGATCATCTGTCGCGCGAGGCTGCGGAGCAGATCTATGGGCCGGGCCTGACGTTTCAAATCGGCCTCGTCACGATGTGCACGAACACCGGGACCTACCTCGACGTGCCGTTCCACCGATTCGCTGACGGCCACGACCTCACGGGACTCGCGCTGGAACGGGTCGCCTCGGTCCCGGCGGTCTGCTTCGACCACGTCGGAGAACCGGCGATCGATCTGGCCGACCGAGACCTCTCGGGCTTGGCAGGCCACGCCGTGCTGATCAGGACCGATCATGCCCGGCACTGGGGTTCGGAGGCCTACTTCTCCTCGCACCCGTTCATCACCGAGTCGGCCGCCGACAGGCTCGTTGCGGCAGGCGTGGCCTGCGTGGGGATCGACACGTTGAACATCGACTCGACCGTGACCGGTGAACGGCCCGTGCACACGGCGCTGCTTCGCAACGACACTCCGATCATCGAGCACCTCACGGGGTTGGACGCGCTCCCGGCGACGGGTTTCACCTTCACCGCAGTTCCGCCCAAGATCGAAGGCTGTGGCACGTTCACGGTGCGAGCATTCGCCACGCTGGGCTGATTCGAGCCGCCCGTCGACGCTCAGTCTCGCTCTGGGCGAGGAACTGCCGCGAGTCGATCTCGCAACTCGTCAGGCGTTCTGGCGAGCATGGGATCGTCCGCAGCCACGATGAAGCCGGTGCCCGGGTCGTCGAACGAGAACCACACGGCGAGGCGAGCTTCAGCGCCCCGTGACCCGTCCGGGTCCGACCGGTCGAGAGCGTCGAGGCGATGCACGAGTTCGGGGGCGCCTTCGCTGCGATCCCACTTCGCAAGGAGGTCCTGGCGCAGCGTGTCGCACTCTCGGTTGGTGGCCCCGAAGCTGCCGGCGATGAGCCTGAAGACAGCGCGCGACGTCGGCGTCTCGGCGTCGATGGCTGCAGCTGGGATCGGGGAGGTCATGCGGGGAGTCTGTCAGGCGAATTTC